>DASZPU010000339.1:0-17803 GCA_035550195.1 Nannocystaceae bacterium
ATTCGCAACGCGGTGGGAGCGAACATCGCCCGCGGCGCGGTGAGCCTGCGCGACCTCGCGTTGCTGGCCAAGGTCGCGCGCGTCGTGCATCCGCCGCTCGCACGCATGGCCGATGCGCTCGTCGCTGCGATCGAGCCCACCGGCGAAGCGGTCCCCGAGCTGGGCGTGCCCTCGGCGACGGCCCTGCGTCAGTTCATCGATCGCGCGGATGCCCGCCTCGCGTTGCTCGCCGAGGGCGAGCCGCCGCCGTTGCACGCGTTGCTGGCCTCGATCGACGGTGCGGTCGCGCGGCTCGGCCACGAGTTCCCCAGCATCGGCCCCTCCGATCTCGCGCCGATGCCGAAGGGCGAAGGCGGCCCCGCGTTGCTCGAGCAAGCGCGCCGACTCGCGGATCTGTCGGGCGCACGCACGCCGCGGCTGCAGGCCAGCAACACCCACAACACCGTCATCTTCCTGCAGGACCCGCTGCCCACCGTGCGACTGGGCGTGAACCTGTGGAACCTCGGCGACGAGCTCGCGATGCGGGGGCTCGTGTCGATCGCGTTCGCAAGGCTCGCGTTCGGAGCCCCGCGCGTGCGCGGGCTACCGCCGGTCGCGATCGATCTGCTGCTCGCCGCATCGTTCGAGGTCGCGGGCGTGTTCAACCCGCTCACCGCGGATCCCGATCCCCGCGTGCTCGGCGAGTTGGTCGCGCAGCTGCGCAACCTCTTGCCGCGCCGTCACCTCAAGTCGGTCGAGGACAGCTGCAAGGCGCTCGCGGGCCACACCTTCGATCCGGGCTCGACCGGCCGCGCGATCCGAGCGAGCGACCTGCGACTCGCGACGCTGCTCACCGGCGAGCCGGCGTGCACCTTGTCGGCCGCGTGTGCGCTCGACGGGGTGATGGGCGGCAGCCTGAAGCAGCGCACGAACCGCTCGCGCAGCGCTCAGGAGCTGCTCGCGCACATGATCGGCGACGACTTCATTACCGCCGCCGTCCAGCTCGGCACGCTCTAGCCCGCGAGCTCAGCGCTCGTGGTCGTGATCATGATCGTGGTCATGATCGTGATCGTGATGATGGTGGTGATGCGCGTGATCGTGGTCGTGGTCATGATCATGATCGTGGTCGTGATCATGGTCGTGATCGTGACCCGCGGCCTGCTGCGGCATGCCCGGCACGGGCACCTTTCCGCCCCGCGTCACCACGCGCAGCAAGCTCGCCACCTGGTAGCCGAGCACGCGATGCGCCCACTTCAGCGTCTCCGGCTCTGCGTTGCTGCGCAGTGCATCCGCCATCTCGCCGAGCGCACGCGCCGTCGCGGCGCTGCCCATGAGCCACGCGTGCGCGCCGGCGTCTTCGAGCGCGTTCGCGATGGGCCCCTGCAGCCCCTTGCGGATGTTCTCGTCGCCCGCACACGCCCGGCCGATCAGCTCGACGCGTTGATCGTCGTCGGTGGGCTGCGGCGCATCACCGTGGAGCTCCGCGGCCTTCTGCAGCATGCCGTCGAGGTTCGCGAGCGGTGGCCACAGATCGGCGCGCACACCCGCGATCACTTCCTCGGCCTTGTCGGGCTCGAACGCCGGCGCGTCCTTCGTGACGCCGCCGAGGAAGCTCGGCGGTCGCGTATCCGGCGTCGCGCCCAGCGAATGCAGTGCCTCGTCGAGCGCACGCGGCACGCTGAAGCCGGCCGCGATGGTGGCGTCTCTCGCCCAGCGAATGCGGCCCCGCAACCAATCGATCGGCAGCACGCGATCGCCGTGGGCACGCGACCAGTCGCGCAGCGTGCGAGCGCGCTGCCCGTCGGTCTGGTGATAGGCCTGGAAGTCGAGGATGCGATCGTCGGGACCCAACGTGCCGACCAACAAGCGCGCACCGTCACCGACCGGATCGCTGATGACGAAGCGCAGCGCACCCGGCATCGAGCGCGCATCGATGGTCGCGACCGGCGCGAGATCGCCACGCATCGCCTGCAGGCCATCGCCGAGCGACCAGCTCTTCGCGGCGTGCTCGGGCACCTCGATGCCCTTGCTCTTCAGCGTGTGGATCGCCTTGCGCACCGCCTTGCGCACGTCCTTGTCGGCGTGATCGCGCAGGCTCGCGAGTCGATCGACGTCGCGCGTCTCGACCAGCTTGGGAATCGCTTTGAGCAGCTCCGCGGCAGACTCGGCCATCGCCGGCGGGATTACTACATCCCCTGATCCAGCGCAAACGCGGGCCGCAGGTTCGCGCCGGTGCCCCAACGCGCGCGGCGCCAGCTCTGCTCGTAGGCCATCTCCCACGCGAGCGCGGTTCGGACCATGCGCAGCGCGACGCCGCCGGTCGCGAGCGCATCGCTCGTCTCGCCCGGATCGGCCTGCAGGTCGAAGAAGCGCTCGCTCATGCCGGGGCCGAGGAAGAGCTTCGCGTCGCCGACGATCGCCGCCCTCGCGCCGTCGCCTTGGTACGCGACGATGAGCCGCGGTGGCGGCTCGGGATCGTCGATCACACCGACGAGACTCTCGCCCTGCCAGCTCGCGGGTGCCGCGAAGCCGAGCAGATCGGCGATCGTCGGCGCGAGGTCGACGAGATCGATCGCCGTCGTGACGCGTCCCGATGCGAGCACCGCGGGTGCGTGGATGAGCAGCGGCACGCGCAAGCTCTCCTCGTAGAGGTTGTGGCCGTGTCCGGTGCCGCCGTGCTCGACGATCTCTTCGCCGTGCACGCCCATCACCACGAGGATCGCATCGTCGAAGCGCTTCTCGGCGCGCAGGAAATCGACGAGCTCACCGAGCGCCGTCGACACCATCTGCAGCTCGCCGCGGTAGAGCCGGCGCACGTACGCGAGCTCGCGCGCGTCAGGAGCGTGCTTGCCGAGGCGCACGCGGCCCGCCCAGACGTGGGTGAGCTGCGGCAACGGAGCGCGCGGCGGTGCGACGACGTCCGCGAGCAGCTCGCGCAGCGGCTCGTAGGGCAGCTGCGGATCCACCACGTCGGCGAGCACGAACAAGCGGCCGCTCCGCCCGCGCAACCGATTCGCGACCGCACCGAGCACCGCACGCGCGTGATCGTCTTGGCCTTCGCCGCCGACGATGCGGCGATCGTCGAAGCCCTGCACCAGCCCACGCTCGTCGCCGAGATCGGCGTTGGCACCGACGAGCACGCGGAAGTAGTCGTTGCGCTCGAGCAGCTCGGGCAACATCGTCTGGTTGTCGGCGACGAACGTGCCGCGCACGGTGAGGTGCACGGGCGGCACCACCGAGCTGAGCCACGCGGCGTGCGTGGGCACGGCCGCCGACGACACCGCGTACGCGCGCTCGAACACGAGCGACTCGGACATGAGCGCTTCGAGTGCGTCGAGCGGCGGACGACCGCCGAGCTCGACCTCGTCCGCGCGTGCGCCCTCGATGGTGACGATGACGACGTCACGTGGGCCACGCGAGCGACGATCGAGCGGCACGGTGCGCGGCGTGGTGATCCTCGCGGTGGCGAGCCGCGCGACCGCATCGGGATCGCGACCGCTGCGCGTGCGCAGCTCGATGCGAACCGGCAACCCACCCCACGCACCGAGATCGAGCGAGCGATGCTGGCCGGTCTCGCGCAGCGCTTCCTGCGACAACACCGTCGGTGGACGACCCGCGGCGTGATCGTCGGTGGTGCTCACCAGCACGTCGAAGCCACCGGTGCCCGCGATGTCGAGCTCGAGCCGTGCGCGACGCGGCGGCTCCACGTAGAACGCCAGCCCCGTGCCCGGCGCGAGCTCGAGCGCGGTGTGGGCATCGGCACTGGTCGCGACCGCGTAGGGCTCGCGCCCGTCGTGCTCGCGCATCGTGGTGATCGCGTCGTGCGTGCCGACCTCGACGCGTTCGACCGCGGCCGCGCGATCGCCTTCGCCGGTGCGTCGGAAGTGCAGCCGCAAGCGATTGTCGCCGGTGAGCACCGCGTCGGGCGGCAGGGACAGCGTGCGCCGCTCCCACGCGCCCGACAGCGTGAGGTGGGCGAGCACCCGCTCGTTCCACAGCACCGTCATCGCTTGGTTGGGCGCGAGCGCCTTGAGCGTGACCGCGATCGCGAGCCCGGGATGTCCGTCTTGCTCGGGATGCAACGCCGGCGCGAGCTCGCCGTCGAGCGGCAGATCGAGCGCGGCGGTCTTGCCGATCACGAGGCCGACGCGACGCTCCTCGACGTCCTCGCCGAGCTTCCACGCGGACAGGCGCGCGAGCGCGAGGTGCTTGAGCGCGGACCGCATGCCGAGCTCGACGACGAGTCGGCCGTGGCGCAGCACGGTCGCGCTGGGACGCTGTGCGATCAGATCGATCCACAGATCGGAGGTCTCGAGCCGCGGCACCGGTGCCGGTGGGTCGTCGACGATCGGTGCGCGCTCGCGGGCGAGCGGCTGCTGCGGATCGCCGTCGGCAACCGGGCCGTTGCACGCGGCGAGCGCGAGCACGAGCGCGACGCGTTTCATCGCGCGGGCCCCTGCGCGTGCCAGACGCGCGGCACGTAGAACGACGCGACGACCACGATCGTCGTCGTCGCGGCGCCCACGAGCGTGAGACACGACGCGGCCCAGCCGCTGCGTACCGCCGCTTCGACGAGCGCGAGCACGGCCAGCACCGCGAGCACGCCGCGCGCGAGGCCGCGTGCGCTCCCGGTGGGCGCGCGGCGATGATCGAACCACGCGAGCACGAGGCAGAGTGCGATCACGCCGGCCGCGATCGCCGTGCCGAGCTCGTCGAGGTCGCGCGCGAGCGCGATGATCGGTGCGACGACGGGTCCGCTCGTGAGATCGTCGAACGCGCCCGCGGGTGGCAGCTCGGCGGGCCACGGCCAGAACGCGACCGCGAGCTGGGCGAGCACCGCTGCGACGACGAGGCCGACGACGCGCTCGCGCCAGCGCGCCCAGGTGGCGAGCCCGGCCAACACCGGCACGACTGCGAGCGCGGGCAAGAGCCGGCGACGCGTGGGCTTGGGCGTGTGCACCATCCACCCGCGGCGCTCGAGCGACAGCCGCAACGCGCCTGCGCGGCCGGTGGCGACGAGCTCTGCGACGAGGCGATGCGGACCTTCGGCGATGCGATACGCCGGATCTGCGGCGACCGCCTCGGCGACCGCGACTGCGGCCGCATCGTCGGAGGTGATCGCGACCGCGAGCGCATCGGGTGATCGCGACGGGTCGTGCAGCCCCGCGACTTCGTCGAGCGCAGCGAGCTCGCGCTGTGCGAGCGCCGGCATGACGCGCGCGAGCAACGTGCCGTCGTCGGCACGCGCGGCGAGCAACGCTGCGACGAGCACCGCGGCCGACCACGTGACGCGTGCGCGCGGCATGGCGCCTCGTCGCGCGGCGGCTGCGGAGCACCGGGCTCGCGACCTGCAGGCGGTAGATCGGCGCCCGGATCGAGCTCGGGCAACAGCAGCGCCGGCGCGAGCGGCAGCCCCGACACCAGTCGCACGACGAGCTCGGGATCGTCGACGACCAACGCGCCCGCGCGCCCATCGGGGCCCACTGCGGACGGGCCTTCGAGCAGCACGCGCTCGAGCTCGACCTTCCCTTTCGGGCTCGCCATCGCGAACAGCTCGGCCATCGCGAGCGCGCGCTCGGAGGGGCTGCCGAAGGTCGCGAGCCCGACGGCCGCGCGTCGTCGCACCGGCCAGTCGCGCGCGTGACGGGCCAACGCGAGGCGCGAGCGCACGAAGCGACGCGGATCGCCGAGCACCGTGGTCGCAACGGGGAAGACGGCGACCTTGCGCGCTGCGATCTGCAGTGCGAGCAGCTCGTCGCTCCACACCGCGGGCTCGTCGGGCAATGTGCCGACGCCCAGTCGCAGCTTCGCGATCGCGTGCGCGGGCTCGACGTCGTCGGGCAAGACCGCGGCGCGCAGCCACGAGATCGCATCGACCGCGTACCACGGGCGTTGCACGATCTCCTCGATGATGCGCTCGCGCTCGCGCCAACGTTCGCCCGGAGCGAGCTCGGCGAGATGATCGACGACGTTCTTGCGGATCGCTTCGCGGCCCGCCGGCGTGTCGCGTGCGCCCCACGACGACCACGCATCACCGAGCCCGCGCAACAGCAGCTCCCGTCTCGCGTCGCGATGCGCGAGCCCGCTGCTCGCGAGCACGACCTCGCGCAGACCGATGAGCTCGGCGTTGCGATCACCGAGCGCGCGGCCGACTCGTGCGTGCGCGCGCCAGGCTTGCGCGGGGTCCTCCGCGGTGGCGGCCGCTCGGATCGCGAGATGACGCGCGCGCTCGGGCTCACCGGCGAGCAGCGCGAGCGCGGCATGCAGGCCGATCGCCGGCGCGCCGTCGAGCTCGGGTCCGTGCGCGAGCATTTCGGCGAGCCGAGCCGCGGTGAGACGATCGTTGCGCGCGAGCAAGAGCGGCAGCACCACCGCGCCGTTGCACGCGAGCACCGGATCGGACTCGATCGCGCGCGCCAGCGCACGCGCGAGACCCGGGGCATCGGGCTCGCGGAGTGCGAGCGTCAGCGCCTCACCGAGCGGCGTGACCTGCTCGGGCGCGAGCGCTTCGGCGACGCTCGTGCACGCACCGGCGCGCGGCAGCTCGCGCGTGCGATCGAACGCGAGCTCGCGCAGCCGCGCGCGCACGCCCGCGGCCCAACCTTCGCCGGTGACGCGCTCGATCGCCGCGATGTCCTCGGCATCTTCGGCGCACTCGCCTTCGCACAGCGCCTGCGAGAGCAGCACTGCGCTCGCCGCTGCGGCGCGCAACGGATCGAGATCGACGCGTGCATCGGCTTCGGCGATCGCGAGCGCCAACCACGGTCGGCCCCACGCCAAGGCACGCACCGCAGACTCCGCGATCGCGTTCGCGATCGCCGGCTCGTGCGCCTGGCTGCCCATCGATCGCACGAGCTCGAGCGCGAGCTCGGGATCGCCGGCCGCATCGCGCACGCGCGCGTAGACCAGCAGCTCGTCGACGCTGCCTTCGTCGACCGGCACGCGCAGCGACCAATGCTTGCCGGTGGGCGCAATGGAGTCGGGGTCGCGCGGCGCGGTGCCGGTCTCGGGCGTCGCACGCGGGCGCCAGATCGCGGTGAGCCCCTGCTCCACCGCGTTCACGTCGCCCGCCGACGCGACCACGCGCCAGTCGATCGCACCCGCGGCGATGCGCGCCCGATCGAGCCACAGCGTGCGCTGCACCGCGCTGGCCCTGCCGCCCTCCGGCGTGCGCCCTTGCACCCGCTCGAGCCGAAGATGCAGGTAGCTCGACTCGCCCTGCTGCAGGCCGCGCAGCTGCGTCGCAAAGTCCTCGGGTGATGCGTCGCCGATCCAGCCGCGCAGCTCGTCGTCGTCGATGAGCGCGACGCCGCCGTTGCCGGTGAGGTCGGCGAGCAGCAGCAAGACGACGGCGTCGGGCGGGAGCGACACGTCGTGGGCGCGTGCGAAGGCGCGCAACACAGTGGGTCCACCGCTGCGCGCATACGCGAGCGCTTGCTCGATCCGCCGCGCGCGCTCGCCCGCGGTGGGCGTGCGACACGGCTCGGCCCCGCAGCTCCGTTGCGCACGCACGCCGATGCGCTGCTTCGCGAGCGCGTTGGCCTTGCCGCGCGCGGCCGCATCGTCGCGGCCACACAGCGCGCGCGCGCGCTCGAGATCGTCGAGCGCGGCGTCGCCTTCACCGATGCCGTTCCACGCATGCGCACGCCGCTGCAACAGCGCACACACCTCGGTCTCGCCGCGCAGCCACGTGCGATCGAGCGCGATGACGCGGGTGTAGTGCACGGCCGCGATCCCATCGAGCCCGAGCGTGCGCTCGAGATCCGCGAGCTGCACGAGCGAGCGCAGCTGACCGCCGCGGCGAAAGTCCTTGAGCAGCACGTCGCGCGCCTCGTCGCTGCGATCGAGCGCGACCAGTGCCGACGCGCGTGCACGTGCAGCCGCGCGTCGCGGCGGCCACCGTGCATCCTCGGCCGCCTTCACGACCTCGGCGTGGCGACCTTCTCGTTCCCAGCGCACGAGGCGGTAGTTGCAACCGAGCGCGAGCAACAACGCAAGGACGCCGGCCCGCCGCACGAATCACCTCAGCCGCCGCAGCTCAAGGCGTCGGCGCCACCCAGCTCGGCCACGAGCGCATCGAGCAGCTTCTGCTCGTCGCCGCGCAGCTCGGCGCGTCCGGCCAGGCTCGCACACGCGTGCGGATGCGCGGGCTCCTCGTCGCCGAGATGCACGTACGCCTGTGCGAGTCGCAAGCGATAGCGCGGCTCGTCGGGCTTCGACTCGACCAGCTTCTCCAGCATCTCGAGCCCCTTCTCGGAATCGCCGTGCTCGACCAGCCGACCGGGCGCCATCACGTACAGCGAGCCGAGCAGCTGCGTCGCCGCGCGATCGCGGAACTCCGGATCACGCGCGATGCTCTTGAGCGCCCAGCCCTCCGAGTCGGTGACGAGCTTGCCCGCCTTCGCGCCGCGGTTCTCCGCGACGCGACCGGCCAACGCCGCGCGCACGAACGCATACGCGGCGCTCTCGTCATCGGCGATGCCGCTGGCTTCGGCGAGCGCATCGGAGCGATCCTGCTCGCTGTCCGTGCCCGCGGCGATCTTCGCCTCGAGCGCCTCGTAGATCGCCATCGGATCGCGTGCCGCAGCCGCGGGCGGCGTGGTCTGCCCATCACCCTGGGGCTTCGGCCCGCACGCCGCGGCGCAGAGAAGGACGAGCATCAGCCGTCGCACGCCCGAAGGCATACCACGGCCGCGCCTGCGATCGTCAGCCCCCGTAGGCGGCGACGACCTTGGCGTAGGCCGCGTCGTCGCCGTCCTTCAGCGACTTGAGCCCTGCCTGCGCACACGAGCGCTCGCCGTCGCCCGTGCACACCTCGCCGAGCTTGGCCTTGAACGTCTTGGCCTCGTCGGCGGGCGCGCTGTCGAACGCCACCACGGCCATCGGCGGCATCGTGGCGGAGAACCACACCGGATGCACCGCCGCGCCACCTTCGAGGTTGTGCAGATCGGCCATCTGCGCGTCGTCGATGAGCCCGCACTCGGCCTCGTCCCCGAGCACCTTCTTCAACGTCTGCACCGGACGCGTCGTCGTGACGATCGTGAAGTCGGCCAGCGTGAACGCGCCGGCCGCGACCACCTTGTCGATGAACACGCTGTCGCTGCCATGGTTGGTCGCGAGCGTCTTGCCTTTGCAGCCGGCGAGATCGCTCTGCGTCTTGCTCACCACGTAGTACTGCGCGCCACCACCACCTTCGACCTCCGCCTGCCCCAACACTTTCAAGCCCAGCGGCTTGCGCAGCGCGAGGAAGGCCGACAAAGAGAGGATGCCGTAGTGCGGCTTCGAGGCGTCGATGTACTTCTTCGCCGCGTTGCGCTTCGTGTGATACGAGCCCTTCGCCGACGGCCAACCGTTGACCTTCGCGACGTGGCTCATCAGCGTGTCGATGTACGACTGCGCCGTCGCAGCCGAGCCCGCCCCGTTCTCACGCAACACCAGGATGTTCACCTCGCCACCTTCCGCCGACGCCGGGCTGGGGATCGAGGATGCGAGCACGGCGAGGGCACTGTAGGCGATCGTGGCGATGCGCATGGGGTTCGGTAGGGGCTTGGGACGGCGCCCCGCCGCGGAGTATGCATCCGGCGCCGCCGCTCGCGAGGCCCGATTCGGGGGCGCGCGGCTCAGCCGACGTCGTCGACATAGGTGTACGGACGGCCCCACGCGTCGCGAAACACCCTCTGCCCGCCTTCCACACGCACGAGGCGATCTGGGACGAGCGTCACTTTGCCCCCGCCGCCGGGCAGGTCGACCGCGTACTGCGGGATCGCGAGACCGCTCACCCGGCCGCGCATCTGGTCGAGGATCGCGAGGCCCGCGCGGATCGGGGTGCGCAGATGAGCGGTGCCGGCGACGGGGTCGCACTGGAACATGTAGTACGGGCGGCAGCGATTGCGGAGCAACCAACGCCCGAGCGCTTCGACGATCGCCGGGTCGTCGTTGATGCCCGCGAGCAACACCATCTGATTGCCGATCACGAAGCCCGCATCGGCGAGTCGTGCGAGCGCGCGCGCAGCCTCGGGCGTGCACTCGCGTGGATGGTTGAAGTGCGTGTTGACGTAGAGCGGATGATACGGGCGCAACGCCGCGACGAGCTCGTCGGTGATGCGCTGCGGCAGCGTCACCGGATTGCGCGTGCACAAGCGAATCACGTCGATGCTGGGGATCGCGCGCAGGCGCGCGACGATCTCGACCAACCGTTTGTCGGAGAGGCTCAGCGGATCGCCGCCCGACACCAGCACGTCTTTCACCGCCGGTGTGCGCTGCAGGTAGTCGATCGCCGCGTCGAGCTCGTCGCGTGAAGGTGCGCTCGTCGCATCGCCGACCTTGCGCGCGCGCGTGCAGTGGCGGCAATACACCGGGCAGTTGTGCGTGACGTAGAGCAGCGCGCGATCGGGGTAGCGATGGGTCAGCATCGGCACCGGGCTGTGCTCGTCCTCCGCCAGCGGGTCGCGCATGTCCCACGGCGTCGTGCGCAGCTCGTCGACATGCGGGATCGCCTGGCGACGGATCGGACAGCCGGGCGCGCCGATGAGCGAGAGGTAGTACGGCGTGACCGCGAACGGGAATGCCTGTGCACGCGCAGTGATGCCCTGGCGCTCTTCGTCGGTGAGATCGATGAGCGGCTCGAGCTGCGCGAGCGTCGTGATGCGCTCACGCAGCTGCCAGCGCCAGTCGTTCCACTGCGCGTCCGGGACCAACGCCCAGGCAGGATGTCGGACGCCCGCGGCGTCGGCCTCGCTCATGCGGGCGTAGTATGGGTCGGGCGGCCGAGCAAAGCGATCGCCGCGAGCACCACTGCAAGGGCGACCGCTGCGAGCACCACGAAGGGCGTGCCCTCGAGCGAGTCGATCGCGCCGTGGGCCACCGTTGCGACGCCGGAGACGGTCGCGCTCTCGCTGTCGAGCGCGAGCCAACCGACGACGGCGGCCGCGAGATAGCCGCCCGCGAGCACCGCGAGCCGGCGGCGCGCGGACAAGCCGGCCCCGACCGGACGCTGCGGCAGCGCCGCGAGCACCCGCGCGGTGAACAGCGGATCGGACCCGACGTCGGCCTCGTCGAACAACGCGCGCTCGCCTTCGACGAAGCGTGCGATGTCGGGCGCGCTCTCGGGATCCTCCGCATCGCGACCGAGCCAGCTGCGTCCGCTGGGATCGCGACGCAACGCGGCGCGCGGCACCTCGGCTTCGATCAACGCGGCGCGCACGTCGTCGCTCACGACGCATCCTCCTCGACGTCGTCGAGCTCGTCGCGATCGAGCGCGACGTCCCAGCCGTGGAGCTTGGTGCGGAGCAATCGCTTCGCGCGATGCAGATGCGTCTTCACGGTGCCGAGCGGTACGTCGAGAATCTCGGCGATCTCGGGATACGAGAGATCTTGGAGGTAGTAGAGCACCACGACGCCGCGATAGCGCTCGGGCAGCGTGGCGACGGCGAGATCGAGATCGCGACGCAGATCCGATCGCGGCGGCGAGTGGGCGTCGTCCGGCGCAGCGGTGGCAGTATCGTAGCCACTCGGCAGCGCGCTCCACTTGCGCGTGCGGGTGCTGTGGTTGAGATACGCGTTGTAGCTGATGCGATACAGCCACGTGCTGAAGCTCGAGCGGCCTTCGAAGCCACAGAGCCCGCGATAGGCCCGCAGGAAGACCTCTTGCGCGAGATCGTCGGCGAGCGTCCGATCGCCGCACAAGCGCAGCAACAAGCCCCGCACCTTGCCTTGATGGCGACGCACGAGCTCCGCGAATGCGGTGCGCGTGCCTTCGGCCGCGCGGCGCACGAGCACGGTGTCGTCTTCGACCTCGGCCCCGAGCTCGGGCGTGGCGATCGCCACGCCGAGCGGCAGCGTACGTACGCCTGCGCTCACCGTTCCTCCGAGCGTCGTGCGAGCCGGAAGCTCGCGAGATATCCCGCGCCGATGAACGCGGGCACCAATCCTCCGGCCGAGAGCCCGCGATCTCCGAGCAGCCACCCCGCGACCACGAGGCCGAGCCCCGCGAAGCCGAGCACGAGACCGCGACGAAGATCGGCGCGCGCAGGTGCGGAGAGCAGACCCGCCGGTGGCTCGAGGCCTTGCTCGATCAAGCGGCGCGCGAGATCGAGGCGCTTGTGCTCGGCCGACAGTCGCATGCGTCCGAGCGCGATCACGACGACCGCCGCGAGCGCGAGGAAGGCGACGCCGAAGCCACGCATCGAGTTGCAGCTGCTCGGATCACCACCGACTTGCAGCGCGACCCACGAGCTCGCGGCCTCGAGCTGATCCACGCAGCTCACTCCGATCTCGACGATGTCCCACGTGCGCTCGAGGACCATCGACGGCAGATCGCTCTGCAACGTCGGCGCGGCGTGGGCCATCGGCTCGCCGAGCAGGAAGCCCGCGATCGCTGCCATGATCGGCAACCCAGAAAGAGGCAAGCTGGCGGTCGAGCGCGAGGTCGGCATGCGCGTCAGGGAGCGGGCCCAACCGCTTCGACCCCGGAGCTGTTTCCGGAGTTTCGGTGCTGCTTTCGCGCGAAACGGCGCGCAGACCACCAAGACCAGGCCGCAAGCCCGATCATGGCGCAGAGCTCGAGCGCCATCAGCACGATGAAGGGGTCGTAGGGCGTGCGTAGCCGCACGTCTCCGAAGTAGATGGCGGCCGTGATGACCGCCGCCCACAGATGGATCGCGACGAGCGCGAGCTTGGGGTGCCGTCTCGGGACGAACACGATCAGCATCGCGAGCACCGCCGGGATCGCGAACGTGTGGGTGTGGATCATGCCCCACTTGGTCGCGTTGGGCGCCCACTGCGACTTGCCGGAGTCGGGCCAGATGATGTTGTAGCGCCACAGCATCAGCACGTTCACGAGCGCGTACTCGAGCTGCTTGCCCCACCCCTTCGCGGCGATGCACTGGCGCATGTAGTCGCGGTGGATCTCGGCGTCGCCGATATAGCCGTAATAGTAGAAGTGCGTGTCGATCGCAGGGTCGAGCTGCGGCCAGCTGTCGGGTGCCGTGGTGCCACGCTTGCCGAGCTGCAGCAGCGGTGGTGGACCGAAGACGGTGCGCGAGCGACCGGGGCGATCGGGCAGCGCGATGATCTTGCCCACGTGGCAGCGGCCGAACACGGCGTTGAAGCTGCCGTTTTCCGACATGAGGCCCCAACGATCGGTGTGGTAGTGCAGCCGCGCCGCGGAGAAGCCGAGGATCAGTGCGAGCGGGATCGCGGCGCGCACGAGCATGCCGAGCGACAGCTTGGGCCAGAGCTTGCGACCGAAGAACCACAGCGGGAGCAGCAGCGCGACGCTGACGAGGATCTGCGGGCGCATCACCGTCGCGAACGCGATCGCGACACCGGCGATCCATGCGTCGTAGCCGCGACCGTGATCGACGACGCGCAGCAGCGCCCACGTGCCGATCATGAGCCCGACCGCGAACGGAGTCTCGCTGAGGAAGTAGCCCGACAGCGAGATGAGCGGATAGTCGAAGACGAGGATCAAGCCGACCAGCGGCGCGATCCAAGCGAAGCGAGTGACGCGGCGCGCGATCAGGTAGCCGAACATCGACACGAGCGCGCCGAAGGTCGCGAACACCACGCCGACGCCGACGAGGTTGCCCTTGCCGAGCACGCGCTCGAGGCCGTGGATGAGCACGTGCGTGCCCCACGGGTAGAAGCCGGCGTACTCGCGCTTGCCCCACAAATCGGCCCACAGCTGCGCGGAGCGGCCGACGTAGCCGTTCATGTCCGAGTAGACGTAGTCGCCCGGCGGGTGCACGCGCAGGTTCCAGTGCACGCGCACGAGCAGCGATGCGACGAGCACGACGATCGCCCAACGCTCGCGCACGAGGAACGCCGCGATCGCTCGGAGCACGCGCAGGGCGCGGTTGCCTTCGCTCATGCCGCGACTCCGCACGCGCGTCGCTGCCACAGCGCGGCGAAGTCGAGTCGCGTCGCGACTTCGGCGACCTCGTCGGGCGCGCCCGCCCAACGCAACAGCGCAGCACAGCGGTCGTACGCGACGGTGGTGACGCGCGCGAGCTCGTCGGCCCATGCATGGGTGCGCGCGGGCAGCTCGGCGAAGAACTGCGCCGCGTCGTGCTCGCGGCCGTAGAAGACCGGTTGGATCCCGAGCTGCTCGTCGAACCACGCATCGACACGCGCCCAGTGCCCCGCGTCGGGCGCCGCGGGCAGCAGATACGCACAGCTGACGACGCAGGCCGACAGCTCGTTCCACAACACCGCGCGTCCGTCGGCGCGCTGGAGATCGTACGGGATCGCTTGGTAGTCGAAGCCGTGATCGTCGTCCAAGCGGCCGGCGAGCATCACGTGCACGAGCTCGTGCAACAAGTTCGGCACGCCCTCGACCTCGATGCACGCGCACGGCGGGCCTGCGTGCGCGCGCAGGCCGTGCGCGAACGAGATCGCCGGCGCATCGCACATCGGCGCCGCGAAGACGCGGGCGGGACCGAGCGCGCGCACCGAGTTCTCGGCGTGCTCACGAATCCGCACATCCGCGCCCAGTCGGCCCAGTGCACGCGCACACCATCCATACAAAAGACTATCGGCTTGCGCCGTCATGTCGGCTAGGCTCGAAGCTGGCATCCGCCGTCGGCGGCCCATCCTACTCACGGGACGTCGCGACCGCCAACCACCGATGTCAGCGCCGCAAACTCGCGCGAGAGCAACGTCCCGGCTGGGGCGCTACGAGCTCGTCGGCCGCCTCGCACGAGGGGGAACGTCGACGGTGTATCTGGCGCGCGCGGTCGGCAACGGCGGCTTCGCCCGGGAGTTCGCCCTCAAGGTGCTGCATCCGCACCTCGATCCGTTGCTGCGCACGCGCTTCCTCGACGAGGCGCGGCTCTCCTCGCGTGTGCGCCACGCGAACGTCGTGTCGACGATCGACGTCGGCAACCAGAGCGGGTTCGACTTCCTCGCGCTCGAGCTGATCGACGGCGTCGATCTGCGTCGACTCATGCTGCATCGCAGCGTGCCACTGCGACCGCGACAGGCCGCGTACATCATCACGATGATCGCGCGCGGCGTGCATGCGTTGCACGTCGCGGTCGACGAGCACGGCAAGCCGATGCAGGCCGTGCATCGCGATCTGTCGCCGCACAACGTGATGATCGATCGCCACGGTCGCGCGGTGCTCATCGATCTCGGGCTCGCGAAGATGGCCGAGCGTCCCGAGGTGACGCAGGTCGGAGTGCTGTGCGGACGCCTGCCGTACATGAGCCCCGAGCAGGCGCAGCTGTTGCCGGTCGATGCCCGCAGCGACGTGTTCTCGCTCGGCTCCGTGTTGTACGAGCTGCTCGTCGGCAAGCTGCCGTTCGGCGACGACGACAGCCGCACCACCCACGAGACGCTCATCGCGTGCGAAGGCTCGGCGATGGCCGAGCCGCTGCGCGAGCGCGGGCT
Organism: Nannocystaceae bacterium; assembly: GCA_035550195.1. Lineage (GTDB taxonomy): Bacteria > Myxococcota_A > Polyangia > Nannocystales > Nannocystaceae > Xiheibacterium. The sequence goes on from DASZPU010000339.1 coordinate 15,370, forward strand.
CGCACCGGGGCTCATCGAGATCGTGCTCACCTGCTTGCAACGCGATCCGGCGCAGCGCTTCGCGAGCGCGGCCGAGCTCGCCGACGCGCTCGAGCAGGAGCTCGCGCACCAAGGTGCCGACCTCGCGGCGCTGCAGCACGAGCTCGGCGAGATCGTGTCCGCGGTCGCGGTCGCACTGCCGGCACCGCCGCCCGCCGAGCTGCCCATTCGCAAGCCCCGCAAGCTCTGGGCGATGCTGACCGCCACCGCGGTCGCGGCCGCTGCGATCGCGTTCGTGGTGACGCGCTTCGCCGATCGCACGGAGCTCGTCGCGGCCCAGGGCGACGACGCGGCCTCGCTCGCGAGCGACGCGGCGCCGCGCATCGCCACACGATTCGCCACTGAGCTCGGCCTTTCACCGCCCACGCCTGCGCCCGCGCCCCCTGCTCCGCCGCCCCAGGTCCAGCTCGTGCCGATGCCGATCGCCCCGCCGCCGACGCTCGCGGCGACGATCGAAGCGCCGCCGGTCGAGCCCACGCGCGCGCCCACCGGGCGGCGCAAGCGAGCGCGCGCGCTCAAGCCGAATCCGTACGCGGGTCCGTGAGGCGCGTCGCCGTCCAACGCCTGCTCGCGGGCTTCGTGCTGCTGCTCGTGGCCGCATACCTGCGTCCGGCCCACGCGTCACCGTGGGCGATCGAGCTGCGCAGCGAGGCACCGCGCGGAGGCTTGCGGCGCGGTGCACCGGCGATCGACGACAGCGCGGACGCTTCACGACGCGAGGCCGCGGCCGCATTCGCGGATGCCGAGGCCGCGTTCGATCGCGGCGACTATCCGCTCGCGGCCGAGCGCTTCGAGCGGGCCCATGCGCTCTTGCCCCACGCGTGGACGCTCTACAACCTCGCGCTCTCGCGCGCGCGCTCCGGTGATCCGCGTGGAGCATGGCTCGCGTTCGACGAGCTCGGTCGACGGGCGCCGACCGAGCAAGAGCGCAGCGAAGCGAAGGCCGAGCGCGACGCGTTGCGTCCGTTGCTCGCGTTCGTGCACGTGCAGGGCGAGCCGTCGGGGCGTGCGTGCATCGACGGCGTCGAGGTGCCGCTCGATCGTCGCGGTGAAGCGGAGCGCGTGCTCACGCCCGGCGATCATCGCCTCGCGGGTCCGAAAGGCGAGCACACGATGGCGCTCGCTCCGGGCAGCACCACCGTGCTCGACGCCCGCGCGGCGCCGCCGAAGCAATCGAAGGCGAAGCCGTGGCTGGTCGTCGCGACGGTGATGTCGGGCGCGGCGATGGGCGGATCGATCGCGGGCGCGGCCACGAGCGACACCAAGCTCGGACGCGGCCTCGCCGGCGCGGCCGCAGGCGCGAGCGCGCTCGCATTGGCGGGCTCGATCGCCGCGCTCGTCATCGTGCATCGCCAGAGTGCGAAGCCTTCCACCTTCACCTGCGCACGCTGATCCGACACGACTGCGCGCACGACCAAGGCTAGAACCGGCCGGAGATCGTCAGGCCGGCGCTGGTGCGATCGGCTTGGACGCCTGCCGCGATGCGGCGGCGCTTCGCGATGCCGACCCCGAGCAGCGCGAGGCCGGCCCCGAGGATGAGCGCACCGGGGATGCCCATCACGAGCGCGCCGCGATTGCGTGCGCTGGTCATGCACGAGTTGCCCGCGAGGCGACGACACGGATCGGTGCCGCCGAGGATCGCGGCACCGATGATCATCACGCCGCCGGTCGCGGTCATGATGATGCCGCCGCGGACGTGCCGCGTCGCGATCTGTCCTTCGGGGCTGTCGCGCAGCTCGTCGTAGTCGTCGACCGCGTCCGCGACCGACTCGCGATCGGTCGCGAAGCTCTCGCCTTCGACGACCTCGTCATCCTCCGCGTCGTCGCTCGCCGGCGGTTCGGTGGGCGCAGTCGGATCGTCGACCGGCGGCGTCTCGACCGGCGGCGTCTCGACCGGCGGCACGACCTCGGGCTCGCTCGTCCCGCTCTCGCGCGTCGCATCGTTGCGCAGCGGATCGCCGACCGGTGCATCCTCCGGCCCCGCATACGCACGCGGACCCGCGGCGATCGCATCGCCGCCCGCGAGCGCGAGCGTGCACACCACCGCGATCGCTCGCATGCGCAGCACCGTCACGGCCTGCACCATAGCAAAGCGATCGCGCGACGTGGCACCATCCTCGGGCAAGCCGTGCTCGCGCTCCCCCTCTTCGTCGCGCTCGCCGCACCGCCCGCCGCCACCTGCCCCGACGAGGCCGCGGCCGCGCTCACGCTCGGCCCCGACGACGCCGCGACGAAGCTCGACGCGTTCATCGATCCCGCATCGCCGCAGGCGCTCGTCACCTGGATCGAGCTCTTGCGCATCGTCGGCGAGCGCGAGCCCGAGCTGCGCATCGACGTGTGGCTCGTGCGTCCGCTCGGCCCCATCGAGCCCCGCGCCGAGCGAGTGCGCCGGCTG
>DASZPU010000340.1:0-7437 GCA_035550195.1 Nannocystaceae bacterium
GAGCGCGCCGATCGATCCGGTCGTGGACGCGAAGCCCGTCGACGAGCCCGCGCCTGCGAAGCCCGCACCTTCGCCGGCCGTCGCCGGCGACGTATGGGCGACGAGCGAGCCGCTCGAGCCGCCCACGCCCGCGCCGTCGAGCACGACGCCCACGAGCGCGCCGCCGCCGACGGTGACGCGCAAGGTCCGTGCGCCGCGACCGATCCGTTGGCGCTTCGATCCGTTCGTCGAGATCGGTACGACGACGGTGATCGATCCCGGCTACCGCGCGTTCGATGCCAACCGCAACCTCGTGCACAGCGGCGCCGGCTTCCGCGTCGACGCGCGCCTGCGTGGCCCGGTGTTCCTCGGCACCGGCGTGCGCTACGGCTACGCGGGCACGCATCGCGCACCGTACGAGGGTGCGCTGCGCACGAAGCTCGCGATGCACGAGCTGCAGATCATCGCGCGCTTGTCGATCGTGCTGCGCGAAGGGATCGATCTGATCGGGCAAGTGGACGCGGGTCCGTCGTTTCGCCGACTGCAGCTCGACTCGCACGAGCGCGCGACGCGAACGCGCAGCCTGGGCGGCACGTTCACGGCGCGCGGCGGCATCAGCCTCTATCTGCCCAAGGCGTGGCTCGCTGCGAAAGGTGCTGCACGGGCGACCGCGGGCATCGATCTCCTCTTCGGCTCGACCATGCGCACACCGTTGCGCGGTCGCCCACGCCCGAGCGGAGCCGACGACGACATCGCAACGGTCGGCACCCCGATCGGCGACGTCACCGTCACCGGCTTCACCTGGACGCTCGGCTTCTTCGTCCGGGTGATGTGATTCAGTCGTCGGCTGCGCCCGCTTCGATCCACGCGCGCACGAGCTCGACGCGGTCGTCCTCGAGGGGTGCGTCGGGTGGCATCTGCTCGCCCACGGCCGGCATCGCGCTCGTCAGCTTCTCGATCACGTAGGACGCGTCGGGATCGCCCGGCACCACGCGGATCTTCCCGGGCGCCATCGCGGCGGGCACGTCGACGAGGTTCGCGTGCGCTTCGTCGCGCTCGAGCGACATCATGCCCGCCGAGCTCGCGCCGGCTTGGTGGCACGTCGCGAACACGCAGCCGCTCTGCAGCACGCGCTCGTGCACCTCGGTGAACGTCGGGGGTGCGTCGGCGGGGTCGCCACCGTCGCACGCCGCTGTGGACGTGAGCCACACGACCAACGTGCCGCATGCGAGCGCGCACCGGCCCGCCCGCGTGTGCTGACGCTCGTTCACGTGTCGCTCCGACCCATTCCTGGGCCCGAACAGCGTCGCTCCGGGGAGGAACCTTCGTTGCAGATGCGGCAACTGTTCCATTCGATCCTCGCGGCGGGACCTTACGTGAACGGTTCGCGACCTGTCAAACGCATCACGACCGAGCTCACCGCGAAGACGAGCGCGCACCATCGATGACGAGCACACCCGACACGCCGCGCAGCGCTTGCACGGCGAACATTCGCTCTGCTACGAAGGTGCCGCGGTAGGGGGACCAACAATGAAGCGTTTCTTTGCGACTGTGGCGGTGATCGGACTCTGCTCGTGCAGCGCCGACGACGGTGACGACAACAACGACGATGGCGCGGACGATGCTTCCGACGAGATGGGCGACGAAGAGCCCGTCGACGAGCGCGTGCAGATGCCGGCCGACGATCCGATGCGGATCAACTTCGCGGGCCCCGAGTTCGTGGTGAAGCCCGGCGAAGACGCGATCATGTGCATGCACCTCGCCTACGAGGGGCCCGAGGTCGTCTACAACAACGCGATCAGCCTCCAGGGCAAGGGCGGCCACCACGTCATCGTGTTGGGCGCGAAGGAGCCCAAGGCGCCCGGTACGCTGGAGGACTGCTCCGACGGCGCCGACATGTCGAAGTACGACCTGCTCATGATCCCGCAGGAGCTGCCCGCGGGCTACGGCACCATCCTGCCGGCGGGTCGGCGCTTCGTGATCCAGTCGCACTACGTCAACACCACCGACAAGCCGTTGCTCGTGCGCGACGTGGTGCAGCTCGCGAAGATCCCGGCGGAGTCGGTCGTGCACTGGGCCGCACCGCTCGCGACCAACACGATCGCCGTCGAGCTGCCCGCGGGCGAGAAGACCGAGATCACCTTCGACTGCACGCTCGAGAACGACGTCGAGCTGTTGATGCTCGGCGGGCACATGCACGAGTGGGGCACCAAGTTCGAAGCATCGCTCGGCGCCACCGTCGACACACTCGAGCCGCTCTACCTCGTCGATCCCTGGCAGGCGGATTTCCGCGACGTGCCGCCGGTCAATCTCTACTTGCAGGAGCCCAAGCCGCTCAAGGCCGGCACCGTGCTCCGCACGCACTGCGAGTGGGACAACACCGAGGCGGAGATGATCAAGTTCCCGCACGAGATGTGCGCGACCTTCGGCATCGTCGGCGGCACGAAGGATCCGATCGAATGTCGTCACGGCGAGTAGGCGCAGTCATCCTCTTCGCGGCACTCGCCGCGGCGTGCAGCGCCGACTCCTCCAACGAAGGCTCGTCCGACGACTCCTCCGGAGCCGCGGACGAGTCGTCGTCCGGTGGTGCTTCGGCGACGGGCACGGTCACGCTCACGTTCTCGGTGTCGAACGGCGTGCGCATGGGGCCGACGCTGATGGATCCGCTGATGGGCGGCATCTACGGCGATCTGTATCTCACCGCCGACGTCGCGCTCACCGGTCCGGTCGACGGTGCAGTGCCGATCACGTCGGTCGCAGTGGAGGGCGTCGATCTCACGACCGCCGAGACGACGACGCAGAGCTGGACGAGCGAGCCACTGCCGCCGGACAGCTACACGTTCCTCGGCATGTTCGACGTCGACGGCAACTTCGAGGCGACGCACAACCCCGAGATGGGCGATCCGGTCACGTTGACCAATCAGGACTTCGACGTCGTCGCGGACCAGGACACCCCGTTCCTGGTGACCTTCGAGCTCGTCTACGGCTGAGCGTGATCAACCTTCGTCGTCGGGCGGTGGCCCGGCGACGATCTCGATCAGGTTCCAGCTGTTGAGCCCGTGGTTCTGCACGTGGAACTGCAACGGCGTCCCCGCGGGGATGTCGACGTCGGTGATCCAGCCGTACGACGCGAGCGCGCCGTCGGCCGGGATCGCCACGTTGTACTCCCAGCGCACCACATCCTCGACGGCGACGGCGGTGTAGCCTTGCGCAGGATCGGGTGCGCGCAGGTCGAAGTGCCACATGCGCACGTTGACGTGCTCGCCCGCGAACACGTCCTCGGCGATCTCCTGCGACACCGTCGCGTAGTTGCAGAACTCGGTGTGCACTTCGAAGGCCGGATAGCCACCGAAGTCCACGCCGCCGTAATCATCGACCGGCACACACTCCGTGCGGCCGGTCTTCATCGCCACGAACATGTCGTCGGCGGGAGGCGTCGGCGACCAGCCGTACGCATCCACGAGCTGGCGAGGTGGGAGCGGCTCGCCCTCGTCGCCACCGCCCTCGGCGTGGCATGCCGCGATCGCGAGCAGTAGGCAGCAGCTTCGTTTCGCGCGCACGGGACGGGAGTTCAGCACGCTGAGTTCCCTTTGGCGACCGCTGGTTCCGCGGGTCGCGGCGGCCACGCCGTGCGGAACGCCGCGGGGGCGAGATTCGGGCCCGCCGAACCTGCAACGGCCGTGCGCGGCCCGGTCGAAGGGGCCATGGGGAAACGAAGGGCGGCGTTCGTGGGGCTCGTGTTGCTCTGCTCTTGCAAGCAAGAGGAGGGCGCGAGCGAGGAAGAGACTTCGACCGGCACGGGCGGGATCGTCACGGTCGGCAACGACACCGGGCCGAAGCTCGATCTCGGCGGTGGAGCCGACAGCACCGGCGGGCCGGTCGGCTGTGGCGGTGACGCGAGCTGTGCGGGCGTCATCGATCTGCTGTTCGTGATCGACAACTCGGGATCGATGGGCGAGGAGCAAGCCAACCTCGCGCGCAACATGCCGCTGCTCGTGCAGCAGCTCGAGATGCTCGAAGACGTCGACGGCAACGTGATCGTGCCCGACGTGCACATCATGGTGACCACGACGGACAACGACAATCCGTTGTGCGCGCCGTACTACCCCGCCGGTCGCAGCGCGGAGCACGGCGCACCGATCGCGACCGCGTGCACCGATCGCATCGAGCGCTTCACCTCGGTCTCACAGCCGCCCGACGATCAGAGCGACGTGTGCACCGACATCTGTCCGACTCCGGTCGCGCCGTCGGGCAACTTCATCACGCTCTCGCCGGGCGGTGACAACGTCACCGACGTGGCCGATGCCGACGTCAACGGCGACGGCGTGCCCGACGATGCGGTCGCGCAAGCGCTCGCGTGCATAGGCCCGCAGGGCATCGACGGCTGCGGCTACGAGTCGCCGCTCGAAGCGATGCGTCGCGCGCTCGATCCCGAGGCGGAGTGGAACCAAGGCGGCAACGGATTCCTGCGCGCCGGTGGTGTGCTCGCGGTCGCGATCATCACCGACGAAGCCGACTGCTCGATCGCGTCCGAGGGCGTGATGACCGACATGCAGTGGCAGGAGGACAACCCCGACACGATGATGCCGGTGCCGTCCTCGGCGATCTGTTGGAACGCGGGCATGAGCTGCGACGGGCCCGACGGCAACGGCGTCTACGACAACTGCCACTCGACCGGCGACGCGTTGTTCCCGACCGACGAGTACAGCGCGCTCTTGCAAGGGCTCGGTCGCCCGGTCGTGATGCTGGGGATCCTCGGCGTTCCGGAAGTCACCGCGCACGCCGAGGAGCCGCCCTACCAACCGACTGCGGGCGGCGTCATGGATCTCGAGATTCGCGACTGGCGTGATCCCGAGTATCCGACCGGCGACATCTTGCCCGACGACTGGGCGGAGGGCCGCGACGCCGCGCACCAGACGTGGGTGTACGGCATCGGCCCCGGCTGCACCGGCGAAGACGGCAACGGCGGCTTCACCGGTCAGGCGATCCCGAACGTGCGCGTGCAAGAGGTCTGTCAGGCGCTCGATGTCGCCGACGATCCCGACACGCCGATGAGCGAAGCGGCGGTGCGCTGCTGCATCGAGTCGATCTGCGATACCGACTTCAGCGACGCGCTGCGTTGCCTCGCCGGTCTCATCGAGGAAAACGTCACGCCGCAGGGCTGATTCACGCGACCACGACGAAGCGCGGCGGCACGTCGCGCACGTGCACGATGCCGGGCTCCGCGTCGCTGCGGAAACGTGCGCGGGGCTCGACTCGCACCGCGCGTCCGGGTTGCGGCGAGGCGGCGAGCGCGGCTGCGATCGCGGCGAGGTTGTCCGCAGTCGCCACGTAGTGATCGACGGCGAACGCGAGCGCGTCGGCATAGCCCGGGATGTCGCCGTGCTCGGCCAGCGCCGCGAGCTCGCGCACCGCGTTCGCGTCCTCGGCGATCGTCGCGGCGATCTCCGGCGTCGCGAGCGACCACTCGGCGATCGCCGCCGGGTTGCACAGCACGTACTCGCGGAAGTGCGGCTGTCCGTCGCCGCGGATGTGCAGCACCGCCGCGATGCGCTGCGGCTCCGCGAGCACGCGTCCGAGCGGAACCTCGCGCTCGTCGAGATCGTGGAACCGCCACGGCTGATCGAGCGAGGGATCGAAGCGACCGACGATCGCATCGGCACGCAGCGTCACCGCGATCAAGCGCTCGCCGTAGGGCTTCACCACGCCCATCCGCGTCGCCCACGGCCGCACCCACGCATAGCGACGGCGCGACAGATCGGGATGGCCCAACAACAACTTCGCGAGCCGACCGCTCGCGTCGTCACGCGAAGCGACGTACTCGAGCCGCGACACGTACGCGGTCGGACCCTCGGGCAGCTGCGCGTCGTCGAAGAGCTCGCGCTCGCGAGCGATCCGCGTCGCGGTCTGCTGCGACGTCCAGCTGTAGAGCACGCGGCGCGCGAACGAGTGCTCGTCGACCGCCGCGTCGCGCAACCACGCGGCCAGCTCGTCGCTCGGCGCGACGAGGTCGGGCGCCGCGATCACGGTCGGTACCGGCGCGGCGATCGCGGGTGGCGCGACCGCAGCCGCCGGCTCCGGGGCACTGGTCTCGCGCCCTTCGTCGCAACCGAGCACGAGGACCAGCGCGAGCGTCGGAGCGGTACGCGGGCAGGACACGGGCTGCGCGGACGCGCGACCGAGCGCGGGTATTCCGACGGGAACGTCCGCGCGCGGCGGGGTACTCCCGAGCTGCGACGGACCGCAGAAATGCCCTTTCCGGTTAGACTCGCGAAGCGAGTGGAGGACGAGGATCTCGAGCTGCTGGCGAAGTGGCAGGCCGGTGATCGGCAGGCCGGCACGGCGCTCTTTCGCAAGTACTTCCCGGCGGTGCGGCGGTTCTTTCGCAACAAGGTCGGGCCCGACGAGGTCGAGGATCTCGTGCAGCGCACGTTCGCGGGCCTGGTCGAGGGCGCCGCGGGTTTCCGCCGCGACGCCAGCTTTCGCGTGTTCCTCTTCGCGGTCGCGCGTCGTCAGCTCTACAAGTTCATCCGCGACAACGGTCGTCGCAACGCGCGGCATGCCGCCGATCTCGGCGTGTCGTCGATCCAAGCGCTGGGTTTCTCGCCGAGCTCGATCATGGCCAACGATCAGCAGCAAGGCCTCGTGCAACAGGCGCTGCAGCGGATCCCCGTCGATCACCAGACGATGATCGAGCTCTACTACTGGGAAGAGCTGCCCGGTCCGGAGATCGCGGAGATCCTCGGGATCGCGCCCACGACGGTGCGCACGCGGCTGCATCGCGCGCGCAAGGCCCTCGAGGACGAGCTGAAGGTGTTGCTCGAGTCGACGCCGCGCGCAGTTCCGCCGGATCTCGACGACGCGGTGCGTGCGGTCGGAACTCGGCTCTGAGCTCACGCGATCCGCAACGCAATCGCGATCGCGAGCGCGACCAGCACGATCGCGACGACGACGAGCCGCGTGCGACGGCGCCGCTGCACGTGCGCACGCCCGAGATCGTGGCGAAGGCGACGCGCGCCGCGTAGCGGCAGCTGCGGTCCGAAGAGTCGCTGCTCGATCGAGGTGCGCATGCGCAACGCATCGGCGCTCAGGCCCAGCTCGTCCCGCGGCTTGCTGCCCATCGTGATGGGGCAGTACCCAGGCGCGCGCGAGCGTTCCCGCCGAGTCGGAATAGGGCGGGGCCGCTCGCGCGTCGGCGCGCGCGATCATGGTTACGTGGCGCGCCCTGCCGATCTCACTCGTGCTGGCCTGCGAACCGCCGGTCGGCGCGGTCGCGGAGCTGGACGTGAACGCGCCGATGATCGAGCCGGCCGCGCCCGCGCCGGTGCGCGGCCGATCCTCCGTCGCGAAGCCGCCGCAGCTGCAGCCGGCCAACACGCCGGGATCGTCGTCGTCGTCGCTCGCGCTCGCGCGGATGGACGGGCGGCTGGTCGGCGTGCTCGCGGATCAAGACGAGCG
>DASZPU010000341.1:0-8130 GCA_035550195.1 Nannocystaceae bacterium
TCGCGTTCGATTTCTGGGGCCAGATCGGCAAGAGCTCCGGCAACCTCGTGTACTCACCGGCTTCGATCGCGCTCGCGTTCGCGATGGTGCACGCGGGTGCGAAGGGCAAGACCGCGGCCGAGCTCGCGAAGGTGTTCCATCTCGACGGCGACGTCGCGAAGCTGCACGCAGGCTTCGCCGATGTCGTACGGCGCTGGCAGTCGACGCGCGAGGGGCTCGAGCTCGCGGTCGCGAATCGTCTCTTCGGCGAGGCCACCACACCGTTCGAGAAGAAGTACCTCGCGATCACCGATCAGATCTTCCAGGCGCCGCTCGAGCAGGTCGACTTCAAGCGCGCGCACGAAGCTGCGCGCGCGCGCATCAACGCGTGGGTGGTCGAGCGCACCAAGGAGCGCATCAAGGATCTCGTGCCCGAAGGCGGCGTCGACGACTCGACGCGACTCGTGCTCGTCAACGCGATCTACTTCAAGGGCAACTGGTCCGATCCGTTCAACGAAGGGCTCACCAAACCCGGCGACTTCTTCGCGACGAAGGGCAAGACCACCGCGAAGTTCATGCGCGACGTGAGGCACGTGAAGAGCGGCGAGGTGCAGAGCGACGGCATCCAGTGGTGCGAGCTGCCCTACGAGGGCGGCCCGTACGGCATGGGCTTCGTGATGCCCACCGGCAACGGCACGCTCGCGAAGCTCGAGGCCGGGCTCACCGAAGCGAAGGTGCGATCGTGGTTGTCGGGCAGCGACTGGCGTCGGCTCGATCTGCAGGTGCCCAAGTTCAAGATCGAACCGGGCGATCCGGTGCGACTGTCGACGATGCTGCAAGCGCTCGGCCTCACCACCGCGTTCGGTGGCGGTGCCGACTTCACCGGCATGGCACCGGCGGCCGAACAGATCCAGCTCGCCGAAGCGTTCCACAAGGCCTTCATCGCGCTCGACGAGAAGGGCACCGAGGCGGCCGCCGCGACTGCGGTGGGCATGCGCGCAGGCTCGGCGCCGCCGAGTGACGAGCCGATCCCGTTCAAGCTCGATCGTCCGTTCCTCTACTTCCTGCGCGACACCGAGACCGGCACGATCCTGTTCATGGGCCGCGTCGAAGATCCGAAGGCGTGATCAACCCGCGAACGCCTGCACGCGGCGCTGCATCTCTTCGGGCGTCACGTCCTCGACGTGCGTCGCGAGCTGCCACTCGTTGCCGAAGACGTCCTCGAGCACGCCCCAACGGTCGCCCCAGAACATGTCGGCGACCGGCGTGATCACGCGCATGCCCGCGTTCGCGGCCCGTGCGAACGCAGCGTCGACATCGGCGACGTAGATCAGCATGTTCGTGCGCGTCTTCGCGGCACGCGGGTTCTCGTCCATGAGGAAGATCGAGCTGTCGCCGATCTTCAGGTGTGCATGGATGAGCGACTTGCCGTCGGGACCCGGCGCTGCGTTCTTCAGCTCGGCGCCGAACGCCGCCTGGTAGAGCGCGATCGCCTCGCGCGCACCGGCGACGATGAGCGAGGGGGTCACGGTGTGGAAACCTTCGGGGATCGGCTGGGGCTTGGTCATGGTGCCCGCAGGACGAACGAGCCCCGCCCGGGCCGACACCCGCACGGAGTTTTCTTCAGCCGCAGCCTTCGACCCAGTCGACCTGTGGAGGCAGCCCCGCACGCCAGCGTACGACGCGATGCGTGCGATCGAGCTCGAAGACGAAATGCGCGCGATCGGGCGGGCCGACGATCCACGTGCTGCCCTCGGGGTCGTACTTGTTGGGCTGCTCGATCGCGTCGGGGTAGAGCCGACGCAAGGTCGCTGCGGATGTGCCGACCTTCGCGTCTTGCTCGGTGTGCAGCGCGGGCGAGCGCACATCGAGGCGCACGACCACGCCGTCGACGATCATCCACGCGACGCCCTCGGGCGTGTGCTCGCCGATCGGCTGCATCGCGCATTCGCTCGGCGGTGCGTCGATGCGCGTGCCGAAGCGCAGCTCGCCCCAGCCGTCCATGCGCACGAGCGCGTCGTCGCTCGGCGCGACCGTGGCGCGCTTGCCTTGGCAAGCGGCCAACACGACGAGGAGCGCGGAACCTCGCACGGCGCGGTTGTACACTGGTGAAGGGAGGCCGGGTGCTCGTGCGCGCATCGTTGCTGCTGCCAGTATTCACCGTGATCGCGTGCGCGTCCGATCGCGAGCGCGAAGATCCCAGCACCACCGTCTCGGTCACGCTCACGCTCGGCTCGGGCACCGAGGTCGGCGAGAGCGCCGTCGACGAATCGATCGGCGAGACCGCCAGCTTCGACATCGGGAGCGCGCTCGACTTCCCCGGCGGCGGGCCGGCGAAGTGCACGGACACGAGCGCGCAGGCGTTGACGAGCTTCGTGCCGTGCGCGTTGCCGATCGCGTTGGTCGCACCGTACGACGACGACTACGAGTGCTGGCAGTACGTCGACGTGCCCGGGATCCCGCCGGAGTACGGCGGCATGTTGTTCGCGCTCGACGATCCCGATCTGTTGCTCATCGGTGGCGCAGCGAATGTCGAAGCCGGCCAGCTGTTCGCGATCCGCGTGACGCGGGATCAGTACTGCAACGTCACCGGCTTCTCGGATCCGACTGCAGTCTTGTTCTCCGCAGCCGAGTACAACGACGGCGGCATCGCGTACGCCGGCGACGGCGTCATGTTCCTCGCGCGCTGGCCGGTGAACGAGCTCGGTCAGCTCGTGCGCGGCGCGATGGCGACCAGCAAGGTGATCGACATGACCGCGGCCGGCGTCGCGAGCCCCGATCAAGGCACCGCCGCGCTCGCGTTCGTGCCCGGAGGATTCCCCGGCGAGGGTCTGTTCAAGCTCGTCACCTGGTCGGGCGGCTACTGGTACACGGTGGCGCTCGCGAGCGATGGCGCCGGCACGTACGACGTGTCGTCGGTGACGCAGGAAGTGATCCTGCCCGGCGGACCCGAAGGCTTCGTGTACGTCGGCAACGACAGCCCCGAGGTCGACGCGCCTTCGCTGCTCGTCGCCGATTGGAGCGAGAACACGATCTCGATCTACGAAGTGGACGGCGAAGGCGATCCGGTGCTCGACACGCGTACGCTCTTCGTCACGGGCTTGCAGGGTCCCGAAGGCGCGCACATCGATCCGCAGTCGGGCAACTTCCTGTTCTCGACCTTCGGTGGCGGCAACGTGCTCATCGCGATCCGCGGCTTCGCGCCGAACATGCCACCACCGCCACCCGGGTGAATCACGTCGGCGGGCGACACTCGGTGGTGAAGCGCGCGCGCACACGGTCGGCGCACTGCTAGGCTAGCGGAGCATGCACACCGGTTCATGTCTCTGCGGTGCGGTGAAGTTCGAGGTCGCGTGCGAGCTGAAGCCGCCGGATGCGTGTCATTGCACGATCTGCCGCAAGCATTCCGGGCATGTCTTCGCGTCGACGGATGTGCCGCGCGTCGCCGTGACGCTGCGCGGTGAAGATGCGATCACGTGGTACCAGTCGTCGGCGAAAGTGCGTCGCGGTTTCTGCCGCACCTGCGGCTCGTCGCTCTTCTTCGACCCGCCCGCCGATCGCGACTGGATCGGCATTGCGATGGGCGCGTTCGACAAGCCCACGAACACGAAGCTCGCGGTGCACATCTTCACCGCGGACAAGGGCGACTACTACGAGATCACCGACGACCTGCTGCAGCACGAGCGACCGCCGGGCTGATCACCGCAGTGTGCGGATGCGGGTCGTCAGCGTGCCGCCCGTGATTGCGACGGACAAGCACGTGCGCGGCGCGGGGGTGTTCATCGCGCGCCAGCCGAGTGCAGATGATTGTGTGAACGTGCCGCGGTCGAGCTTCAGCTCCACCGTCGGGCCGCGCGGGACGAAGACCAAGGCTTGGGCACCTTCGACGCGCACGTTCAACGCTGCGGGCACGAACCATCGCACCGTCGCCGGGCAGATCGCATCCAGCGAGTCTTCCACCGTGATCGCGTCGCCGTCCCAACCCACGCGTCGGCGATGCACCGTCGGGCTCTGCCAGCCCTGCACTTCACCCGCGAGCTCGCGATCGCTGCATGCGAGCTCCACCGGATGCGCACGCGCGCCGATGCGGTGGCTCAGCCACAGCTCGTGTTGATCGGGATCGCCCTCGCCCACCGTCGCAGTGTTGTGCGCCGCGGTCGAGCGCGCGTAGTCGCGATCCGCTCCCGGCACATACGTGCCCACGCCCGCGTCGACCAGCACGCGCGTGGTGCCGACGTCGAGCTCCACAGAAAGACAATCGCCGTGCACGTGTCCGACTTGCTGCGGCATCCCGACGCCGCCGCGATTCCACAGCAGCGTGAACGGCCCCCACACGCGCCGCGCGAAGCCACTCGCACGCGCATCCGCATCGCCGACGACGAGCTCGCTGCCGAAGCGCTGCGCGAGGCGTCGCGGGCCCACCGGCGCACCGAGCTGGCTGTCGCCCCACAACGCGACGTCGCCATCGGCATGCGTGAACGCAGGCAACGCATTCGCCATGCGGCGCAGGATCAGTCGCAGCGGATCCGCCACACCCGGCAACCGCGGCTCCGCCAGCGCGACCACGATCGCGAGCTGCTCGGTCAGCAGACAGTGATACGTCGGCGTGCGCTCGCGATGCACACCATCCGAGGCGACCTGCTCCTCGACCGTCGCGAGCAACTTCGCCGTGAAGCGATCGACCATCAGCTTCGGCACCGGCCCCGCCAACGCGAGCCCACCCGCGACGAGCGCGATCAGATTCGTCCACAGATGGTTGCCGTCGAGGTGCGTCTCGACGTGCTGCGCGAGGTGCTGCAGCTGCGCCGACAACGACGCGAGCACCAGCTCGAGCTCGCCGCCTTGCAAGCGCTCACCGTGCCGCGCGAGCAAGCCGAGCCAGTGCAGGATCCGCAGCGACGTCGGATACGGCTCCCAGCCGACGCCCTGCGGATGCTCTTCGATCCAATCGAGCACCGTCGCGATCGCATGCATCGGATCGCTCTGCGACAGCCACCCGTGGTAGTGCAGCGTGTACGCCCACAGCGGATCGCCCTCGGCGTCCCAACCGAAGCGCAACGGATCGTGCGCGGGCTGGCCGACCAACACGACGCCACCATCGTCCTCTACCACGCCTTCGGGCGACGGCCCCACGAAGCCCTCGGGAAACGCCAGCGCATCGCAACCCGGCGCGCGCGACTGCACCGGCACACGCGCGGGCCCAGCACTGCGCTGCTTCACGAACGCGAGCAGCTGCGTCGCGCGCAGATGTCGAGCCGCGCGCAACGTCGGCCCGAGCTCGCCGATCACCCGCCGCCAGCGGCTCATCGCGAGAGCAGCCCGACAGTGTCGATCACGGACGGGCGGTTGAACCAGTCGCGCCGCAGTCGCGCGAATGCACGATGCGCCACCAGGATCACCACGATATCGGCGGTGCGCAGCGCTTCTTCGGCGTCGATCAGCTGTGCGCCGTCGACCGGGCTCGCGCGCAGATGCGGCTCGACCACCACGACTTCACCGAAGTCCGCGCGCACCAGCTCGCGCACCACCTCGAGCGCCGGGCTCTCGCGGATGTCGTCGATGTCGGGCTTGTAGGTGACGCCCATGCACACGATGCGCGGCCGTTTGAAACGCTCGGCCAACGCACGGCACTGCGCGACCACTTGGTGCGGCCGCTCGTCGTTGACGTGCCGCGCGGCTTGGATCAGAGGCGTGCGCTCGCGCGCGACCGCGACGATGAACCACGGATCCACCGCGATGCAGTGGCCACCGACCCCGGGCCCCGGCCGCAGGATGTTCACACGCGGATGTCGATTCGCGAGCTGGATGACCTCCCACGCATCGAGCCCGAGCTTGTCGCAGACATTGGACAGCTCGTTCGCATACGCGATGTTCACGTCGCGGAACGCGTTCTCCGCCAGCTTCACCAGCTCGGCGGTGTCCGCCGTGCAGCGCAGCACTTCACCGGCGACGAAGCTCTCGTAGAACGTCGCGGCGACTTCGGTGCACGCCGACGTGACACCACCGACGACGCGATCGTTCTCGACGACTTCGCGGATCACCGCACCCGGCAACACGCGCTCGGGCGCATGCGCGACGAACACGTCTTGCCCCGCGACGAAGCCGGCCTCCTCGAGAATCCGCGCGACCAGCTCGCGCGTGGTGCCGGGCGGGCTCGTCGATTCGAGCACGACGAGGTTGCCCTTCTGCAACACCGGCACGATCGATCGCGTCGCCGCTTCGACGTACGACAGCTCCGGCACGTGCCCGTCCGCGAACGGCGTGGGCACGCAGATGAGGAACGTCTGCGCCGGCTGCGGCGCTGAAAATGCGCGCAGCCGCTCCGCCGCCACCGCCGCCCGCACCAATGCATCGAGCTCGGGCTCGACGATGTGGATGCGGCCCTCGTTGATGGTCGCGACCACGTCGTTCCGTGTGTCGACGCCGCAAATTCGCTTGGAACGCGTCGCCAGCACCGCCGCAGTGGGCAATCCCACGTAGCCGAGCCCGAGCACGCAGACCTCGAACCGCAAGTCGCTTCGCTCCACGCTGTCATGTTATCACTGCTCGAGAGAAGCTGTGATGGGATGAACGCGTCGCTCGGCACGCTGTGGCTCGGTGCGCTCGCGGCCTTCGTGCTGGTCGCGGGGCTCATGCCGCTCGTGCTGAAAGGTTGGCGCGCGCTCGGTCGTCGCGACGACGAGGTCAGCCTCCGCAAAGTGCACACCGGCCAGATCCCGCGCGCCGGCGGGCTCGTCATCCTCTTCGGCTTCGGTGTGATGCTGCTCGTCGGCCTCGCCGGTGTCTCGTCGCTCTCCGCGACGCACGAGCTGTTCTCGGTCTCACCGCTCACCGGTGGTCTGCTCGGTGCGCTCATCGTGGGCGTGACCGGTGCGTGGGACGATCTCATCGGTCTGCGCCCGCGCACCAAGCTCGCGATGCAGTTCGTCGCCGCGACGACCGCAGTGCTCTACGGCCTGCACTGGTCCGCGCTCGAGATGATCGTCGGCTGGGACTACCACTGGTTGGCACAGCTGCTCACGGTGCTCTTTCTCGTCGCGACCGTGAACGCGGTCAACATGATGGACGGGCTCGACGGCCTCGCCGGCGGCATCTGTCTCATCGGCTTCGGCACCGTCGTGTTCTCGATCTTCGCGGGGCCGAGCGTGCAGCCCGCGACGCTCGCGGTCGGTTGGACCGCCGCGTGTGCGCTCGGGGCCGCCGGCGGATTCCTCGTGCACAACCGGCATCCCGCCAAGGTGTTCATGGGCGATGCCGGCAGCTACTTCCTCGGCTTCCTCTTGCCGGTGCTGCTCATCGAAGTCGAGCCGGTGCGTTGGCGCGTGCCGGAGATCCAGCTCTCCATCGCGATCCTCCCGTTGATGGTGCCGCTGTTCGACATGACGCTCGCGGTGCTGCGTCGCACGCTGCGTGGTCAGCCGATCTTCGCCGGCGATTCCGATCACGTGCACCATCGCTTGATGGCCGCGGGCTTCACCCACGGCCGCGCGGTCACGGTGTTGTGGGCGTCGTCGGCGATGTTCGCCGCGCTCGCGTACCTCAACGTCATCGGCATCGGCGGCTGGTGGACGCTGCTCGGCACGTTCGTCGCAGTGCTGCTGGCCGCGGTATTGCTCGGCTACCACCGGATGCTCGCGCGCCTGCCCGCGTTCACCGGCGAGCGCTTCCTCGGCTGGCGCGATCGTCGACGCGAAGTGATGGAGATGCTCGATGCGATCGAAGCGATCCGCATGTCGGGCAGCGATCGTGGCGAGGCCCGTTGGCTACGCGTCGCACCCGACGTCGCGCTCGTGTTCGGCCGCATCGGTATCCCGGCGTTCCAGATCCGTCGCCACGAAGAGATCGTCGTGCGCAGCGGCGACGCGCGTGATGCCTGGGCGTGGCTGTCGCTGCCGCTGCCCGGCGAAGACGGTGCCGAGCTGCGGCTCGCGCTCGCGGTGCGCTTGCCCGATCTGCAGCAGGAGCGGCTCATGCTGATCGAGCGCACGGTGCTCGCGGTCGGCGGTAGTGCTGCCGCCGCGCGTCAGAACCTGACCGTCGTGCGCGGCGATCGTGGGCGCACCAACGCGAACAGTGCGTGAGTCGTTGTTGGCGCTCGCGCTGATCGCCGGCTGCGCGAGCGCGCCGCCACCGGCACCTGCGCAAGGTGTG
>DASZPU010000342.1:0-6776 GCA_035550195.1 Nannocystaceae bacterium
ACCTGCACGGAGTCGCGGTCGCGCCCGACGGCGCCGCAGTGGCGGTGGGTTGGCAGTCGCCCAACGGCGACGACGATGCAGCGGTCGTCGTCGTCGATGTCGATGGCGACGTGGTGTGGTCGCGGACGTATCCGGCCACCGGACAAGGTGCGCTGCGCGACGTCGTGGTGAGCGACGACGGTGCGATCTTCGTGGTCGGCGAAGGCGTCGGCGACGACGACACGCTCGACGGATGGATTGCGCGGCTAGACCCCTGAGTCGCACGCGCGACCGAGCGCGACCGACACGGTGGTCTCGCGCGGCTCGTAGCTGAGCGTGTCGCCGTGCCAGATGTGCGAGGCCTGGAATCCGTCGAGCATCACGGCGTCGAGTCGACCGTCGGCATCGAGGTCGCGCAGCCAGAGCGCGTGCGGGTTGTGCCCCGTGGTGCTGCGCCCGCGTTCGACCAGCGCACCGCTCTTGCCCGCGAGCGCGAGCACGCGCAGGCCACCCTCGGACGCGTCGGTCACGACGATCTCCGCGGCGCCGTCGTCGTCGAGATCCGCAGCCGCCAGCGCTTCGGTGACGAACGGCCTGCGCACGATCAGCTCCAGCTCGCCCGCGTCCTGCTGGCGGAAGATGCAGAGCTCGCGCGAGTGCATCGTGGCCATCGCGACGTCGAGCCGACCGTCGTCATCGAGGTCGGCGATCGCGAGCTCGTGCGGACCATCGCCGCAGCGATCACGCGCCTCGCGACCGAACGCGAGCTCGCCCTTGCCGCGGATGCGCGAGAGCACGGCCTCGTCGTTGCTCGCCGACACGAGATCGAGGCTGCCGTCGCGATCGAGATCGACGGCGCGTACGTACTCGGGCGCCTGTGCGACCGGCAGCACTTCGACGGTCGCGAAGCCACCATCGCCGCGCCCGCGATGCACGCCGAGGTGACGCAGGTGCTGCGTGACGAGGTCGAGGTTGCCGTCGCCGTCGAGGTCGTGCAGCGTGCCACCGTAGACCTGCTTCTGCAGCGCGAGCTTGGTGGAGCGACCGAAGTCGCCGGTGCCATCGCCCGCGCGCACGAAGACATCACCGCCGCGCGGATCGAACGTGACGACGTCGACCTTGCGATCGTTGTCGACGTCGCCGAGCGCGAGGCCGTGCCGATCTTCCACCTCGATGTCGATGCGCTTGCCGACCGCGAGCCCACCCGCGCCGTCGTTCGCGACGAACACGAGATCGCGGCCGAGGATGCTGGCCACCACGAGATCGACGTCGTCGTCACCGTCGACGTCGGCGACGTCGGCGAGAAACGGCGGAAAGCCGATGTCGTAGGAGCGGACCGCGGCGAAGCAGCCGCCGGGCGTCGGGTCGACGGACGCGACCACCGGACGCTCGGGCGCGACGATTGTCGCAACTGGCGGAGCAGGTTCCGGTGGCGCGGGCCCGTCGCTGGGCAGCTCGTGGGGCGTACAGCCCAGGCCGAGGATCGCGAACAGGATGGCGCGACGTGAATCCATGGCGGCGGCTGCCAACGTGCGAGCGCGGCCTTCGATCTGTGCGCGTGGTCGTGGTAGAGCGGGCCCGTGATCACGGTCCATCATCTCGAGCGCTCCCGGTCGCAACGGGTATTGTGGCTGCTCGAAGAGCTCGAGGTGCCCTACGAGCTCGTTCGTTACAAACGCGATGCCAAGACGCTGCTCGCTCCGCCCGAGCTCGCGCAGGTGCATCCGCTCGGCAAGTCGCCGGTGGTGACCGACGATGGCCGCACGATCGCAGAGTCGGGCGCGATCCTCGAGTACCTGGCCGAGACCCACGGCAAGGGTCGGCTGCTGCCCGCGCCGGGGACGCCCGAGCAGCTGCGTTGCCGCTACTTCATGCACTACGCCGAAGGCTCGCTCATGCCGCCTTTGTTGGTGCTGCTCTTGACCACCAAGGTACGGTCCGCACCGCTGCCGTTCTTCGTGAAGCCGGTGACGCGCAAGATCGCCGACGGCATCGACGGTGCGTACGTCGAGCCCAACCTCGTGCGACACTCCGCGTTCATCGAAGCCGAGCTGTCGCGCTCGACGTGGCTCGCCGGTGAAGCGCTCACCATCGCGGACATCCAGATGAGCTATCCGGTCGAAGCGCTGGTCGAACGCGCGCCCGATCGCGTGGGCCCGAAGACGCGCGCGTATGTCGAACGCATCCATGCACGGCCCGCGTATCGGCGTGCGATCGACAAAGGCGGCGAAGTCTTCCCCGTGCGCGGAAGCGCGTGATGGTTCGCCCGCGAGGCGGGCGGGGCCGCGTGCGCTCGCACATAAAAATTCTGCTTTACGCAAAGCATCTGCTTTGCTAGAAATCCCTGCAGACGATGCGGGAAGTGGTCCAGATTCGCGAGCTCGAGACCGCGCGTGCAGCGCTCAGTGAGCTCCGTGTGGCCATCCTCGAGCGCCTCCGCGAGCCCCGGACGTGCGCCGAGCTGGCGGAGTCGCTCGAGCTCTCGCCGCAAGCGGTGCACCACCACTTGAAGGAGCTCCTGCGCGTCGGGCTCATCCGCATCGCGAAGCGTCGCAAGGTCCGCAACCTCACCGAGTCGATCTACCAAGCGGTGGGCAAGGCGTACTGGCTGTCGCCGCAGCTCGTGCGCGCACCGGCCACGCGCGAACGCGACGATCTCAGCCTGCACAACTTGCTCGGCATCGCGGAGTCGATGCACGAGGACGTCGCCGCGTTGCTCGATCGCAGCGAGCAGCGCGAAGTGCCGAGCCTGGGCTTCACCGTCGACATCCGTCTGCGCACCGAAGCCGAGCGCTCGGCGTTCGCCAACGAAGTGCTCGCCGCACTGAAGCCGGTGGTCGAGCGCTACCAAGGCAAGAGCGCTGCGGCGCACCCCTACAAGCTCCGGCTCGTCGTCTACCCGAGCCCGAACGAGGATCGAAAGCCATGAGCACGAAGCATCTCGGTATCTGGATCAAGGTCGATCGCGAGCCCGCGATCGTGTGGGCCGCGCTCACGCAGAAGCAGCAGCTCGAGCGTTGGCTCGGCAGCGAGGTCGAGCTCGATGCGCGCGAGGGCGGGCGCTTGCACCTCGTGAGCGGTACGCCGCTCATCAGCGGCGATCATGTCGTGCGCGCCGCGAAGCCCGAGCAGAGCCTCGAGATCGAGTGGACGATCGACGGGCAACCCACGCACGTGTCGTTCGCACTGGCGCCCGACGACGGCGGCACGAAGCTGAGCTTCGAGGTGCGCTACCCGGCCGAGCATCCGTTCGCCGTCGATCCGGCGATCGACGATCCCGGGCATCTCTTCGCCGAGCTGTGGGGCTACGTGCTCGGGCTGCTCAAGACGTACATCGAGCTGGGCAGCGCGCGTCCGTTGCTCGCGCCCGGTCGCGCGCCGGACAAGGCGATCACCCACGTCGCCGAGATCGCAGCTTCGCCGGCGCGCGTGTTCGCGGCGATCGACGATCCCGACGAGATCAAGCAGTGGAACAAGTTCGCGGTCGCGCCGAAGAACGATCGCCGCGTGGGCGGCCGCTACTCGTTCGGATGGAAGAGCGAAGAAGCGGGCACCGATGGTCCGGGTGAGATCGTCGAGTACGAGCCCGGTCATCGCATCACGTATCGCTGGCACGGCCAGCCGCCGATGTTGGTGAGCTGGACGGTCGAGCCGGTGCCGGGCTCCGAGTCCGCGACGCGACTCACGCTCGTGCACTCGGGCTTCGCGATCGACCGCAACCTCCTCGTGGGCTGGAACCTCGGCTGGGGCGGCTTCGTGCAGAAGCTGTCGATGTGGCTCGAGCGCGGCGCAGCACCGAACTGGATGGGTATGTGACAACGGCCGCGATCGCGGCGATCGTGTGGCGGTGAGGCTCTTCCCGCTCGCGGTCGTCGCGTTCGTGCTCGGTTGTGGGGACGACGCGCCGGAATCGTCGGGCACGTCGTCGAGCACTACGCTCGCGCCGACGACCAGCGCGTCGACGACGGCCGGCGCGACCACCAGCGCGAGCACCACCACCAGCGCGACGACGCAGGGCGACACCAGCACGAGCGCGAGCGCCGAGGTCGGCGAGGCGTCGAGCGACGGCGAGTCGACGACGGGCGGACCGTCGGCCACGCTCGAGGTGCACTGGATCGACACCGAAGGCGGCGCGGCCACGTTGTTCGTCACGCCCGGCGGATCGATCGTGCTCGTCGACACCGGCTTCCCCGGCGATCGCGACGCCGATCGCATCGCGAAGGTCGTGCAGGACGACCTCGGTCACGACGGCATCGATCTCGTCGTCATCACGCACTACCACCTCGATCACGTGGGCGGGGTGCCCGATCTCGCCGCGCGCATGCCGATCGCGGCGTTCTGGGATCACGGCGACAGCGTCGAAGCCGGCGGCGGCCAAGGCCAGGAGCTCTGGGAGGACTACCTCGCGGTCGCCGACGGCAAGCGCACGGTCGTCGCGCCCGGCGAGGTGCACGACGTCGACGGGCTGGAGATCTCGATCGTGTCGGCCGCGCGCAACGTGCTCGCGGCGGCGTTGCCCGGTGCGGGCGGCGACAACCCGGCGTGCGACGGCGCGAGCAACATGGGCGTCGACTACAGCGAGAACGCGAGCAGCGTCGGGTTCGTCGCGCGCTTCGGATCGTTCGAGATGCTCGACCTCGGCGATCTGACGTGGAGCTTCGAGGACGAGCTCGCGTGCCCGCTGCAGAACGTCGGCACGGTCGATCTCTACCAGACCACGCACCACGGCCTGGCGATCTCCGGTGCGACGCAGCTCGTGCACGCGCTCGATCCGGTGGTCGTGGTGATGAACAACGGCGCGCACAAGGGCGGCGAGTCGGCCACGTTCGATCGCCTCGCCGCGATCCCGTCGATGCCCGAGCTGTGGACGCAGCACCGCGCGCTCGACAACGACGACGCCCACAACGCCCCCGAGGAGCGCATCGCGAACCTCGAGGACGGCGGCGGTGATCAGGGCTTCGCGGTCACCGCGGTGGTGGACTCGGACGGCCGGATCACCGTGACCAACGCGCGCAACGGGCACGCCCGCGAGTACCAAGCGCGCTGATCCGTCGGGCCCGCGCGAAAGTTCGTCACATCCGCGAAGGCGTGGGTCCTGCCCATGATGCCTCGCTCCGCCCGCCGTCTCGCGCTCGCGATCTGCGTCCTCTCCGGCTGTCGCTCCGACACCGACGCTACGGACGGCGACACGTCGTCGTCCGGCGACTCGACGAGCAGCACTTCCACGAGCACCACGTCGTCGAGCACCACGATCGCGCCCGAGTCCAGCGGCGCGGCCGAGACCAGCACCTCCAGCGACGGGCCGGCCGACAGCTCGTCGTCGAGCGGCGGCTGCACGACCGATTGCGACGCGCCACCGACGACGCTGTGGGAGGTGAGCCGCGACGGCGAAGCCCACAATGACGATCGCTTCGCCGCGGTCGCGATCGCGGACGACGGTGCGGTGATCGTGAACGGCTTCGTCGCCGAAGCCACGCCGAGCCGCGACGTCGCAGTGGTCGCATTCGCGGCCGACGGCACCGAGTCGTGGGCGTACGTCACCGGGGCGAGCGCGCAAGACGACGTCGGCACCGACGTCGCGATCGTCGATGGCGACGTCGTCGCGACCGCAACGCGCGACGGCACCGCGATGCAGTGGCTCGCCCGCATCGACGAGGGCGTCGCCGCGTGGGAGTACGAAGCGAGCGGCTCGGCACATACCGTCGCGGTGCTCGGCGGCGGGATCGTGGCCGGTGGCGTCGCCGATGCGCGCGGCTACGTCGGTGCGTTCGACGGCAACGACGGAACGCCGGCGTGGACATGGAGCTCGCCGATCGCCGGTGGCTGCGCGACGTGTGATCGGATCCTCGACGTCGAGGTGCTCGCGAACGCCGACATCGCGGCCGTCGGTGCGCGCGGCGAGGACGGCACCGCGGTCGTCGTGCGGCTGTCGCCCGACGGGAGCGAGATCTGGAGCGCCGCCGACGACGCGCCCGGTACCGCGCTGCGGCTGACCGCGGAAGCGAGCGGTGATCTGCTGGTGATCGTGCGCGACGACGAGGAGGTCACGCAGCTGCGGCGCTACCCGGGCGATGGCAGCGGGCACCTGCAGCTCCCCAGCGATCCGGACGAGCAGCTCGCCGACATTGCGAGCGATCCGCTCGGCGGGTGGGTGGTGGCAGCGAACCTCGCCGACGGCGTCGCGATCCGACACTACGACGCGCGCGATGCGATCGCGTGGGCAGACACTCGCGACGCGCCGGCCGACGGCGAGCTGATCGTCTCCGCGATCGCAGTGGACGGCGCCGGCGAGGTCGCGGCCTGCGGCACGCGCCGCGTCGACGACGTCACGGGCTACGATGGCTGGGTGATCGTGCTCGCGCCGTGACGCTCAGTGCAGCGCGCACGGTGCTTCGAAGAGCGAGTTGAGGAAGAGGCGCACGCCCTGCGTCGTCGGGTTCTCGGAGATCGGTAGATTCGTGTCGTAGCGATGGCCGCCGAGGTAGCTGATCTTGCCGGCGCCGGGGCACTCGTGCTCGTCGGGTGCGCACGCGCCGTGGCGAAAGCCGGTCATCCACACGTCGCCTTGGCCCGCGGGCGTGCCCGAGGTCGTGATGATCACGGTGTCGGTCACGAAGTAGTCGTCGCCGGGTGGCAGCGAGTACGCGGGCTCGCTGCCGCCGACCGACGCGAACGCGCCGTCGAGCTGGCCGAACGGCGAGTCGGTGCGGAAGAAGTCGTAGGTGTCGGGTTGGTCGGCGAACTCGAAGCCGTTGGGTGTGAGGAAGTGGCCCATGTTCTCGAACGCGCTCACCGCT
>DASZPU010000343.1:0-2000 GCA_035550195.1 Nannocystaceae bacterium
GCGGGCGAGGCCACGCCTCCGCTCGAGCTTCGTCGCAGCGATCGCGCGGCGATGATCTACGCCGAGCCGCGCTTCGGTGCGGCCTTCCGCGGCAAGCTCCCGCACGGGGGCAGCTTCGCGATCTACGAGAAGCTGTCGGCCGACGCGGAGTGTCGCGGCGACGGCTGGGCGCGTGTGGGTCCCGGCGCGTTCGCGTGCCTCGAGCACACCAGCGCGACGAAGCAGAAGCCGCGCGAGCTGCCGCGGCTCGCGAAGGGTCAGCTCACGCCGCACTTCTACGCGCGGATCAGTCGCAAGACGAAGAAGGGCGAAGCGCCGGCCCCCGGGCGCTGGAAGTCGTACGCGTCGCTCGCTGCCGGCGAGGAACCGATCGACGTGCTCGTCATCGATCACGACTACGCGTTCGAGCGTCGTCGGCCGTCGCGGCTCGGCACGCTGCTGGTCGACTCGAACCGTCGCGTCGTGCGCGAGTCCGAGGTGCGGCGGCTCGAGCCCAGCACGTTCGCGGGCCGCGACGTCGTCGCGAATCCGTTGCCCGAGGACAAGCGGTTGGCGTGGAGCCTGTCGTGGCCGTACGCACCGATCCGCGCCGAGCCCAGCGTCGACGCGAAGATCGTCGGCAGGTCGCCGATGCAGGGCGAGCTGTTCGTCGCGGACGAGATCGTGCAGAAGCGCGGCGTCACGTGGATCGCGACCACGGAGCCCGAGGGTTGGATCGACGCGGAAGAGATCCGGCGCTGGTTCCCGGCCGCGCCGCCCGAGGACATCGGCAAGGACGAGCTGTGGATCGACGTCGAGCTCGATCAGCAGACGCTCGCGGTGATGCTCGGCGACACGCCGCTGTTCGTCACGATGATCGCGAGCGGCAACCACAAGCATCCCACGCCGCGCGGCCTCTATCGCATCAAGAGCAAGATGTCGACGTCCACCATGGACAGCCAAGCCGGCGACGACGAGGCCTACTCGGTCGAGTCCGTGCCGTGGGCGCAGTTCTTCCACGGACGCTACGGCTTGCACGGTACGTTCTGGCACAACCGCTTCGGTCGCCGCACGAGCCACGGCTGCGTGAACTTGTCGGCGAAGGATGCCGCGCTCGTCTACGAGATGACGACGCCGGATCAATTGCCGGGTTGGTCGATGTCGTTCTCGCACGCCGAAGATCTCGGCACCGTCGTGCGCGTGCGCAAGCTCGACCTACCGGTGGTCGACAAGCGCAAGGATCCTTAGCGGAACGTGACCAGCGGCTCGGGTCCGCGATCGACCGAGGTCACGAGCTCGATGCGATACCAGCCCGAGTACGGCGCGCCCTCGTCGAGATCGACGTGGCGCCACTCGTAGGTCGGGTTGTACCAAGGCCCCACGAAGCGCTGCTGCGCGTGACCGAGCCGCAGGTCGCCGCCTTCGACGTCGAGCCGCGGCCGCTCGCCGACCTGCAGCGGCACGAAGTAGTACGCGATGCACCGCGTGTCGTCGCAGTCGTCGAAGGTGTCGTGCACCGCGAAGCGCACCGGCTCGCCGCGCGGCAGCACCGGGTTCGCCTCGTTCTTCGGCATCATCGGCGCGTCCGCATCGGCGCCCTCCCAGAAGAACGCGTCGTTCTCGTTGATGCTCGCGACGCAGCGGCCGAGGATGATCATGAGCGGAGCGAGCGCGAGCCACTGCGCGAGCCGAATCGCCGCGCGCACGCGGCCGGCGCGTGCGGTGCTGCGCTCCTCCGCGAGCGCCGATTGCAGATCGCGCGCGACCACCTTCAGCTCGCCGACGGCTTCGTCGAGCCGCGCGCGATCGAGGTGCACGAGGTTGTCCGCGTCGCAGTAGACGCAGCGCGCGTGCAAGGCCGTGTCGGCGGCCTCGAGCACGCCCCCGCAGTTGCGACACTGCTCGTCCTCGCCGACCGCGGGTGCGGGCTTGGCCGCGAGCGCGGTCCGCAACGCGGTGCGCACCGCCTCGAACGACGATGCGTAGCTCGCGAGGATCATCGGCAGCGCAGTGAGCACCCA
>DASZPU010000344.1:0-4213 GCA_035550195.1 Nannocystaceae bacterium
CACGCGCGGCGCCGCGCGTACGCATACGACCCACTTTCTTGCCTCGCACGAGGGGGCTCGTGCACGTTGTGATGGACGTGTCGACGATCGTGGTGAGCTGCTCGCGGGATCCCGACGCGGCGCGCCATGTGGTCTTCGCGCTGCGCCGCGTCGGCTGGCTCGGCGTGATCGAAATCGTGCGCCCGTCGTCGCGCCCGCGCCGGAAGGACGCGCGCGCGGTGCTGCTGGCCGGCGGCCTCGACATCGCACCGTGGCGGTGGAGCGGGCGCGAGACGGTCGATGGCACCGGCCCGATCGATCCGGAGCGCGACGAGGTCGAGCTCGCGCTGGCCGAGTCCGCCTGGCAACGCGGCCTGCCGATCCTCGGCATCTGCCGCGGTGCGCAGCTGCTCGCGGTCGCGCGCGGCGGCACGCTGCACGCGGACATCCCGATGGTCAGCGGCGCTCCAGCCGACGCGCACCAATACGGCGATGCCGACAGCGGCTGCGTGCGTCACGACGTGCTGGTGCGTCCGCGCTCCCGACTGCACGCGATCCTCGGTGCGACGCGCGTGACGGTGAACAGCCGACATCATCAAGCCGTATGCGATCCCGGCGACGGTCTCGTCGCGGTCGCGCACGAGCCCGACACTGCGATGCCGCACGGCGAGCTCATCGAGGCCATCGAGGCCGACGATCCGCGGCGCTGGGCGGTCGGTGTGCAATGGCACCCCGAGAATCTCGTGCGTCGCAGCGATCAGGCCGGCATCGCGGCGCGTCGACTCTTCGCCGGCTTCGTCGCGGCCGCGTCAGAGACGGATCGTCTCGCCGATCGCGGGGATCTCTCGCCGGTCTTCCGGCAAGTTGCGCTCGGCCCAATGTGAGCGCAGCAGCTCGGGTGGCTCGAGCAGATCTTCGTCGGTGAGCTTGAAGGTGCCCCAGTGCATCGCGAAGAAGCGGTGCGCGCCGAGCTGCTCGAACGCCTGGATCGCTTCGAGTGGATCGATGTGCTGCGTGCGCATGAACCAGCGCGGCTCGTAGGCGCCGATCGGCAGCATCGCAGCTTCGATGGGGCCGACGCGGCGACCGATCTCCGCGAAGCCGTCGAACCATGCGGTGTCACCCGAGTGGTACACGCGGATGCCCTCGCGCTCGATCACGTAGCCGCCCCACAGCGACTCGTTCTCGTCGAAGAGCCCGCGACGACTCCAGTGCTGCGAGGGCACGAACGTGATCGCGAGCCCTTCGACCTCGCGTTGCTCCCACCACTGCAGCTCGACCACGCGCGTGAGCCCGTTCTTGGTGAACCAACCGCCGAGCCCTTCGGGCACGACGTAGACCGGCGCGGGACCCAGCGCGAGCAGGCTCGGCGCGTCCATGTGATCGCGATGGTTGTGCGTGACGACGACGACGTCGATGTGCGGCAGATCGGCACGCGCGAGCCCGGGCGGGCCGTTGCGCGGCAGGATCGCGAGCCGCGTCGAGAACACTGGATCGGTGAGCAGTGACTTGCCGCCGAGCTGCACGAGGTAGGTCGCGTGGCCGATCCACGTGAGTGCGGCATGCGGAGCACCGCGCAGCGCAGCGCCATCGTTGGCGATGCGTGGCACATCCGCGCGGGGTGGCGCAACGATACGCCGCCCGTCGTGTAATCCGAGCTTCCACTTCAACACGGTGCCGAGGCCGTGCGGGTTCGTGCTGCCGTCTTGATTCGTGAACCGTGGCACTGGTGCACAGCAGCGTAGTGCAGCTGCGCACGCCGTGCCGCTACGCACGCCTGCGCGCGCCGCTACGCGGCCTAAACCCGTGGATCCACTCGGGCACTGCGGTTGCAAAACGTGACGTCGTGATGCCGCCGACGCAAACGACGCCGATCGCATCCTTCATCCGCGAGCGCATCGATGAAGTGCTCGAGTGCTGGGAGATCGGCGTACGCCGAGCGCTGCCAGTTTCGCAGGCGCTCGATCATCGCAGCTTGCGTGACGAGCTCCCTGTGCTCTTGCGCTCCGTCGCGGACATGATCGACCGCCTCGCCGAGCGCGAAGAGGTCGCGCTGCCGGAGGACGTCGCCGAGCGACACGCGCGTGCGCGGCTCGAGCAAGGCTACGATCTGCCCGAGGTCGTGCAGGAGTACGCAATCCTGCGCGAGTGCCTGGTCGAGCAGTGGCGGCGGGCGAATCCCGACGCGCCCGACGAGCGGCTCGGTGAGCTGGTGGTGGTGCACCGTGCGATCGAT
Organism: Nannocystaceae bacterium; assembly: GCA_035550195.1. Lineage (GTDB taxonomy): Bacteria > Myxococcota_A > Polyangia > Nannocystales > Nannocystaceae > Xiheibacterium. The sequence continues at coordinate 2,216 of DASZPU010000344.1, forward strand.
CAAGCCATCTCCGCGTCCGTCGAGCGCTATGCGCAGGCGAGCGCACGCACGCTCACGGCGCTCGATCGCATCGCGACCGCCGCGGCGTCGAGCCGCGATCTCGACGATCTGTTGCTGCGGATCCTGGACGTGCTGCAAGAGCTCGTGCCCGCCGTCGATGCCGGCGCAGTGTGGCTGCGTGACGGCGATCGCCTGCGCGTGCGCGCGGCGGTCGACGGCGGTAGCGGAGGCGAGGGCGTCGAGGTCGCGATCGGGCAGGGCGTGGCCGGTACGGTCGCGCAGCGCGTCGCACCGCTCGAGCTGCGCGCCGCCTCGCACGATCCGTTGGTCGTCAACGATCCGCTCCCGCGTGAGCAGACCGATGCATTGCTCGCGCTGCCGATGCTCGATGGGGGCGAGCTGCTCGGTGTGCTCGAGCTGTCCTCGCGCAAGGCCCCGATGTTCTCGGGCGCGGATCGCCGGCTCTTCGACTCGGCGGCCGCACGCGCGACCTCGCTGATGCGGCAACACGTGCTCGGCGAGGCCGCGCGCCGGGCCACCCAGCTGCGCGAGCAGGTGCTCGCGATCGTCTCGCACGATCTGCGCTCGCCTTTGGCCGCGGTGCGCCTGGCCGCGACCGTGCTCGAGCGCACCGTCGGCAGCGACGCGCGTGCGCGCAAGCCGATCGACGCGATCGTGCGCTCGACGATGCGGATGGAGCACCTCATCAACGACTTGCTCGACGTCAGCACGCTGCAAGCCGGCATGCTGCGCATAGACGCGAAGCCGCTCGAGCCGGCGCTCGTGCTCGCGGAGGCGGTGGCCGCGAACTCGCCGATCGCCGCGGAGAAGGGCATCGATCTGCGGCTCGTGGATCGCGTCGACGAAGCGCGCGTGGTCGGCGATGCGGAGCGACTCGTGCAGGTGTTGCAGAACCTCATCGGCAACGCAGTGAAGTTCTGCAAGTCGGGCGACACGATCACCGTGTCGGGCAAGATCGTGGAAGACGGCGTGCAGATCTCGGTGGCCGACACCGGGCCGGGCATCGCCGCGGACGACTCGGTGCACCTGTTCGAGCAGTACTGGTCCGCGAATCGCCATGCGCGTCATGGTGCGGGCCTCGGCCTGTACATCTGCAAAGGCATCGTCGAGGCGCACGGCGGACGCATCTGGGTGGACAGCACGCCCGGCCGAGGCAGCTCGTTCTGCTTCGTGCTGCCGCTCGCACGCCGCGCGTGATCAGAGCTGCAGCTCGAGGCCTTCGTGGGCCACCGCGAAGCCACGCGCTTCGAGCTTGCGACGCGGCGCGAAGGCGGGCTCGAGCGCCGGGTTGGAGTGGTTCAGGTGGATGAACACGACGCGCAAGCCCGCGGCGACCGCTCGCTCGAAGCGTGCCACCGTGTCGACGACGAGCGGGTGGCCGATCGTGCTCGGCGCGCGGCCGGGCAGCTCGTCGGCGGAGTAGAAGGTGCCGTCGACGAGCAGTGTGTCGACGCCTTCGAGCACGCCTTCGATCGGCGTGGGCCAGCGATCCCAGGGCTCGGTGTCGGGTAGGTATGCGATCGTCGCGCGCGGGCCCTCGAAGCGATAGCCGACGGTGTCGCTGTACTCGTCGCGATGCGGCACTGCGAACGGTCGCACCGTCACGCCGCACAGCTCGACGGCGCCACCCGGCGGGAGTTCGCGCAGATCGATCTCGTGCTGCTCGACGAGCTGCGACCACGGACCGTTGTCGCGCAGGAACGCCGCCATTCGCGGTGTCGCCCACACCGGCGTCGCTTCGGTGTGCATCACCTCGAAGCCGAGCTGCGCGAGCCCGAGGTAGTGTCCGATGTGCGCGTGCGTGAGCAGGATGCCGTCGATCGGCCTGCGATCGACGCGACCGCGTCCCGCGCGACGGACGTCGACGAGGCGCTCGAGCTGGGCGCCGAAGTCGGGCGTCGCATCGACGACGTACACGCGGTCCTCGCAGAGCAACGCGATGCTCGCGACGGCGTGTGCGAACGAAGGATCGTCGCG
>DASZPU010000345.1:0-8081 GCA_035550195.1 Nannocystaceae bacterium
GCTCGAGCGTGCGCAGCGACAGCTGGGGCGCGATCCGATCGCAGCGCTCGCGTTGTTCGAGCAGCACGCGCGCGACTACCCGCGCTCGGCGTTGGCGGCGGAGCGCGAGCTCGGTCGCGCGGATGCGAAGTGCAGAAGCGGCGACGTCGACGGTGCACGCGCGCTCGTCGATCGCTTCGCACGCACGCGCAAAGGCTCGCCGCTCTTCGCACGCATGCGATCGATCTGCGCGGAGCCGTGACGGATCATCGGTGCGCGCGCATCTGCTCGACTAGGAGGTTGAACATGACACGACGTTGGAAACTCGCCCCGCTCGCTGCGCTGATGATCGGCGCCTGCGGCTTGCAGCAGGGCAACCTCGAGGGCAACGAGCAGATGCAGGGCGGCAGCACCGATGCCGGCGAAGGCAGCGACTGCAACCCGATGGATCCCGCGTGCAGCGACGACGGTGCGACGGGCAACGACGACGGCGCGTGTGATCCGAGCGTCGATCCCGGTTGCGATGCGACGACGAGCGCGGGTGAAGGCCCGTGCGATCCGATGGTGGATCCCGCGTGCGATCCGACCGGCGCGACGACCGGTTGCTCGCCCGCGGATCCGAGCTGTGATCCCGGCACGACGAGCGCAGGCGAAGGCCCGTGCGATCCGATGGTGGATCCTTCCTGCGATCCGACCGAAGGCACGACGACGGGTTGCTCGCCCGCGGATCCCGGCTGCGATCCCGGCACGACCGACGCGGGCGAAGGCCCGTGCAATCCGATGATCGATCCGAGCTGCGATCCGACCGAAGGCACGACCGGCGCCGACGAAGGCCCGTGCGATCCGATGGTGGATCCGACCTGCGATCCGACCGGTGGCAGCAGCAGCACCGGTTGCTCGCCGATGGACCCGGGCTGCTGATCGCAGGTCCGCCGCTTCTGGCCGCTTGCGGCCGCCCGGGCCCGACCTGACGGTGGAGGTCGCGCTCGGATGGCCACGGATGGCCAGATCCGCCGTACCTCTCAGTACGAGATGCGGCGCACCATCGAGGTGCCTTCGAGGTCGGTCTCGACGCGCTCGAAGTGCTGCGCGAGGTAGTCGTCGATCGCCGCGCGGCCGATCGGATCGAGCTCGGGATGGAATGCGGCGATCCTCGCGTCGCGGATCACGAGCTCGATGCGCTCGTTCGGATCGCGCAGTCGCGCGAGCAAGCGCTGCGCATCGGGCTCGAACAAGCTGATCACGTAGTGGCGATCGGCGAGCCAGGCGACCTGCGCGTAGGGCAGCAGCACGCGCGCCTCGCGATCGATCATCGCGTCGATGCGCGCCGCGACGCGTGCATAGTGATCGTTGAGCTCCGTGGGCCGCGGGTACAGCAGCACCGCCGTCGCGTTCACCAGCGCTGCGAGCAACAGCCCGAGCGCGCTCCACCTCGCGGCGCGTGTGCTCGCCTTCGTCGCGATCGCGTCGGGCAGCGACGACGCGAGCACGGCGATCGCCGCGAACGCGGGCATGAAGTAGCGCTCGGCCTTCAGCGCGATCGCGGAGCAGAACGCGAGATTCACCGCGAGCCACGCGAGCGCGAGCACGAGCGCGGGCCGTTGCGCGAGCGTGCGACCGCGCAACGCGATTGCGATCGCAGCAGCGACGAGCGTCGTCGGCCCGACCGCGCCCGCGAGGTCGCGCCAGAAGATCGGCAGCGATCGCCGGAACCACGGCTCGGTGTCTGCGGCCGCGAGCCGTGCGGAGTTGCGGAAGAACGCGTCGAGCAGATCGCCGCCGCACGCGGTCGCGAGCGCGAGCCAGCTCAGCGCACCGATCGCCGCGCCGACGAGCGACAGCACCGCCGCGCGGCGGCGCCCCGCGAACCACAGGATCGGTGCGCTCGTGCACGCGAGCAACACGCCCTGGTAGCGCACGAGCACCGCGAGCGCCGCGGTGAGCACGAGCGCGCGCGATGAATGGTCGCGCGCGATCACATCCTTCGCGGATGCGAGATGCAGCGCCGCGATCGCGGCGAGCGGCACGTCGAGCTTCGCGAGCGCGGCCTCGCGCAAGAAGAGCGGCTGCGCGAGCAACAGCGCGATCGCAAGCGCTGCCGCCCCGCGGCCCTCGTCCCGCGCCCAGCGCCCGACGCCCACGCAGAGCAGGCTCGTCCATAGCAATGCATGGGCGAGTCGCAACCACGGCCACATCGTGCCGAGCGTGCTCGCGAGCGCGGTCGCGTAGCAGACGAGCGGAGGGTTGTTCAGGAACGTCGTGCCTGCGCCTTCGGGGCGGATCGGGCAGCCGACTCGGGTGATCTCACGCGCGATGCCGAAGAAGACGGTCTCGTCGTAGTCGAGGGGTGCAAGTTGCCCGATGGCGATCGCGGTTCCCACGACGATCGCCGCCGCGGCCAGTGTCGCAGCGCGTGAACCGCCCGGTGCTTCGAGGGTGGCGCGCTCCACCGCGTTTGGCATACCCTCGATCGCCATGATGCGGAACATCTCTAGCGTAGCCACTATCCTCGCGTCCTTGATGCTCGTGACGGGCTGTCCCGGCGACGGCACCAACGCCACCGGTACCGCGACCGAGGGCGAAGACACTTCGAGCTCGGGCGGCAACGACGAAGACAGCGCGACGCTCACGTCGCCCGACACGACGGTGAGCTCGACGATGACGGATCCGACGACGACGTCGCCGGACACCACCGCCGACTCGTCGAGCAGCGAAGGCGAGACCGGCTGCATGGGCGAGTGCGCAACCGCAGACGATTGCGCGCCGGGTCAGTCGTGCATCTCGTGCTTGTGCGTCGGCGAACCGAAGGGCTGCGCGGAGTGGGGCGCTGGGTTGTACGGCGACTGCTTGGCCGACGACGGCTCGACGGATCTCGATGCGTGCGGCGACGGCAGAGCGCCCGGCTGCGTGGTCGACAACGTCACCACGCCGACCGCAGGCGTCTGCTACTACAGCGGCTGCACCGAGATGTGCGACTGCCCGCAGCCGCCCGAGGGCTTCGATGCGCAGGTCGAGTGTGCCGACCTCGTCGACAACGGCGAGGGCGTCAACGAGTGCTACATCGGCTGCGGCGGCAACGACGGCTGCCCCGATGGAATGTACTGTCTCGGCGGCACGCTCTGCGTCTTCGGCGAAGAACCGATGGACATCCCGCCCTACGGCGACTGCGTGAACGTGATGGGGCAGTGCGAAGGCGGCATCTGCATCTCCGACAATCCGATGGCTCCGAGCTTCGGCGGCTGCAATCCGGCGTGCATGGACGTGGGCGATTGCCCGGCCGCGCCGAGCGGTGATGCGCCGGTGACCTGCGACGACCTCACCGGCGACGACATGAACGAGTGCTTCCTCGACTGCTCCGGCGGTGAGACCTGCCCCGACGGCATGGTGTGCGTCGATCAGTTCGGACTCTGCGCGTGGGAGTTCATCCCGCCGGCGGAGCCGGGCTACGGCGACTGTGCGAACTACGACGCGATGCAGACGTGCCTCGACGAAGAGACGTGCCTCGACGACGCGAGCGGTAGCGTCTGCACGGCGACCTGCACGATGGCGTCGGATTGTCCGGACGAGCCCACGACCGGCGATGCACCGGTCACCTGCGGCGATCTCGGTGCGGGCAACACCTGCTACCTCGATTGCTCGGGCGGCCAGACCTGCCCCGATCAGATGGAGTGCCTCGACGACAACTACTGCCACTTCGTGGCGCTCAGCTTCCTCCTCGACGAAGACTTCGAAGGTGGGGCGCTGCCCGGGGGCTGGACGGTCATCGACGAGGACATGAACACGCCCAACATGGCGGTCGACTTCGTCGACGCCGCGTGGGTGGTCACCGACGTCGTCGAGCCGGGTACGAACAACGCGGCCTACAGCACGTCGTGGTACACGCCCGCGGGCCAGTCCGACGACTGGTTGATCACGCCGCAGTTCATGGTCGGTGCGACCAGCCAGGTGCGCTGGTTCGGCTTCGCCACCGATCCGAACTATGCGGACGGCTATGAAGTCCGCATCTCGACGACCGGCGATCAGCCCGACGACTTCATGGTCGAGACCGTGTTGTTCAGCATCGACAACGAGGCGCAGGACTTCACGTTCCACACCGTGGACATCAGCTCGTACTCGGGCCAGATGGTCTATCTCGCGTGGCGCAACAACTCCAACGACGACAACCTGCTGCTGATCGACAACATCCAGGTCACCGAGTGATCTCGCTCGCGTAGTGATCTCGGGGCCGGCTGTTCGCAGATGCGAGCAGCCGGCCTTCGCATTTCGTGGATCAGCGCACCTGCGTGTAGACGAAGTCGTGGCCGAAGTGGGCCTCGTCGCTGCCGGCGGCGCCGTGGCACGAGACGCAGATGTCGAGTGCCGGCCCGTCGGCACCGATGTCGTCCGCGACCACGCCGTTGGTGTCGTGCGGCGCGGGATGATCGGCCGGCACGCGCTCGTACCAGTACCAGTTGCTTCCGTTCGTGCCCGCGTCGACGTGTGTTGCCACCGCGTAGCCGACGATCGTCGTGCCGTCTTCCGCGAACAACTCCTTCACGCTCGCAGCACCCACCGGATATTCGCCGTCGCCGTGCGCCGCCAGCAGGTCGTTCGAGCAGATGCGATTGATCCCGTGGGGTGAGGGCGATCGCGCCGCATGCGGCTCCGGCTCGCACGTCCACGCGAGATACGCCCCATCCGCGAGCCACGCTTCGACGGCATCCGCACCGCGCGGCGGCAGCTGCTCGCTGCCCTGCTCACCACCCGAGTCCATGTCGTCGTCTGCATCGCAACCAATGCCGACCGCGATCAAGATGATCCATCCCAACGCTCTCATGTCCGCGTTCTCCCGCGCGGACGTACGCCGACCCGCAGGAGCGGTTACGAGCTGCAACGAAATTCTCGCTGCGGTCGACCCTACCCGCGCGTGACCGGTCGGCCGCACGATGCACTCTTCCGATCGGCCTTCGTTGGGCCGAGCGCATGCTCTCGGCGACACGGCTCGATGCCGTCTTCGAGCGCTGATCAGCTCCCGGGCAGGAAGCTCACCGCGATCGCGTCCAGCGTCTTGCCTTCGGCGAGCAGCACTTCGTGATCCCAGCGCTCGAGCCACAGCACGTCGCGGCTGCCGCCCGAGTACACGTAGGTCGCGACGCGCGGGAGCTCGGGTCGTTCGTGGCGGCCGGTGCATGCGACGCTCGATTGGCCGCGACGCAACAGCGAGTAGTTGCCGCGGTCGCGCGAGATGTTGCGCGGCGGCTCGCCCTGCAAGCCGTGACCGAGCACCGGCTCGACCATCATCCATTCTTCTTGGCCCGGCGTGCCGACGAGCCAACGCTTGCGGCTCGCGTCGTGCACCATCGCGACGACCGTGGGCACGCCGCCTTCGCGCAGGTGCGCGAGCCCTTCGACGATGTAGTCGCCGTCGAGCTCCGCATCACCGGCTTCGATCACCACGACGTCACCCATGCGCAGCGTCGACAGATCGAGATCGGCCGGGCCCACTTCGGTGCTCCCGCGAGGCGTGGACGGCGGCAACATGCGCCCGCGATCATGCCGCAGTCGCTCCGCCACCAGTGCGCGGATCCGGCGCGTGCGCGGATCGTCCGGCGTGCTCCCGCTCGCAGCCGCGAGCGCGAGCGGGCTCTGCCCACCGTCCTCGATCGCACGACGCCCCTCGCCCCAGTCACGCAGGCGACGCGCCGCGAGCACGCCCACCCAGAACGCCCCGGCGATCGTCATGGCTGCGAGGAGCGAGGCGAACGTGAGCACAGTCCTTCCACGATCCGGTCTAGCACGCATCGCGCCCCTGCGCCGCCCGCCTTGACGACGCGCGTCCGGGGCGGATAGAAGGCGACTGCGGCGCGAGGCCCACGAGAGCGACGGCCCGCGCAACAGCGCTGGAACGCGGCATGGACCCGGTTGCAGATCCCTGGGACCCCGAGGGCGCCACGTTCGTGCTCGATGCCGACGGTCGTCCGCAAGGCGGTGCGATTCCCGGCGTCGGTGGGCTCGACGTGCGCGCGTACTACAAGCAACTCGTCGCAGCGCGTTGTCTCGACGTGCGACTCGGTCGACTCGGCTTGCCGATGTTCGCACCGGCCGCCGGTGAAGAAGCGCCGCTCGTCGCGACTGCGCTCGTCGCCGCCGAGCAAGACTGGATCTACCCCGGTCTGCGCGACGCTGCGATCGCGCTCGTGCGCGGCATGCCGACCGACGAGCTCGCCGCGCAAGTGCTCGGCAAGCAAGGCGGCGCGAAGCTGCCGGGGCGCGTGTCGTCGCCGGCGTTGCGCATCGCCGGCACCACGTCGTCGCTCGCGATGCATCTCGCGCTCGCAGCCGGACACGCGCACGGACAGAAGCTCACCGGCGACGGCGGCATCACCTTCGCGTTGCTCGGCGAAGGCGCGAGCACGGCGGGTGCGTTCCACGAGAGCCTCGCGGTCGCAGCCGCGTGCGATCTGCCGCTCGTCGTCGTGTGTCGCTCGCAGCTGTGGCCCAACGGCGCGCCCGCCGAAGCCGGCGTGCTCGGCGACAGCGTGGCCGAGCGCGCGAAGGGCTACGGATTGTGGGAGCGCCGCGTCGACGGTGCGGATCCCATCGCGGTGTATCTCGCGATCGCAGCAGCCGCTGCGCGCGCGCGTGACCGCCGAGGTCCGGCGCTCGTCGAAGTAGTCGTGACGCAGCTCGTGCACGATCCCCCCGCGCATCGCGATCCGGTCGAGCGATTGCGCCGCCACCTCGACGCCGCGGGGCAGTGGACGAGCATGTTCCAAGACGTGATCGAGGCCGAGGTCCGCGGCAAGCTCGACCGCGCATTCGCAGCGCTCGGAGGTGCATCGTGAACACCATCGAGTCGCTCGCCGCTGCGCTCGTCGATCTCTTGCACGAAGACTCGCGCCGCGTGTTGGTCGGTGAGGACGTCGCGCAGGGCGGCATGCTCGGGCTCTCGCGCGCGTGTCTCGACGATGCCGCGCTCGCAGCACGCGTGGTCCCTACACCGCTGTTGCCGTCGACGCTCGCCGCACACGCCGGCGGCCTCGCGCTCGCGGGCCTGCGTCCGATCGTGTTGCTGCCGGCTGCGGGCGCGCTCGTCGAGTGCCTCTCGGCGTTGCGCGAGATCGCGGCGCTGCCCAGCGATCGCACCGCGTCGGTGCTGTTCGTCGCACCGTGTGGGCCCGGCTTCGGCACCGGCGGCGACGCGCTCGAGGCCGTCGAGGCCACGCTCGTGCGCGTGCCCGGTCTGCGCGTCGTGTGCGTCGGTCGTGCACGCGAAGCGGCTGCAACATTGCGCGCCGCCGCGGCGTTCGATGCCGGCGAAGAGCCCACCGTGTTGCTCGTGCCGCGCACGATCCTGCTCACCGCGCTCGACGACGGCGGACCGAGCGAGCTCGATCGTCCGTTGTCGTCCGCGACGCGCGTGCGCGAGGGCAGGGCGATCACGGTGCTCGCGTGGGGCGAGTGCGTCGGCCTGGCGCTCGCGGGTTGCGAGTCCGCCGGCGTCGACGCGACCGTGATCGACGTCGGCTGCCTCGCGCCGCTCGATCGCGATGCGCTGGTCGACGCCGCGAAGGACACCGGCCGCGTCGCGATCGTGCACGCGGGTCCGCGCGGCCATGGCATCGGAGCCGAGCTCGCGGCGCTCCTCGCCGACCACGCGATCCACTATCTCGACGCGCCGATCGTGCGCATCTGCGGTGACGACGACGTCGGCGATGCTGCCGACGAGCTGCGTGCACTGCCCGGGCTCGAGCGCATCGCGGGTGCGCTCGAGCAGCTCGCTGCCCCGTGAGGATCTCCCATGCCCGAGTTCAAGCTCCCCGCGATCGGTGAAGGTGTCGTCGAGGGCGAGATCGTGCGCTGGCTGAAGAAGCCCGGCGATCGCGTCGCTGCCAACGAGCCGCTCGTCGAGGTGATGACCGACAAGGCGACGGTCGAGATCCCGGCGCCGCACGAAGCCGTGGTCGAGAGCATCGTCGCCGAAGAAGGTGCGATCGCGGCGGTGGGCAGCGTCATCGCGATGCTCGGCAAAGGTGACGGTGCACGACCGGCCGCGCCGACGAACGGTGCGAGCACGCATGCACCGAGCGCCGCGGTGCCCATGGATGAATCGCGCGGCAAAG
>DASZPU010000346.1:0-13217 GCA_035550195.1 Nannocystaceae bacterium
CATCGCAGTGCTCGCCGGCAGCGGCAGCATCGACATCTGGTTGCTCGCGGATCTCGACGCCGAAGGCACCGAGGTCGCGATGACCGGCAACCTGTGTCGCATCGAGCTGCCCGACTTCGAGACCGGCTTGCTCGCCGGCAACGAGACCTACGGCACGATGTTCCCCGACGCGATCTGGACCAACCCGTCGATGCCGACGGTCGACGCGACGGCGACGGTCAGCGGCGCCGATCCGGGCGCCACGCTGCATCTCGAGCGCGGTGCAGTGGTGCTCGGCGGAACGATGACGAACCCGCTCGACGATCCGTGGCCGTCCGACTGGCACTCGCTCAGCACCGCCGATCACGACGGTGACGGTGCGCCGGGCGTCACCGCGACGGCGAAGACGGGCGGCAACTATGCGTACCCCCGCATCGACATCCTCAACAGCGAAGCGCGTGCGCAGGAGCTGTATCTGGTGTCGCGCACGATCCTCGAGTTCGACGGCGCGATCGATACCTGCGACGCCGCGTCGGGCGATGCGAACATCACGATGGAGAACCACAACGTCGGTTGTGCGACGGTCGGCGGCGGTAGCTGCAGCGACGGCCAGACCACGACGCTCGACAACAACCTGCCGGTGTTCGCGATCAGTGGGGGCAGCTTCGAGCTCGTGCGACTGCCCGACGGATCCGGCTGCGACGCGGTGTTCGGCGCGCTACCCTGAACGCGATGGGCACCGTACTCGACGTCGCGGAGAAGATGTGGAACGGCGAGCTGGGTGGCGCGCATGTGATGCGCTCGCCGAGCGCGTTGGTGAGCGGCTTCCTCGGGCTCGACGAGGTCGCGCGCGGCGTCGCGTTCGTCGGTAGCTTCGCGAACGTCACCGCGATCGCGACCGACGAAGGTCTGGTGTTGGTCGACGTCGGCAGCCCGCTGCTCGCGGCGCGCGTGCGCGAGTCGATCCGTGGCTGGACCGACGCGCGCGTGCACACGGCCGTGTACACGCACGGGCATGTCGATCACGTGTTCGGCTTCGGTGCGTACGAAGAAGAAGCGAAGCAGCACGGCTGGAGCGCGCCGGTGTTGCTCGCCCACGAAGCGGTGCCGCGGCGCTTCGATCGCTATCGCATGACCGCCGGTTACAACGGGCACATCAACATGCGGCAGTTCGCGCTGCCGGTGCCGATGTTCCCCACGGAGTTCCGCTATCCCGATCGCACGTTCACGGACCGACACGTGCTCGAGATCGGCGGCGAGCGCATCGAGATCCAACATGCGCGCGGTGAGACCGACGATCATGCGTATGTGTGGCTGCCGTCGCGGCGTGTGCTCGCGACCGGTGATCTCTTCATCTGGGCCGCGCCGAACTGCGGCAATCCACAGAAGGTGCAGCGCTATCCGTTGGAGTGGGCGCAGGCGCTGCGGCAGATGGCGGCGCTGCAGCCCGAGGTGCTCTGCCCGGGCCACGGTCCGCCGATCCTCGGAGCGGATCGCGTGGCGCAGGCGCTGTCCGAGAGCGCGGAGCTGCTCGAGAGCCTGCACGCGCAGACGATCGCGGCGATGAACACGGGCGCGCGGCTCGACGAGGTGCTGCAGACGGTGAAGGCACCGGCGCACCTGTTGGCGCGCCCGTACCTGCGCCCGGTCTACGATCAGCCCGAGTTCATCGTGCACAACCTGTGGCGCTTGTACGGCGGGTGGTACGACGGCAATCCCGCGCATCTCGAGCCCGCGCCCGAGCGCGCGCTCGCACGCGAGCTCGCGGCGCTGGCCGGTGGCGCGGCGAAGCTGATCGAGCGCGCGCAGGCGCTGGCGGAGTCGGGCGAGCTCGCGCTCGCATGTCACCTCGCCGAGCACGCTTGGCTCGCGAGCGACGACGAAGCGATCGCAAAGGCGCGCGGCGAGATCTACAAGCGCCGCGCCGAAGCAGCCGGCAGCCTGATGGCCACCGGCATCTACGAAGCCGCGGCGCGCGAGCCGAAACGACCGGGCTGATTCACATCGGCGGCGACATGCCGAGCTCGTGCATCTCGAAGTGCATCGTCTCGCGCAGGCCGTCTTCGAGCGGACGCGGATTCCAGCCGAGCTCGCGCTCGGCCTTCGCACTGCTCGCGATCGAGGTCGTGCCCGCGACGCTGCGCAGCGCTTCTTCGCGGTACGAGCTCGGCATCCGCGGGATCACGCGCTCGGCGAAGCCGGCCATCTTCGCGGCGAAGCGCAGCGTGTCGCCGCCCACTTTGATCTTCGGCGCCGTGACGCCGGTGAACTTCGCGGCGATCTCGAAGACGCGCGACAGCTCGCAGATCTGGCCCGCGACGATGTACGACTCGCCGACGCGACCCTTCGTCATCGCATCGACGTGGGCACGCGCGGTGTCGTCGACGTGCGCCCAGCAGTACGTGGTGTCCTTCGGCACCACCGGCAGCTTGCGCTGCAGGTACATCACGAAGGTGTCGCGGATCGCACTGCGATCACCCGGGCCGTATACGACCCCCGGTTGCACGACGACGAGCGGAAGACCCTCGGCCATCATCGGCAGCGCGACCTCGTTGTGCGCGATGGCCTTGGTGCGCTCGTACACGCTGTTGTACGGCCCCGCCGATGGCGAGGTCTCGTCGACGGTGTGCCCGTGCGTGTCGGAGTAGATCGCGATCGTGCTGGTGTAGACGCCCTTCGTCACCTTGTGCTCGCGCATCAGCTCGAGCACGTTGCGAGTGCCGCGGACGTTGATGTCGTAGGCTTGACCGGCGTCGTCGCTGCCGATCTTGTACCAAGCGGCGACGTGGTAGACCTGCTCGGCGTCCTTCATCGCGTTGCGCACGCTCGCGCGATCGCGGATGTCGCCCGCGACCACCTCCGCGCCGGCGAGCCCTGCGGCGTGCGCCGGGTCGCGCACGAGCACGCGGACGGTGTGTCCCGCATCGATCAACTGTCGGGTGAGGCGACCACCGATGAAGCCGGTCGCGCCGGTGACGAGCACGCGCATCGCGGCGGACGCTACCAGGCTTCCCCTCGGAATTCGCCGGGGCTGCGGGAACACTGGCATGCGCGCGCAGATTGTGGGATCGCTTGTCCGTGCCGAGCGGAGGTCTCGAAGCGGAACGGGTCAATCTCGCGGAGCTCGAGCGCGCCCGCGCCGTCGCCCGCGAACGCATCGGCGCAGGGTATGCGGACGATCTGATCGACGCCGACGAGCTCGATCGTCGACTCGAGGCGCTCGAGCGCGCGGCGACGCCCAGCGAGATCGCGGAGCTCGTCGACGATCTCGCGGCACCGCAGGTCGCCGCCATGGTGCCGGTCGCTGCTCCGGTGGCGCTCGTGCCCCTCGATACGGTCGAGCCCAACCAGCGCATCAAGGCGTGGTTCTCCGAGACCAAGCGCATCGGACGTTGGCAAGCGGCGCAGGTCAACGAGGTGCAGGCGATCGCGGCCTCGGTGCGCCTCGATCTGCGCGAGGCCCAGCTCGCCGAAGGCACCACGACGTTCTCGGTGCACGTCGTGATGGGCGAGATCGAGATCATCGCGCCGCCGGGTCTACCGGTCGACGTCGACTGCAGCGTGTTCTTCGGCGAGGTCGATCAAGACGAGAGCTTCGGCGACGCGCAACCCACCACGCTCGCGCGCGTGCGGGTCGTCGGCCGCGTGTGGCTGGGCTCGCTCACCGTGCGCGAGATGCTGCCCGGCGAGGGCCGCGGCGATGCTCGCAAGCGCCGCAAAGCGGAGCGCAAGCGCCTCGCCGAGTCGCACAAGCGCAAGGCACTCGGCCCGGCGCGCTAAAAGCGGATTGCGAGCCCGCCCGGGCCACCGCCGACGCGGGCCTGCGCGCGCGAGCGTGCGCGCGACTTGATCACGCCGCCGGTGATCGCGAGCACCGTACCCACCGCGAGCGCGGAGATGCCGACCCAGAACGCGCCTTCCATGACGTTGTCCGCGACGCGTGCACGATGGTAGCGCTGGCGAGACGTCGAGAAACCGATCGCGGTGTCGCGCTCCGCACGATCGAGCGCGGTGCGCTTCACGAGCGCGGCAGGTGCCGCGACGAAGAGCAGCGAGAGCGCACCGACGCCGACCAGCGAGATGCCGGTCGCGAACAATGCCGTGCCCGCGCGACTCTTCGGCGGCGGAGGCGGTGGTTGCAACGTGTCCGGCGCGGGCGCGGTCGCCGGAGTCACACGCGGTGGCAGCGGGCTCGTGGTGGTCGTCGCCGTGGGCTGGTCGTCCCAGCCCGGCTGCGTGCCCGTAGCCGTCGGCTCGCTCGTCGCCGGCGGCGATGCTGCGGACGGTGTCGCGGCGACCGGCGGCGTCGCGCTCGGTTCTTGCGCGGACGCGATCGTGGGTGCGAACGCGAGCGTGAACGCGGTGAGGGCAGCGATGATCCTCATGGCCCCTCCTGCGGTTGCACCTCGGCCTGCACCTGGTCTTCTTCGCGATCGTTGACCAGGATCCGCACGGTGGTTTCACCGACGCCCTTGCCGATCAGCGCGAACTTGTCGACATCGGCGAGCGGAGAGATCTCGAGCACGGTGGTGTTGAAGGACTCGAGCGTCACGAGATCGAACGCTTCGTAGTCCTCGTACGGATTGTCGGAGATCGGCGTGACCTCGATGATCACGGCGTCGCCGTGCTCGATCTCGATGCGTCCGTTCTTCGAGACGGAGCCGTCGCTGCTGAGATACTGGATCTCGAGGCCGTCGTAGTGGGGCTGGCAGGCCGACAACGCGGCCGCCAAGGAGAGGATGGTGATCGGCGTGCGCATGATCAGCCTCCCGTGCTCCCGCTGGAGTCCGACGACGCGCCGCTGTCGCTGCTCGTGTCGCTGCTGCCGGAGTCCGACGACGCCCCGCCGTCGCTGCTCGAATCGTCGCCCGCTGTCACGGGTGTCGGGTGCGTGCGCGTGACCGCGGCTACGAACACCTCGATCTGCGTGCTCAGCTCTCCCAGCGCGACCGTGAGGGTCGTCTGGCCCTCACGCTTCGCCTCGATCTCGAGCACGTCGAGATCATGTGCGCTCGCGACGGCCGGATTCTCGACGTCCGTCTCGAACTCGATCGCGCCGCCGAGCTGCGGACAACGACTCGAGCGCGGGAACACGCGGAACACCTGCGCGTCGTCAGGATGCATGTGCAGCTCGCTGATCGGCCCTTGCGGATCGAGCGCGTCGATCACCTCGATCGCGTCGGGCATGATCACGTCGATGTGGATCAGGTCGACGACGACGTCGTGATCGTAGGCGATGAGCGCGGTGCGTCCCTCGGAGCGGCCGCCGAAGATGCCGTCGGCGTCGGACAAGAACTGGTCGCTGGCCGACTCGATGTGCAAAAACGGCTCGATCTCGTCCTCGTCGCGCTCGCTGATGTCACGCAGCGTGTAGTCGAGGCGAAAGCGTCCACCGACTGCGATGCAATCGGGGAAGGCACCACCTGCGAGGTCGAACTCTTCACACACCGGATCGCCGCTACCGATGCAGCGGTACTCGAACGTGCCATTGCCGAGCTCGCCCGTGATCGAAGCCGCGGGCGGCGTGCCATCGCCGCAAGTCGAGTAACACGCACACAACGGCAGGCCCACGAGCGCGACGCCGCGTCTCAGCCAGCTCTGCCAATCAAGCATCATGTCTCCACTCTACTCCCCTGTTGCAGGGAGGCGACAGTGACGGGAGCCACAGCGCTGCGCTGGAGACATCCCGTCGCATGGCAGCGTTGTCGTCGCGTTCCGCTACTGCGACACCGATGTCGCGTCGCTCTCGGGAGGCGCGGCGCCACCCGACGGCGCCGGCTCCTTCGCGTTCGCAGGTTCGGCATCTTCGGGATCGTCGCGCTCGGCGTCGGATGGATCCTTCGAATCCTCCTTCGTCTCGGCCGCCGGCGCATCGGCAGCCGCCGGCGGCGGCGACACCTGATTCAGCTTCTCGATGCGCGTCGCGGCTTCCTTCGCGCCGAGGCTCGCGGCGCGCTCGTACGAGCGTCGCGCCAGCGCGTACTCCTTCAGCTTCATCGCCGCATCGCCCACGCGCACATGGTTGCCGCCGGTGCCCGGTGCGTTCGCGACCAAGCGCTCCGCGAATTCGAGCGCCTCGTCGTACTTCCCGCGACCGGCTTCGATCTCGTACATCGAGCGCAGCGCGAGCGCATTGTTGGGATCGTAGGTGAGCGCGCGCTTGAACATCTCTTCCGCGTCGGCCTTGAGCCCGCTCTTGAGCAGCTTCGCCGCGCTCTTCGAAAGATCGTCGGCGCCGGCCTTCTCGTCCGAGCCCACCTGCGCCGGCTTCGGCGGCAAGTCCGACGCGGCCGGCTCTTCGTCGTCGCCGCTGGGTGCGTCGCCGAGCGGTGCGACCTCGCCGGCGCTCGGCGTCGGTGTGACGCCCGCGACCGTCGCGGGCTTCTGCACGCGCTTCGATTCCTGCGCCTGCGCCATGCGACGCAACGGCTCCTTCGCTGCGATCTCCTGCTCGGTGAACGCGAGCTGCTCGGCCTTCTGCGCGAGGCTGTCGAGCTGATCGGGCACCACCTCCGCGCGCGCCTTCGCATGCGCGTGCTCGCGATCGAAGATGAGCGCTTGCGTGTAGTACTCGATCGCGAACGGGCGACCGTCGGGCAGATCCCAGTACGAGTCGCCGAGCTGCGCCAGCGTGGCCGCGATCTCGGCGCGGAGGCCAGCCGCAGCCGCCACCGCATCGGTGTCGCCACGCGCCTCGAGCTCGCGCACCTTCGCGTAGGCGGTCGCGCCCTTCGGATCGTCGCTGGTCGGATACACGTATGCGCTGCGGGCTGCGGCGGTGCGCGCCTCGTCGACGAGCAGCTGGATCGGATCGACCTCGGCGATCTGCTGCGCGCTGCGTTGCTGCGCGCGCTTGGTCGCCCACCAGTACGTCGCGCCCACGCCGAGCGCGAGCGACAAGACCGCGATCGTGGGCACCACCCAACGTCGCCGACGCGGCAGCGGGTCGTGCAGGTCGGGCATCTCGCGCAGCAATCGCTCGCGCAGCTCCGGATCGACCTCGTCGGGCAGCGGCAGATCGTCCCAGCTCGTCTGCAACGACGAGTCGATCTGCGCGGCACACAGTGCGGCCTCGAGCTCGCCCATGTTGCGGAAGCGATTCGAGGGCAGCTTCGCGAGGCAGCGCATGATCACGCGATCGAGCGCGGGCGTGATGCGCAGGTCGGGGCGCACCTTGCTCGGGGCCTCTGCGACCTCGGCGAGATGGCTGCCGAGCACCTCGTCGAGATCGTGGCCGATGCGTCCGAACGGCGGCTTGCCGACCAACATCTCGTACGCGGTGCAGCCCACCGCGTAGACGTCGGCGCGGCGATCGAAAGTGGCACCGGCGACGAGCTCGGGCGCGAGATAGTGCGGCGTGCCGGCCGACATCGGGCGCAGCTCTTCACCCATCATCGCGGCGATGCCGAAGTCGAGCAGCTTGATCGCGTCCGCGCGACCACGCCGCATCATCACGATGTTGTCGGGCTTCACGTCGCGATGCACGACGCCGGCCTTGTGCGCGGCATCGAGGCCCTTGCAGATCTGCCGCAGCAAACCGATGGTGCGCGACGACGGAATCGGACCGTGGCGCAGCTCTTCGCGCAGCGTCGGTCCTTCGATGAGCTCCATCGTGAACAGCACGCGTCCGTCGGGTAGCTCGGCGAAGTCGAAGACCTGCACGATCTGATCGGCACCGACCTTGCTGGCGGCACGCGCCTCACGGCGGAACTGCTCGACGATCTCGGGCGAGCGCGTGAGCTCGGGGCGAAGGATCTTCAGCGCGACGCGACGCTCGATATCGACGTGCTCGGCTTCGTACACCGTTCCCATGCCGCCATCGCCGAGCTCGCGGATGATGCGATAGCGCGTGCCCGGCAGGGTCGCGCCCACTTTGATCGGCACCGGGCTCGAGATGTCGATCGGCGCGGTGGCGTCGACCTGCTTGCGCGTCGGCACACCGGGAGGCGGAGGCGGAGGCGGGGCCGCGGGCTTGCGCGCCTCCGGTCGCGGAACGGGCGCGGGACCGACGTGCAGGATCGTGCGCTGCCCGTTGTCGTCGTTCCTCGCGGAGCCTGAATCCATGGGGTCTGGCAAGCCCGAAGTCCGCATCGAGCCTGCCAGCATCGGCCGGCATTTCCTAGCCGCGACATGTCGGCGTCTTGCCGACGTAGGCGAGTCAGACGCCGCGCAGACGATCGATGCGACGACGCTCGCGCTTGCTGGGCCTGCCAGTGCCGCGCTCGCGCGTCACCATCATCGGATCGCGCGGGGGCGGCGGCGGCGAATGATCGACGTACAGCGCGCGTGCGACTTCTGCCGGCCCACGACGGTCCGAAAGTGCGGCGACATCGAGCACGCGCAGCCCACCGGGGGTGCGCGCTTCGATGCGATCTCCCACGCGCACGCTCTTGGCGGGCTTGCAGGAATTCCCGTTGACCTTGACGTGGCCGGCGTCGCACGCCTCGGCTGCGAGCCCACGCGTCTTGAAGCAGCGCGCGGCCCACAGCCACTTGTCGAGCCGCACGTCCGTTGCGACGGCTTGCTCGCTCAACGCTGCCCCCGGAATCGTCGCCACGTGCGACGCACGGCGTTCGACGTGTCTTCGATCGCGGCGTAGGTCGCGGGCAAGAACACGAGCGTGATGATCGTGCTGGTGGTGAGCCCGCCCGCGATCACGATCGCGATCGCGTGGTAGTAGACGCCCGCGAGCGTGGGGTGGTGGATGAGCATCGGCACCAACCCGAGCACGGTGGTGGTGACGGTCATCAGGATCGGTCGCAGGCGATCGTGGCCGGCCGCACGCAGCGCTTCGTTGCGCGGCATGCCTTCGGCGCGCAGCTGACTGACGCGGTCGACCAGCATGATGCCGTTGTTCACCGCGACGCCGATGAGGATGAAGAGCCCGACGATCGCGGTGGGATCCACGGTGGTACGCGTGACCCACATCGCCCACGGTGCTCCGAACGCACCGAGCAGACACGTGAGCAGGATGCCGGCGGGCTGCAGATAGCTCTCGAACAGCGAGGCCATCACCGCGTACACCAGCAACAGACACAGCCCGAGGTTCACCAGCATGTCGGTGTTGGCTTCGGGCTGTCCGCGCCACTGCGTGCCGCGACCCCACGAGTAGCCGGGCGGGAAGGTGAAGCTCGCCATCGTCTGCGCGACGGTGTCGAAGTTCGCCTTGGTGTCTTCGTTGAAGAAGCGCACCTGCAGCCGCACTTCGGTCTGGCGATCGACGCGTTGGATCCACCACGGTCGCCGCTCGAGCTCCATGCTCGCGACCGCGGCCAGTGGAATCTCGCCACCGGCCGGCAGCGGGATCCGCAGATCGCGAACATCGTCGATGGTCGGACCTTTGGTGTCGTCGCCGCGCGCGGTGAGCCGCAGCGTGAGCTCGCCGCGCTCGCCCCGGAGTCGACCGAGCGGCATGCCCTGGAACGCGACCGACACGCGCTGCGCGACCGCATCGGGTGACAAGCCCAGCGCGTGCAGGCGATCGCCGTCCAGCACGACGTGCAGCTCGCGTGCGCCGTCGGTGTAGGGCGTGGTGACGATGTCGTAGCCGGTCGTGGCGGGATCGCTGGCGTCACCCTTGGGCAGGTTCACGCGCAGGTGCTCGCCGACCTGCTGCGCGAGCTCCATCAGCGTGCCCATCTGATCGCCCTTGATCGCGAACTCGACGACGTGACGGTCGCTGTTCTCGCGCCAGTTGAACTCGGACTCGTTGACGCGGTAGCGCACGCCGATCTGATCGGGGAGCTCGGCGCGCACGGTCTGCTCGAAGTCGCGGATCTCGTGCTCGTCCTGGAACGCGCGCTGGGGATAGATGCGGCAGTTGCCCCAATGATCGGAGTAGGAGCACGACACCGACTCGATCTCGAGGCGGCCTTTCGCGGCGAGCAGCGCTTCCTCGAGCACGAGCACGTGCTTCTCGATCTTCTCGTAGCCGCGGCTGCCCGAGAACTCGAGACGGATCGGCAGGTGATCGGGCTGGCGATCGGCGCGGCCGAGCTTGAGCTGCAGCTGCGACGCCGGCCACACCGACGTGGCCGCGAGCGCGAGCCCCAGCAGCACGACGAGCTTGGGAAAGCGCAGCGTGCGGGCGACGATCCAGCCGTACGCAGCGGCGACGCGATCGAGCACGGGATGCTTGGTCGCGCGCGGCGACGGCTTCAGCAAGCGGCCCATCAACAGCGGCACCGAGGTCTGGCTGATGAAGAGGCTCGCCATCAAGCCGATCGCGAACGTCACCCCGAGCGGCTTGAGATAGGTGGTGAGCTCGTCGGTGGAGTCGTTGACGATGAGCGGCAGGAACACGATCACCGTCGACGCCGTCGACGCGATGGTGGCGAAGCCGACCTCGCGCGCGCCGACGCGCGAAGCCTCGAGCGCGGGCATGCCGGCGCGCACCTTCGCGGAGATCGATTCCACGATGACGACCGCGTTGTCGATCAGCATGCCGACGCCGAGCACGAGCCCGAGCAGCACGATGCAGTTGAGCTCCTCGCCGCGCACGAACAGGATCGCACCGGCGGCGAGCACCGACAGCGGCACCGACAGCGACGCCGCGAGCGTCGTGCGCCAGCGATGCAAGAACGCAAACAGCACCGCGGCCGCGAGCAGGCCGCCGTAGATGCCGGTGTCGCGCAGATCGCCGAGCGTGCGCAGGATGACCGCGCCTTGATCGTGGATCGTGAGCACCTCCACGCCGTCGAGTGCCGGGTCGCGGTTCATCTCGAGCACGGCTTCGTGCACGCCCTGCGTGACCTCGACGATGCTGACGCCCGCGGCCGCGAACACTTCGAGATGGATCGCCTTGCGCCCGTTGAGGCGCTTGCCCTGGCGCATCTCCGTGGGGTGCACGCGCACCTTCGCGACCTCGCCGACGGTGGCGAAGTGCACGTCGTCGGTCGGCTCGGAGGTGTCGATCGCCGTCGCACCACCGGCGGCGGTCATCGTCGGCGCCGTCGCGGTGCTCGTGCGCTCCGCACCGCGCTTCACCGGCAGCTCCGCGAAGCGCTCGGCCGATGCGATCTCCGACGGGCTGCGCACGCCCGACTCGCGCGCGGGCTGGCGCAACACGCCCATGCTGCGCCCTTGTCTCGCCTCGCGCACCGCGGTGCCGAGCTCGGTGAGCGACACGCCGGTGCGATTGCTGGCGTCGAGATCGACCGCGACCTCGAGCTCGTGCGGGCTCGCGCCTTCGAGCTCGACGCGCGCGACTCCGGGCACGCGCTCGATCGCTCGCACGACGTGCTGCTCGATCAAGTAGTAGTCCTCGGACAGATCGGCGCCGCTGGAGATCTGCATCTCCATCACCGGCTCGTCGGCGTTGCTGTGGCTGCCGATCTCGATGTTCTGCACGAACTCGGGCAGCTCGCCGCGCACGCGATCCACTCGATCGCGGAGCTCGAGCTTGCGCGCGTCGGCGTCGACGCCGGCCTCGAACTCGAGGTTCATGCGCACGCCCCACGCACCCGAGCCGACCTGCACGCGCTGCAAGCCGCGCAGACCCGCGACGGATTCTTCGAGCGGACGGATCAGCTCGCGCTCGAGCACCTCGGGGCTGGTGCGCGTGATGTCGACGCGCACGAACACGCGCGCGGTCTGGTCACGGGGAAGAAACGACAGCGGCATCTCGGCGAGGCCGATGACGCCGAGCAGCACGACGGCGATCAGCACCATGCCGATCGTCACCGGACGCGCGAGCGCGAGGTCGGACAGCCCGTGGCGACGCACTACGGACGGCAGCATACCGCCGTGCTCGCAAGCGCGGTACCGTCCGCTCCATGCCCGACATCGTCAGCCCCATCGACGGGCGCGTGGCCTATGGCTACGCGAGCCTCGACACGGAGGCGGCGCTCGCCGTCCTCGCGCGCGCCGAGACCGCCCAGCGCCAGTGGTCACGCACGCCGCTGCCCGAGCGCATCGCACTCTGCCAACGCATGCTCACCGCGTACGCGTCGCGCGTCGCCGAGTACAGCGAACAGATCACGCGCATGATGGGCAAGCCGCTCGGGCAAGCACGCGGCGAGTTCGAGCGCTCGACGACCGAGCGCACCAATCATCTGTGCAGCATCGCCGAGGCCGCGCTCGCGGACGAGACGCTGCCCGACAAGCCGGGGTTCCGCCGCTTCATCCGGCGCGAGCCGGTCGGCGTCGTGCTCGACATCGCAGCGTGGAACTATCCGCTGCTCATCGCGATCAACGTCATCGTGCCCGCGGTGCTGGCCGGCGACGCGGTGCTGGTCAAGCACGCGCACCAGACCGCGCTCGTCGCCGATCAGTTCGAGCAAGCCTTCCTCGCCGCCGGTGCGCCCGCGGGGCTCGTGCAGGCGCTCCACGTCGATCACCAGGTCGCGGCCGAGCTCATCGCGACGCGGCGCTTCGGCTTCGTGTCGTTCACCGGCTCGGTGCGCGGCGGCCACGAGGTCTATCGCACGGTCGCGCAGGACAACTTCATCGGCGTCGGGCTCGAGCTGGGCGGCAAGGATCCCGCGCTCGTGCTGCCCGATTGCGACTTCGACTTCACCGTCGACAACCTCGTCGACGGCGCGTTCTACAACGCCGGGCAATCGTGCTGCGGCATCGAGCGCATCTACGTGCACGAGTCGATCTTCCCGCGCTTCGTCGAAGCCTACGTCGAGCTCACCAAGAAGTACGTGCTGGGCAACCCGCTCGACGCCGCCACCAACATGGGCCCGATGGTCGATGCGAAGGCCGCGCTGCACGTGCAGCAGCAGAACGAAGACGCGGTGCGTCGCGGTGCGCGTGCGCTGATCGACGCGGGCCACTTCGCGGTGCCCGATGCGTCGCGTTGCTATCAGCCGCCGCAGGTGTTCGATCGCGTCGACCACACGATGGCGCTCATGCGCGAGGAGACCTTCGGGCCCAGCATCGGCATCATGCCGTTCAAGGATCTCGACGAAGGCGTGCGGCTCATGAACGACTCGCACTACGGGCTCACCGCGTCGATCTGGACGCGCGACGCGAAGCGAGGCGGCGAGCTCGCGACGCAGGTCGAGGCCGGCACCGTCTATCTCAACCGCTGCGACTACCTCGACCCGGGGCTCGCGTGGACGGGCGTGAAGGACTCCGGCCACGGCGTGTCGCTGTCGGCGCTCGGTTTCCAGTCCGTCACGCGGCCCAAGAGCTACCACCTGCGCCAGTCGACGTGATCCTCCACGCAAGCGAGCCGAACCGATGAAGCGACCCAAGGACGCCGCCGCGCTGCTCGCCGCGCTCGACGAGCC
>DASZPU010000347.1:0-8138 GCA_035550195.1 Nannocystaceae bacterium
TGCCGCGCTCGTTTCGACACGCATTCGCGACGGTCACTCACCCGTGCTTTCGTCGACGAGCCGGGGGTCGGGTCCGCGTCCCGACGTGCACGGTATGCTTACCGTCGCGACTTCTTTGCGCGCTTCTTGGCGGCGTCCTTCGGCGAGGGCGAGTCCCGTCGGGCTTCGGTCCCGGGCCCCTGCGGGTGCACGAGCGCGACCGTTGCATCGAATCCCTCGAGTATCTCGGGTGCCTCGGCGACGGCCGCCAGCTCGGCGAGTCGGCCGCGCGCTTCGACCAGATCGAGCTCTCGATGCAGCAGTAACAAGGCGGCGAGATCCTCGAGATCCTTCGCGCGGCCGGCGAGCCCCTTGTAGACCACGAGATCCACCGGTCGAACGAACGGAGCCTCGACCTTGCCGAAGGCCGCGACGTCGCGCTTCGCCAGGGCGATCCGCTCGAACTCCGTCCACCCGAACGAGAGATCGATATCCACCCCACTCGGTCGATGGCGGAGGAGCAGGACGAGATGCGCCTGCGCGAAGGCCTCCGCGTCATCGATGCGCGGCACGACGTCGCGTGATGCGAGGGCGCGCAGCGCTTGTGCAGCGCTCATGCGATCGCCGGCAACCACTGCGTCGACGTCGGTGGTCAGGCGACGAACGCCATGGACGATGACGGCGAGGCCACCGATGATTGCCCAGGGCGCGCGAGTGCCGTCCATTGCCTGCGCGAAGGCACGCAGCGCGGCCTCGAGGGGGCCGTCAGCTCCGGCGGGATCGGGACGCTTCGCGGGCACGCGTCTGAATCCTGACCCAGCGCTCTCGCACCAGCGCGACAGCTCGCTCGCTTCCGGGATCGCGCGGACCCGGCCACAGCCCCATGGTCGCGAGCGCACCGAGTGCCGAGAGTGCTTCCGCCACGGCTTGATCCGGCCGCGGTCCCTCGCTGGCGAGCAGCTCGCGCTGCCGACGTGCCGCGGCGGCGTGACCACTACGGAAGCGCGCGACCGCAGCCTTCGTTTCCGGCATTCGACGGCAGTCTATCACGCGCAGGCTGCTTGATGTCCCGCGCGAAGAAGCCCCCACGTCACAGTCGCGCGGAGCTCCTGATCCTCGTCGAGCAGCCGCGAGTTGCCGCTCCCACTCCCGCGCAACTACACCGCGTCCACCGATCTCCCGCACCACAACGCGCTCACCTCGTCGTCGACGCACCGCATGAAGACCGACGCGCGCGTCGTCGATCAGCTTCTGCTCGCGTCTCGTCGCCAGACCGTTCGGATCCTCGCTTTGATTCCACCGAGAGCCGTTGTACCGTGCTGCGCTCGAGGCTCGCATCCTCGTCACGCGCCCGAGCTCGAACACCATGAAACACTTCTGTGCACTCGTCGCCGGCCTCACCCTCCTCTGCGGATCCACGGCATGCTCGTCGAGCTCGGGTTCTGGCGACGCGCCGTGCAGCAGCGACGCCGACTGTGCAATGGGGTCGATGTGTGTCGCGGGTCAGTGCTCGATGCCGTCGAGCAGCGAAAGCGGCTCGGTGGGCAGCACGAGCGGCTCACCGACGAGCGACAGCGGCGGTACGAGCAGCACCACCGCGGTCGCGGACACCAGCAGCTCCGACAGCACCTCGAGCACGACCTCGGTCAACACGAGCTTTCCCGGCACCGAGAGCGGAAGCGAGAGCTCGGTCGGCGGCAGCGACTGCATCCCCGACGAGATCACGGAGACGAGCTGCGACAGCATCGACAACGACTGCGATGGATTCGTCGACAACGTCGACGCAGCAAACGATGGGTTCTGCGACTGCCTGCGCGTCGGCATCCTCGGCGACACCGGCTACAACCCGACCGCGAACTTCGTCAGCTGGCTGCAGGAGCAGGGCACCTCGGTCACCCGCACCACGCTCGCCGGCAACCCCGACGTCGTCACGCCCGAGCTCCTCGCGAACTACGACGTGCTCCTCATCGATCGGATCGAGCGCGCGCTCAGCCCCGAGGAAGCCGCGGCCGTCGAGGACTTCGTCAAGCACGGCGGATCGGGGCTGATCACGCTCATCGGCTACAACTTCGACAACGACAACCCGACCCCCGAGCGTGATCGCGCCAACAGCGTGCTGGACGTCTTCGGTCTCGGCTACACCGGCGGTTACCTCCACGCGGATGCCAACGTGACGCCGACGTTCGACGACGATCATCCGGTATCGATGGGAATCTCCGACGTCAACTACGCGGGTGGCATCGCTCCGATCGACAATGGCGACGAGGGCGAGTCGGTGATCTTCGCGACCGTCCCGCAGGGCGACGCCGGGCTCGCGCATCAGACCGCGGACGACGGGGGGCGCGTGGTCGTCTGGGGCGACGAGTGGATCACGTTCGACTCCGATTGGGTGGGGTACGCCGACGTGCAGCAGTTCTGGGCGCAGATGCTCGCGTGGGTGAGACCCAACGACATCTGCTTCCCACCGCGGGGTTGATCGATAGCTCGAGCACGAAGCTCGCCTACTGAGCCGCGGCGACGCCGCGGTAGACTGGCGGCGATCGACGATGGCGCGAATCACCGAGATCGATCTGCAGCCCCACGGCCCGCAGCAACCGCACGCGTGATCATCGTTCGTACGGCGCCGTGCTGACGCCCCACACGAGATAGGAGCGACCCGCGGACTCGCCCCCGGCGGTCGTGGCGTTGTTGGCTCCCACGAGGATGTCCGCGAGCTGATCGCCGTTGACGTCGCGCGCGAGGCCGACGGTGCTCGCAGTGCCGTCGGTGTTCGTCTCTGCATAGAGCGCGAATCCGCCGTCGCCTTGGACGACATCGGCGAGCGCGACGGGGCTCGTGTCCGTGCGACCGTACACGACATACGCGCGACCGAACGAAGGTCCAGGTGTCGGCGCGGCCTCGGTTCCGATCACGATGTCGTCGAGTCCATCGCCATCGACATCGCCTCCGCCTGCGAGGGCGCGTCCGGCCTGGCTCTCGGACTCGCCGTTGATCACGAATCCACCGGATCCCGCGACGATGTCCGCGAGAGCGATCGGATCCGTGTCGTCCTTTCCGAGCACGACGTAGCTGCGCCCGTAGGTGTCCGAGCCCGGTGCCTCCACGAAGGAAGCGGCGACGAGAACGTCTGCGAGCCCGTCCCCATCGACATCACCGGCCTTGCTCACCGTATGACCGCTGCCCCAGTTGTAGCTGTCGCCGTCGATGACGAAACCCCCGTCGCCGGCGGCAAGTGTCGCGAGATCGACGGGATCGGTATCCGTCTTGCCATGCACGACGTACGTGCGCCCCGAGGGTGCAAACCCGATCGGCAAGGCCTGCGCCGCACCGAAGATCACGTCGTCGAGGCCATCACCGTTCACATCGCCCGCGCCGGCAATCCAATGATTGTAGTACTCCAACCCGTGGGTCTCGCCCTCGAGAACGAAACCGCCGTCGCCCTGCGCCACGGCGGCGAGGTCGACCGGCTCCGTATCGAGCTTGCCGAACACCACCCAGGCGCGCGCGCGACCGGTCTCGGGGACCGCGTTGGTGCCGATCACGACATCGTCCAGACCATCACCGTCGACGTCTCCTGCACCCGCCGCCGTGATCACGAGAGAGCCACTCCCATCGAGCGCGCTCGCTTCGCCCTCGAGCACGAATCCGCCATCGCCGTCCACGACGTCGACGAGATCGACGGTCTCGGTGTCGTTCTTGCCGAACACCACATACGCTCGGCCGAGGACCGTGCCGTCGGGAGCCGAGGCGTGCTCGCCGAGCACCAGGTCGGCGAAGCCATCATCGTTGACGTCGCCCGCGTCGCGCACGGTGTATCCCGCGTAGTGGTAGGGGTCCTCGGTCCGGATCAGGAATCCGCCCTCGCCATCGGCGATGTCCATGAGGTCGACGAGGTCGGAGTCCGCTTTGCCGAAGACGACGTACACGCCGCGCAGCGGATTTCCGTAGGACGAGATCGCGAGATCGCCGAGCCCGTCCCCATCGACGTCCCCGGCGCCACTCACTTCATGGCCGGACAGGAATTGGCCCGAGCCGCCGTGGATCGCGAAGCCGCCCCCGCCCGCGGGAATCTCGGACAACGGGATGTCGGCAGGCAGCACGTTGATCTTCGCGCTCGCGGTCGCCATGAGGCCGTCGCTGTCGACGACCGTGTAGCCGAAGCTGTCGGGGCCCCAGTCGCCGGCCATCGGTGCGTACGTGAAGCTGCCGTCGGCCGCGACCGTCACCGGCACGCCGCGTACCGTTTCCTCGTCGGCATACGCGAGCACGATCGGCTCGCCGTCGGGATCGATGTCGTTCGTGAACAAGCCGTTCGCGACCTCGACCACGAGCGAGCCATCCATCGGCACCTCGTAGACATCGTCGTGCGGCTCGGGCCCAGCAGCCACACCCTCGGATCCGGATTCGGATCCCGTGCTCGAGTCCGACGACGTGTCGCCGGTGCCTGCACTCGAGCTGGTTCCGCTGTCGTCGGTAGCGGTATCGTCGCTCGAGCTCGGCGGCTCGTCGCCGGTCGTATCACTCACACCGGTGTCGCCGGAATCGCCGGTGCTCGGGGAATCGTCGGCGCACGCGGGAGCGATGGTGACGATGCAACAGATCAGATGGGCAAGCCTCATGTTGTCTCCGCGACGTGGCGCTGCGGTGCGCTAGGCCGGTAGATGCACGAGGACCCCGGACGATCACTTCGCCGGCGCAGCGCTGCCGAGGCCATGCCGGTCGTGTCGCAGAGATGTCCGAGCGCGACGTCTCGGCAGGCGGCGTATCACTCGAGCTCACCTCCGGCATCGTCGCGTCGGGAGCTCGACGAGTCCTGCGCCGCGCCGTCGGACTCGCCGCTCACGACGAGCGGCACCAGTGCCGCGAGCCAAGCGCTCGAGCTGCGCCCGGTCGCGCGACGGCACGCACACGTCCGCGTGCAACGAGAAGCTGTCGATCTCGGCGCACCGGCGCTTGTCCGCCCCCCGCACGCTCATCGATCCTCCCGCGATGTCCCGCGCGAAGAAGCCCCCACGTCACAGTCGCGCGGAGCTCCTGATCCTCGTCAAGCAGCAGCTCGAACGCGCCGGCGAGCAGGCCATCTCCACCGATGAGCTGCTCACCGCGCTCGCGCCGACCGGCATCTCGCGTCGCACGCTCGAGCGCATCCTCAGCGAGCTGCGCACGAAGCACGACGCCAACCTCTCCAGCTCCGGCAAGCGTCGTCGCTGGCGCCTCGAGTCGCCGCTCCCACTCCCGCTCGATGCTCCCGATCCGAGGGACCTCATCGCACTCCGCTACGCGATCGCGATGGCCAAGCCGCTCTTGCCGCTCGACCTCGGCGATCGTCTCACCGCGCTCGACGAGCGCCTCGACGAGCGCGTGCGCAGCTACGCTGCGTCCACCGATCTCCCGCACCCGAACGCGCTCACCTCGTCGTCCACGCACCGCATGAAGACCGACGCGCGCGTCGTGGATCAGCTCCTGCTCGCGTGTCGCCGCCAGACGGTTCGGATCCTCTACGTATCGCCGTGGCACGATCGCACGTGTCTACGCCATTGCGCTCGACGCGATCAGAAATCGGTACAACCCGACTCGTCGAACAAGCAGTCGGCGTCGCACGCCAGCGCACCGCCAGTGTGCCCGAGGTCGAGGCAGTCCATGCCCGCGAGGTCGAGCCCGTCGCACTCCTCGACTTGCCCGACCTGGCCGTTTCCACATTGGTGGCACTCGCCGAACTCGAATTGGCAGTCGAGGTTGCACGTGAGCACTCCACCGTTGAATCCGTGCGTGAGGCAGTCGTTGCCGTCCAGGTTGTCGCCATCGCAGTGCTCGTTGCCGACGATCTCACCGTCGCCGCACAAGCTGCACAGGGACGTATCGAACGTGCAGTCCGCACCACAGTTCAAGGTGCCGTCGGTGTACCCGAGCGATTGGCAGCCCTGGCCGGCGATCTCGGTGAGATCACATTCCTCGCCCACGCCGATCGAGTTCGATCCGCAGCATCCGATCGGATCGATGATGCACTGCGCGTTGCACAGCAGATAGCCGCCTGCGGCGTAGCCCAAGCTCTCGCATGTCGCCGACCCGAAATCGCCGCCGTCACACGCCTCCATGGGCGTGTTGAGCTCGCCGTCACCACACCCGAAGCTCTCGCAGCCGCTCTCGTCGAGCGAGCAGTCGTTCGCGCACGCCAACTCGCCCGCGTCGTAGCCCAGCGCTTCGCAGGTCTGGCCGGCGAGATCACCGGTGTCGCAGATCTCGTCGCCTTGGATCTCGCCGTCGCCGCAGTCCATCTCGAAGCAGCCGGTCTCGTCGAGCGCGCTGCAATCGGCCATGCATGCGAGCGCACCACCGAGGTGCCCCAGGCTCGCGCACGATTCTCCTGCGAGCTCCGCTCCGTCGCAGATCTCGCCCGGGCCGAGGAACTCGTCGCCACAATCGGAGTCACACACATCGCCCTTGCCGTCGCCGTCCGCGTCGGCTTGGTCGAGGTCGACGATGTCGGGGCACACGTCGCATGCGTCGCCGACGGTGTCGCCGTCGGTGTCCTGCTGACCGGGGTTCGCAGCCTTGCGACAATTGTCGAGCTCGTTCACGAGGCCGTCGGCGTCCGCATCGAGCACCGCGTTCACGTCGGGCACGACGGCATCGGAGCCGGTGTTCACGAGCCGCTGCGCGAGCGCGACCATCATCGCGTCGGGATCCAACGAGAGCTCGGCGTCGTCGATCTTCGCGCGCCGCGCGGGCTCGAACGCGCCGTCGTCTGCGAGGTCGGACGCGAGCACGTTCAGAAACTCCTGCAGCGCGGCGTCGACCGGACCGTCGAGCCCGCCCGCGTCGTCGACTCCCACCTGCGCCAACACTGCACTGACGGCGAGCAGGTATGCGTTGGCTGGCGTGTCGCCGCCGAGGATCGTCATCGCGCCGCCCGCAGCTCCGGGATCGAAATCGGCGAGACCAATGCCGAGCGCCGTGCGGAGCTCGAGCTCGGCTTGCGCGATCGAATCTGCCGGCGTCTGGCCGTCCGCGACGAGCAGCGGCACACGGCTCGCGACGAGATGCGTGACGATGTTGAGATACGTGCTCGCCTCACCGGGCTCGAGCACCGCGTATGCTCGAAGCCCCAGCGCTCCGGTCGAGAGCGAGCCCGACACTTCGTTGTAGTAGAATCCGTTCGCTTCGAACGCGTACGCTCCCGCCGCAGGCAACTCGACGGCGAACGAGCCGAGGTCGTCCAGCGTAGGCGTCTGGAACACGTCACCGGTCGGCTGCCCCGCGCCATCGAGCGCGGACACGGAGACGGTCGTCCCGAGCACGAACGGCCCCTTCTGGACACCGCCCGCGAGCGTGACTGCGCCGCTCGCTCCCGTCGAGTCGATCGCGGTGTCCCCCGATCCGTCGCTCGAGCTATCGGCGCCGGTACTGCCCGACCCCGTATCCACAGAAGCGGCGCTCGTGGAATCCCCTCGGCACGAAGCGAGCAACATCGTGCCAGATATGATCGAGTGCCACCGTGCCATCGTCCGCGAGCGTAGCCGATCCACGCGCGCGTCTGCGCGCATGTCAGAAGCGCAGCGCCAATCCGCCCTCGCCGAATCCGAGGCTCAAACGCAGCGCCTCGCGACGACGGCCCGCTTGCGGTGCGCAACCGATGCCAAGCAGCGTGGCACCGCCGATCGTCGCCGCAGACGCGACGACGAGCAGACCCACCACCGCCACACGGTCGCCGCGCCGCGCCTCGTAGTCCGCCGGCTCGCCCTCCCAGTCCTCGTGCGCCGACGGGGCCGTGAAGAACGCGACGGCGCCCGCGTCAGCGCGAGGCCGAAGCTGACGCCCATTGTGACGCCGCCACCGGCCGTCATCGATCGCGCGGCACGATAGCGCGGGCCGAGATGCGGATCCTCGGCGGATAGGCAGGGTCCCACCTTGACATGACGCGTCGTTCTCGGCGCTCCGGGCGGGGCATCGCTCCCGTCGGACGTGCCAATCACCTCCGCGACGCTTCGGAAGTTGTGCGGCCTGGTACATCTGCCAGCCGGCCTGCACATGCATGCATGATCTCGCGACGCACGCTCCCCGCCGCGGTCTCCGAGTGATCAACTCCGCGCCGGGAGTCGTGGGCGCGGACGCGTCGTCCGGCCACCTTTGATCGTTGTCGAGCCCGCTCGAGCCGACCA
>DASZPU010000348.1:0-10752 GCA_035550195.1 Nannocystaceae bacterium
GATGGCGCGTCACTCGTGTGCGAAGAGGACGAAGTGGTGTGCGGCTCGCGTTGCGTCGAGCTCGACGACGACGACGAGCACTGCGGTGCCTGCGGTCGCGCGTGTGCGCTCGCAGAGGAGTGCGAAGACGGCGAGTGCGTACCGGCGTGTGAGGCCGCGGGCGTGTGCGCGGGCGTCTGCGTCGATCTCGACAACGACCCTGCGAATTGCGGCGAGTGCGGTCGCTGGTGCGACAACGACGAGGTCTGCGAGGTCGGCGATTGCGTCCGCACCTGCGCGGAGTCGTGCGGTGACAACGAGCTCTGCGTCGCGGGCGTGTGCACCTGTCGCGCGGGCTACTCGGTCTGCAACGACAAGTGCGTCGATCTGCAGACCGACGATGGCAACTGCGGCACGTGCGAGCGCGGCTGTGATGGTGACCCATGCGGCGGCGGCGAGTGCTTGGACGACGACTGCGCGCCGTGGCCCGACGCGTGCGAGCACGCGTGCACCGACGTCGCGACGGATCCGGCCAACTGCGGCGCGTGTGGACGCGAGTGCCATCCGACGCAGACGTGCATCGACGGCGGGTGCAAGAGCCCGTGACCGCTGCAGGGTGGACCGTCGTGCTCGCGCTGGTGCTCGCGCCCGCGCGCGTGCACGCGCTCGAGCCGACGACGACACCCGAACCGGCGGGTCCCCACACCGCGGCGGAGGTGAAGACGCGACCGATCGTGCTGGCGCTGCACGAGGTGCCGCGCGCGGAGCTGCGCGATGCGATCGCGCTGCGTCTACCGCTGCGTCCGCTCGTCGATGCCGACGCTCCGCGCCCGGAGAGCTACGACTACGTCGCGATCGAGCAGCGTGACGACGGTCGCATCGCGCTGACGCTCATCACGATCGAAGGGCACGCGTACGATCGCGTGCTCGAGGTCGAGCAAGACGCGCGCGTGCGTGCGATCGCCAGCACGCTCGCGAACCTCACCTTCGCGATCGAGAGCGGTGACGTGCAGCCCGATCGCACCGACGTGCAGCCGCCTCCGCCACCGGAGCCGGAGCCGGAGCCCGAGCCTGCGCCTGTCGTCGTCACACCGCCGCCACCGAAGCCGGTGGCGCCACCGATCGCGAAGCCACCGCCACCGCCGCTGCACGAGCTCGCGCTCGATCTCGACGTCGGTGTGATCGCCGGGCTCGCGCCGCGCACGGGTGCCGATGCATTCGGCGGCGGCTTCGGTCGCGTCGGTCTCGATCTGCGGCGACGAAACGGTGCGCTCGGCCTGCTCGGCGTGCGCGTCGGTGGTCGCGCGCTCGAAGGTTTGTCGCTCGTGCGCACGCGCATCGAGCTCGGCGGCGGATGGGCATGGCGTTGGTCGTCGTTCGAGCTGCTGCTCGCCGCAGCCGGCACGGTGGAGCCGTGGTGGCTGCAGCGATCGGGCGCACTCGCACCGCTCGAGATCGCCGGCAGCACCGCGCAACGCCGACCGCTCGTCGGTGGCCTCGCTCGCATCGCGCCCGGCCTCCGCATCCGCGCGGGCAAGACGTTCTTGCGCCTCGGCGCGCACGTCGAGCTCGCGGGATCGTTCGTGCCCGATCATGGCGCGCGCACGATCGAGATCGGCAGCGCACGCAGTGACGGCACCCGCGACGCGCAGCTACGGCTCGGCGGCCTCGAGCTGGTCGCGGGCCTCGACCTCGCGATCTGGTTCGCGCTGCGCTGAAGCGGTGGGCGCTCGACATCCGGGTCGTCGCGGGCAAACATCGCCCGCAATGACCTGGATCATGGTGGACATCGAGGCCGACGGACCGATCCCCGGCGACTACTCGATGGTGTGCTTCGGTGCGATCGTCGTGGAGCCCGCACTCGATCGCACCTTCTACGGCCAGCTGAAACCGATCAGCGAGCAGTGGATCCCCGAAGCGCTGAAGGTGTCGGGCTTCGATCGGGAGACGACGCTGGGCTTCCCCGATCCGCACACGACGATGGCAGCGTTCGCCGCGTGGGTCGTGAAGGTCGGCGGCAAGAGCCCGCGCTTCGTCTCCGACAACAACGGCTTCGACTGGCAGTTCATCAACTGGTACCTCCACCACTTCCTGGGCAAGAACCCCTTCGGCTTCAGCTCGACGAACCTGGGCTCGCTCTACAAAGGCCTGGTGAAGAACGCCTTCGTGAGCTTCAAGCACCTCCGCAAGACCAAGCACACCCATCACCCGGTCGACGACGCGCGCGGCAACGCGGAAGCGATGCTGACGATGGCCGCGGACAACGGCCTGAAGATCCGCTTCGACGAGTGAGCGACTCAGAGCCGCGCGAGCAAGCGGGGCGAGACGCCGAGCGCTTCGCTGCGCTCGCGGATCGGGCCCAGCGCGCTGCGCTCGCGAGCACGGCCGCGCAAGAGCGCACGCAACAGCAGGTTCTTCGGCGTGTGCTCGGGATCGACGAGCTCGAGCGTGTCGACGCTCCAACCGAGCGCCGTCAGCACGTCGATGCGGATCGCATCGGTCAGTGTCGCGGCGAAATCCTGCAGCAGCAAGCCATGCGACGCGATCGCCGGCGACAACGACGACGTCGCCTTCGCCGACAGCTGCCCCGCGAGCTCGTGCTGACAGCACGGCGCTGCGAGGATCGCCTTCGCGCCCGCAGTGATCGCCAGCGCGAGCGCATCGTCGGTCGCGGTGTCGCAGGCATGCAGCGCGATCACCAGATCCGGTGCGCCGCCGAGCAACGACGAGAGCTCGGCTGCATCCGCGATCGCAGCGCGCTCGAACGACAGCTCGCTCCACCCCAGGCCCGAAGCACGCGCACGACAGCGCTCGATCACGTCCTCGCGAACATCCACGCCGACGATCTTCGCGGCCCGCTCCTCCAACCGCAGCGCCTCCGCGATCACGAACGTCAGATAGCCGTTGCCACAGCCGAGATCGACCACCCGCAGCGGCGCATCGCTCCGCGGCAGTGCAGCCCAGATCGGCCTGCACAGCTCCACGAAGTGCGTCACCTGCTTGTACTTCTTCGCGTGCTTCGCCGAGATCGTGCCATCGGGATTCATGATCCCGATCGCCCGCAGCAGATCACCGCTGCGATCCGGTCGCAGCCCGCGATCCTTGCCGCCCATCATCTTCTCGACGCGCGCTTCGTCGAGCTCGACGAGCTTCCCCGCGCCGTGCCGTGCATCGACCGACAACCGCGTGCGCGCGTCGATCACGTACGTCTGTTTCACGCGCCCCGCTTGCGCGGCCGCATGCGCGCGCGCGAGCAAGCCCGCGATCGCGTCGTCGCCGAGCGCAGCACCGTCGCCCTCGACGATCTCTTCTTCACCGCCGCCGGGCTGCACGAACACCGCGCGCACGAAGCCGCGCCGCACGTGCCGCGCGACGGTCTTGCGCAGCCGTGCGAGCGAGCCCGCGGAGGTGCCCATCAGCCGGTCGGCACCGGCTCGGTGTACGTGGCGAGATCGCCACCGCCGAGCTCGTACAGCGAAGACCCGCCGGTCGCCCAGAAGTGGTTGAGCGGACCGAACCCGAAGCCTTCGACCAGGTCGGACGGATTGGTGTACTGGAACAGGTTCTCCTGCACCCAGCCGAGCTCCGCATCGAGCCGGTACTGGCCGATGAAGTCGCTGGTCATGTCGGAGACGTAGACGTACGGCGTGCCGGTGTTCGGATCGGTCACGACTTCCATGCCGTCCATGTGATCACCGGCCATGTCGGGATACATGAACGCGATGCCCCACGCGTTGGTCTCCTCGTCCCACTGCAGCACGCGACGCTGACCTTCGTAGGACGCATACCAGACGCCGTTGATGTCGTCGTAGCCGAGGTGCGCGAACCAGGAGTTCCACGGCGGCGGGTTGGTGAGCACCGCCGAGCCGCCCATGCCGAAGACGTACTCCGTCACGGCATTGCCCGAGACGTACATGCGATCTTCGAGCGCGAGGATCTCCGACGAGCTCTGCGAGACGGTCACGCCGGGGATCGACTCGAGGAACAAGATCGTCCGCTCTTCGATCGGTCCGGTGTCGTCGGGGTTGTCGGGATGCTGGTTGGGCTCGAGCATTCCGTCGTTGTCGGAGTCTTCGAGCGTCACCTGATAGACATCGACACCGGTGCCGAAGTTGAAGCTGGTGATGTAGATCTTGTCGTCGAAACCGTCGACGTCGTAGCCGCCGTTGAAGGCACCGTTCGCGGGGAAGTCGGCGAACTTGAAGTACGTGCCGGTCGGGACGTTGGTGCCGATGACGACCGCGGGCACGCAGTCGCCGGTGCCCTGATCGCAGGCCTCGTTGCTCTGCGGGTTGCACACGTCGATCTCGACCCAGTGCGCCGGGTTCGCGTCCGCATTGCAGGTCATCACGCGGGGACCCGAGCAGTGGTATTGCCCATCGAGACAGGTGACGCACCCGGCGCCCTGCAAGCAGATCTCCGGGAGGCATTCCTCGCTCGAGACCAGGTTGCCATTGCCATCGCACTCGACCGCGACGCCGTCCATGCAGTAGATGCCGGCCTCGGCCTCCTCGCACTCGCCGGGATCGACGGCACCACCGACGTCCCACTTGGGACCTTCTTCGCTCTCTTCGGCGTCGGTCGTCTCGGCGGGCGCGGTGGTCATCGCACCGCTGCTGCCCGTGGACTCCGGGTTGCTGGTCTCTTCACCGGTCTCGGCGGGCGCGGTGGTCATCGCACCGCTGCTGCCTTCCGCGTTGGTGTTGCTCGCATCGGTCGTGCCGCCTTGCGGCTGCGATCCACATGCGAGCGAGAGAAGTGCCGATCCCTGCGCCAGAACGAGTGCCAGTTGATGCGTCTTCATGCTGCCTACATCCTCGCGGGCCCGTCTCGCCCGCGCTCCACCACAGCTCGGCCATCGTAGCACGGCTTCGCCGCGCGACGACTACAAAGGGTGGTGGCCCCGGGCATGGATGGTCGCCATCGCGCCATCCTTCAGAGGCACGAAACGCGGACGCGCCGATTGGAACCAGTGCCCGCGAACGCGGGTCAGTAGGGCTTCTTGCGCGCCTTGGCGCGTGCTTCCGTCGCGGCGACGAGGCCCGACCACAGGCCCTCGAGCCCCATCGCTTCGCGTGTTCGCGACAGTGTGGCGTTCGCCACCTCACGCGCGCGAATGGTCCCGTCCACGATGATTTCCTCGACGAGGCCCCGCTGCTGCGCGAGCTCGGCTCTGCGGGCACGGATCGGCGCGAGCCGCCGTTCGATCGCCGCGACGATCGCTTCGTGCGCCGCGCCGAGCGACAGCGATCCATCGAACAATTCGACGCCCATGCGGGTGGCCTCTTCGTCGCCGAGGAACGCGCGCGCGAACACGAGGAGCGCGGGTCCGGACGGCGCGCGACGATCGGCTTCGTCGCAGCCGAGCGTGCGGATCTTCTGGTCGACGACCTCGGGTGCGTCGTCCAGATAGACCGCGTTGCCGAGCGACTTCGACATCTTCGCGCCGCTTCCGCCCGGGCCGGCCTCGATGCCGGGCAACGCGGGCCAGCGCGAGATCTTCGCCTCGGGCAGCGGAAAGAGATCGCCGTAGAGCTCGTTGAACACCGTCGCACACTCGCGCGCGATCGCGATGTGCTCTTCGTTGTCGAGCCCGACCGGCACGACGGTCGCGCGCGCCATCAGGATGTCGGCGGCTTGCAGCACCGGATAGCCGAGCAAGCCCATCGTCATCGCGTCGTCGGGCATCGCAGCGGCGCGCGCCATGCTCCACAGGCTCTTCACCTGCTCGAGCCGCGACTTGGGCACGAGCATCTGCAACAAGATCGCGAGATCGTAGACCGCAGGCACGCCCGACTGCAGATAGAACGTGGCCTTCTGGGGGTCGATGCCGACCGCGAGCTGATCGAGCACGACGTCGCGCACGTGCGTCGGCAGCTCGTCGATCTCCGACTTGCGCGGACGCGTGGTGAGCGTGTGCAGATCCGCGACGATGATGAAGCACTCGTGATCGTCTTGCAGCGCGACGCGGGTCTCGAGGCTGCCGACGAGGTGACCGAGGTGCAGCGGACCCGTGGGACGATCGCCGGTCAGGAGGCGGGGCTTGTTCGTCTGCGCCATCGCCTGCCAGGGGTACCGGATCGCAGCGCGCGAGGAAACCCCGCGCGCTCCTCCGGCGAGCTCAGCCCTCGCTGCTGTCGTACACGATGACCTGATACCAGGCGTCGGGGGTGTCGACGCATTCGACGGGACCGACGAAGCCGGCCGCTGCACCGACGACCACGGTGTACTGCGTGGGATCGCCGACGATGCCGACCGTGCGATCGAAGACGGTGGCCTCGTCGCCATCGACGGTGACATCGATGGCGTGGCGCGCCCGTGGGCCGCACTCGTCGATGAGGCATTCCTGCGCGCAGACGTCGGTGCGCACGGCGAGGCCGATCGATCCGAAGATGAGCGCGTTGTCGGGCGGCAACACGCTGTCGCCCGAGCTGCCGCCGATGATCAGCCCACCGCCGACGCGATGAATCGCGAACCAGTCGTTGGTCCACATCGGCGTGTCGGCGTAGTACGAGAGCCGCACGCTGCTGTCGATGCCGAGGTTGAGTGGCGTGATCGGATTGCTCGGCACGACGATGGTGTGCGCAGCGAGCTCTTCTTCGTCGCAGTGCAGCTCGATCGTCATCGCGGTGCCGTCGTCTTGGAAGTCGGCGACGACGCACTGCACGTCGGTGAGCGCGGCCTGGAAGGTCTTGCCGCTGTCGATGCTCCACGCCGCGGCGCTGCCGGGGATCTCCGGCTGCGGATCGCAGATCGAGCCTTCGCCGGGCGGGCACTCGCCGCTGTCGGTTTCGGTGTCGGTCGGATCCGTCGTGGAGGTGGACGGATCGGTGGTGCTCACCGACGCCGAGGATTCCTCGCCGGTGGCGCTGTCGGTGTCACTGTCGCTCGCGCTCTGCGAGACGACGCTGGTGTGGCCTTCGCTGCCTTCCGCCGTGCTGTCGCTCGAGTCGCTGCCGCTGTCGAGATCGCCGACCGTCTTCACGCCGCAACCGGCGAGCAACGTGGCGAAGATGGTGTGTCTACCCAACTGATTCCAACCCATCGTCATGTCGTAAGGCTCCGCAGCCCGAGTGCCCCGCCACGTTCGCATCCGTCACGGAGATTTCGTGCAGGCGCTCGTGTCGCCTCGCGCACAGCGCAACCGCTGCGCGAGCATGCGCCGCTCTTCGAGGAGCTCACCCTGGGGGAGCTCGCGATCGAGGGCCGCGAGCTCCCGTGCGGCGACGTCGAGCTCACCGCGCGCGAGCGCTTCGCGTGCGGCTTTCAACGCCGCGGCCTCGCGCGCGAGCAGATCCTCGGGCGCGGCCGGCTCCGCGCGCACCGCCCCACGTTGCCGCGATCGCTGCTCCACCGGCGTGGGCGTGGGCGTGGGCGTGGGCGTGGGCGCGGGCGCAGGCGCGGTCGTCATGACCGGCGGCACCGCAACCGAACCGGCCTCCACCTTCACATCATCGCTCGCCTGCGATCGCCCCGCGCCCGCGCGCTCCGCCACGGTCTCGCGCGTCATCCCCCGCGCCACCAACACTGCCACCGCTGCCGCAGCCAGCACCGCGACGACGATCCCGATCCCGCGATTGCTCCGCGCCGCCGCGCCCTGCGACTGCCCGTGCAATCGCGCTTCGATCCTGCGCAGATTCTCCGCGCGCAGCTCCGCCGAGCAGGCCGTGGCCTCGCGAAACGCCGCCAACGCGGCCCGTGCCGGATCACTGTCCACGACCCACCTCCTCCCGCCGCGCGCGTGCGCCTCGACGCGCGAGCGCCTGCTCGAACCGACCACGAGCGAGCCGCAATCGCGAGTACACCGTGTTGAGCTTCGCCGACACGATCATCGCGATCTCCGGCGCGGACAACCCTTCGATCTCCGAGAGCACGAACACCTCGCGCTGATCGTCGTCGAGCGCGTCGAGGAACGCGTGCATGAAGTCGATCGCCTCGCGGCGCGCGAGCTCCGACTCGGGCGTGCCGTCGTCGCGCGGTGGATCGACCAGCGCGAGCTTCTTCTTCGCGCGCGCGTCGCTGCGATGATGCCGCCACGCGACGCGCCGCGCGATGCCGTAGATCCACCCCTTGATGCTCTGGTACTGCGAAGGATCGTCGAGGCGCTTGTGCACCACGACGAACACTTCTTGCAGCGCGTCGTCGACGATCGCTTCGGGCACGCCGAGGCACACGAGCGTGCGGCGCACACCGTCGTGATGCGCTGCATAGAGCTCGGCGAAGTCGAGCTCGGTCGGTTCGATCGCGGTCGCAGGGGCGGCCACGATCCCTGCGTGCCCGCCCGCGCGCCGATCCGTCACGGAAAGCGCACCTCGAGCGCGAGCTGCAGGCGCGCACCCACCGTCCGCGGGCGATAGAGCGGCTCGATTCCGCCGCCGTTGCGCGCGCCGAAGCGTTGGCGACCCACGCCGACGACGAGCGCCGGATCGAGCACGAGCGCGAACGCGGGCAACGGCGTCCACGCCACGCCCGCGCCCGCGAGCAGCGCGACCCACGGTCCGTGCTCGGTGCTCGATCCGCTGAGCCCGACGCCGCGCGCCGTCATGTCACCGATCTCGACGCCGCCGAGCACCGGGATCTCGACGGTGCGAAAGCGCGGGGCCCAGCCACCGCGCAACGCCACCGCGACGAGCCCGATGTCCGCACCCGCACCTTCGTTCGGTGGATTCAGTCGTGCGGGTCGAGCGAGCTGCCATCCGACGTCGAGCTGCACGCGCGCGCGTCCGACGTGCAACGCCGCGCCGACATCGAGGAGCGGCGCGACGACGCCGGGCAGCGCGAGGAAGCTGGCACCACCGCCGACCCGCAACGCGCCGCGCAGCGCGAATCTCCGCGGCCGAGGAGGCGGCGCATCGACGGGCTCGACGCTTGCCCGCGCGACTCCGCGGGCGTCGTCGCTTCCGCTCGCGCGCTCGCTGCCACTGGCCGCGTCGCTCGACGCCTCCGGCACCACGACCTCGTCGTGCAGCTTCACCTCGAGCTCGGTGGCATCGCCGACCGCGAGCGCATCGACATGCACCGCGATCACGAGCGCGACCGCATCGGCCAACGTCGCGCACGAGCTACCCGCGATCGATCGCGCCGCGCCACCCGCCGCACCGCCGACACGCACGAGCGCAGTGAAGCGACCGTCGGCCTCGGCCGCGACGTCGACCGTCGCGATCGCAGCATCATCCTGCGGATCGACCGGCCCCAGCAACGCATCGACGCGCGCCGCGACGTGGGCCTGCTCCGGGCAACCCTGCGGTGCTCGCCACTGCAGCTCGACGGGCCCACGCGCCGCGGCGACGAGCGCGAAGAAATGCACCGCAGCGATCACG
The DNA here is from genome assembly GCA_035550195.1 of Nannocystaceae bacterium. Lineage (GTDB taxonomy): Bacteria > Myxococcota_A > Polyangia > Nannocystales > Nannocystaceae > Xiheibacterium. The sequence continues at coordinate 9,300 of DASZPU010000348.1, forward strand.
TGTGCACGCAACCATAGCAGCCCCGACGGCGACGCCCGCACGCGCGGTCGTTGAACCGCCGCCGGCTTCGGGCCATAGTCCGCCCGTGCCCCGCGCCCATGCCCTGCTGCTCGAGAAGGTCCACGCCAGCGCCGACGACGAGCTCGCGCGCCACGGCGTCGGCGTGCGTCGCATCGACAAGGGCCTCGACGAGGACGAGCTCATCGCCGCGCTCGCAGCTTCGCCCGACGGCCCGGTCGTCGTCGGCATTCGCAGCAAGACCCGGGTCACCGCGAAGGTGATCGAAGCGACGCCCAACCTCACCGCGATCGGTGCGTTCTGCATCGGCACCGATCAGATCGATCTCGTCGCGGCGCGTCGCGCCGGCATCGCGGTGTTCAACGCACCGTTCTCGAGCACGCGCAGCGTCGCCGAGCTGGTGATGGCCGAGCTCGTGATGCTCTCGCGCCAGATCTTCGCGCGCAGCCGCGCCGCGCACGAGGGCCGCTGGGCGAAGAACGCCGCGGGCTCGCACGAGATCCGCAGCAAGACGCTCGGCATCATCGGCTACGGCCACATCGGCAGCCAGCTCAGCGTGCTCGCCGAAGCGTTCGGCATGCAGGTGATCTTCCACGACATCGTCGCGAAGCTGTCGCTCGGCAACGCGCGTCAAGGCAGCAGCCTCGCCGACGTGTTGGGGCGCAGCGACTTCGTCAGCCTGCACGTGCCCGACACCGCGAACACGCGCGACATGATCGGCGAAGCCGAGCTCGCCGCGATGAAGCGCGGTGCGTATCTGGTGAACGCGAGCCGCGGTCGCGTCGTCGATCTCGCGGCGCTGCGGGCTGCGCTCGACAGCGGTCACGTCGCCGGCGCGGCGCTCGACGTGTATCCGCAGGAGCCTGCGGGTGAGGCCGATGCCTTCGCGTGCGATCTGCAGGGCCTCGACAACGTGATCCTCACGCCGCACATCGGCGGCTCCACCCAAGAAGCGCAGGCGAACATCGGCCTCGAGGTCGCGGGCTCGGTCGCGCGTTTCCTCGCCGACGGTCGCACGCTCGGCTGCGTCAACCTTCCGCAGCTCGATCTCCCACCGCCCGCTGCGATGCGCGGCAAGCCCGGCTGCCGCGTCGTCAACATGCACCGCAACGTCCCCGGCGTGCTCTCGCAGATCAACCGCGTGATCGCCGAGAGCAACATCAACATCGCCGGCCAAGCGCTCGCGACCCTCGAAGACGTCGGCCTGCTCTTCGTCGATCTCCAGCTCGCCCACGACGACCCCGCCGCCGCCAAGCTCTGCGGCGGCATCGCAGCGCTCGACACCAGCGTCCGCACGCGCCTGGTCGCGCTCTGAGCCGCTCGGCGAACGCGGGAAATTCCCGCGAAAGCTCGCGCTGAGCCGACTCAGCGTCGACTTTCGCGGGTTTTTCCCGCGTTGCCCCGCGGGGTTGCTGGTGGCGGATCGTGGTGCCGA
>DASZPU010000349.1:0-4746 GCA_035550195.1 Nannocystaceae bacterium
GGCTCGGGCAAGTCGACGCTGCTCAAGCTCATCACCGGACAGCTCCGCCCCGACACCGGTGAAGTGCGCGTGCTCGGCCGCGATCCGTTCGCCGATCCCCACGCGATGATCTCGCTCGGCCTCTGCCCCGAGCACGACAAGTTCTACGAAGAGCTGCCCGCGTCGCAGTTCGTCGCCGCGCTGGTGCGCTTGCACGGGTTCGACGGCAAGGAGTCCGATCGCCGCGCACGTGAAGCGCTCGTACGGGTCGGGCTCGAGCGCGCCGCCGACAAGCGTCTACGCGAGATGAGCCGCGGCATGCGACAGCGCGTGAAGATCGCGCAAGCGATCGCCCACGATCCGCGCGTCGTGCTGCTCGACGAGCCGCTCACCGGCACCGATCCGGTCGGCCGCGCCGATCTCATCGCGCTCGTGGCCTCGCTCGGCGCCGGCGATCGCACGGTGGTCGTGTCGAGCCACGTGCTGCACGAGATCGAAGCGATGACCCACCAGGTCGTGGTCGTGCGCTACGGCCGGCTGCGCGCCCAAGGCAACATCCGCCGCCTGCGTTCGCTGCTCGACGATCGCCCCTATCGCATCCACGTCGAGCTCGAGCAGGCGCGCACGCTCGCCACCGCGATGCTGCACAGCACCTCGGTGCGCGCGATCGCGATGATCGACGCGCGCACCATCGAGCTCACCACCGTCGACCTCGACGGCATCTGCGACGAGCTCCCGCGCACCGCCGCGTCGCTCGGGCTCGTGCTCGAGCGCATGACCTCGCCCGACGCCGACCTCGAGAGCCTCTACCGCTACCTCGTGTCATGACGCTCCCGCCCCAGCTACCGCTCGCGATCTTCTGGGCCCGCTTCCACGCGGTGCGGGCGTTGCGTCGCCCCGCGACCGTGTTGTGGCTGCTCGCGCTCACGATCATCGCGGTGTCGCTGCGCATCGCCGGCTCGCCGCGGGTCGTCGTCGACTTCGAGATCGGGCTCGCGCTGCCGTTGCTCGCGCTGTTCTTCGGCTCCGGCGGCCTGCGCGAAGAGGTCGAGGATCAGACGCTGACCTACGCGTTCGTGCGCCCGCTCGCGCGCGGCTCGATCTTCCTCGCCCGCACGGCCGCGGCCGCGATCGTGGTGCTCGTACCGATCCTGCTCGGCATCCTCATCGCCACCGACGACCCGATCGCACTACCGAAGCAGCTCGCGATCGCGTTGCTCGGCACGCTCGCCTACGTGCCGCTCTTCGCTTTGCTCGGACTCGTGCTCAAGCGTCCGATGCTGGTCGGGCTCGGCGTCGTCGTCTGGGATCAGGTGCTCGGCGCCGTGCCGGGCTTCCTCTCGCAGCTCACGTTGCGCACGCACCTGCGCGGGCTGCTGGATTTGCCCAGCTCGGGTGGTTTCTTCGCGGCGCTCGTGCGCGCACCTAGCCCGTGGGTGAGCGTGCCCGTGCTCGTCGGCGTCGCAGCGATCTGTTGCGCCGTCGGATTCACCTGGGTGCGCACGCGCGAGCTGGTCGTGCCGAAGTAGAACTACGGCGCGAACTTCTGCACGATGAGCCCGGATCCCGGGCCGCAGCACGAGGCGTCGACCACCCAGATCGCATCGTCGGGATCGATCGCCATGCGGAACGAGTAGTTCACGCCGGTGATCGCCTGGTCCCACAGCGTCGTGCCGTCCGGCGCACGCTTGAGGAAGCGCGGCTGCATGCTCGTGCCGTCCTGGAAGAGCAACACGAGCGCGCCCGTGGAATCGAAGGCCGCCGCGATGTTCGAGTTGGCCCCGGTCGCGTACGTCCACTCTTGGTTGTAGCTCGCGTCGAGCTTGATCACCGAGTAGCTCGGGTAAGCGTTGACCAGCGCCACGGTGCCATCGGGCGCGTGGATGATGTCGTCGACGTAGTCGAGCTCGTTGATCCAGTAGTCCGTGACGAGGTTGCCCGCCGAGGTGTAGCGCGCGACGTAGCCGTAGTAGTCGTTGTTGCTGATCTGCCGCACGTATCCTGCGACGGCCACCGAGCCCGACGCACCGAACGTCGACGCGATGAAGGTGTAGTCGTAGTACGCGTTGTCCTGCGGTGCCGCCGTCCACGTCGGCGAGTCGCCGGCCATGGGGCTGCCGCTGGGGAACAGCCCCAACGAGTCGTAGTTCAGCGCGATGTAGCTGCCATCGTCGGCCGCCTCGAGCGATTGATCGCCGACGAGGCGACCGTCGGCGCAGATCTCGGTGAGCTCGCCCATCGGAGAGATCACGTAGTTGCAGCCGTACGCCGACAGCACCCAGTCGTCGCCGATCGTCGTGGCCTGACGCACCGGCGTCTGCGGCAACAGGAGATCGTCGAAGACCTGGCTCTCCGTCGCATCGGAGTTGAGCTCGATCAGCGCGCGGCTGTCGTCGCTGCAGTAGCCCGTGGCCGCGACGACCGTGGTGCCGTTGTCGCGGAACGCGGGCCGCGTGACGAACACGCCGTCGCAGAAGTCCAGATCGTCGCGCATGTACATGCCGACTTGGCTGCCCGACGTGACGCAGTCGACGTTGCAACCGCTGCCGTTCGCGTTCGCGTCGCCGTTGTCGCAATCCTCGGGGCCGTTGATCTCGCTGTCGCCACAGTACGGGCCGAGCGCGTCGCAGTCGGCCGCACAGCCGGCGTAGCTGCCGTCGTTCACACCGTCGTCGCACACCTCGGGGCCGTTCATCTCGCCGTCGCCGCAACGATCGGCGAAGTCGCTGCAGTCCTCGAGACAACCGCCGTAGCTGCCGTCGTTCACACCGTCGTCGCAGACTTCGTCGCCGTCGACGTTGCCGTCGCCGCAGTTGGCCGGCACGCCGGTGCTACCGGTGTCGGGATCGCTGGGGTCCGTGCTGGTGGGCGTCGAGGGGTCGGTCGGATCGCTGGGATTCGTCGCGCTCATGCTCGCGCCGGTCGCACTGCTGCTGCTCCCGTCGGTGTCGTTCGTGGTGAGCTCGGTGGGATCGACCGTGTTCGGATCGTAGGGGCAACCGGTCGCCACGGCGCCGAGTGCGAGCAAGCGAATCGTCCTATCCATGGCTTCGATGCTCGCCCAGACCGCGCGCGCGGTCAGTCGAATTCGTACGTCGCCGTCGTCGAGCGAGCTGCTCCTGCGCACCGGCGCTCGCGCGCGCTCGCGCACCCGCTCTCACCTGGACGCGTGCGGGTCCGCGGGGGTATCCGTAGCCGCGTGGATCCGCGGGAGCCCGAGCGCGTCGTCGAGCTCGTCGACGATCGGCTCGGCTGGTACGGCGTGATCGTGATCGATTCGACCGTGCTCGGCCCCGCGTTCGGCGGGATCCGACGCGCGCGCTACGACAGCGACGACGATGCATGTGTCGATGCGCGCCGGCTCGCGCGAGCGATGCGCGACAAGTGTGCGCTCGCCGGGCTCGCGGCGGGCGGCGCGAAGACGGTGCTGCGCGAGCGCGCGGGCGCACCGTGGCCGGAGATCTATCGCGCGCTCGGGCGGGCGGTCGACGAGCTCGGCGGTCGCTACGTGTGTGGGCCCGACGTCGGCACCGGCGCGCAGGAGCTCGCGTGGGTGCGCGAGGCCACGCGGCACTGCAATCCCGTCGCGAACGATCCCAGCGCGTCGACGGCTGCGGGCGTGCTCGCGGCGATGCGTGCGGTGTGGCCCGCGCTCGGAATGTCGCCGCGCGGTGCGACCGCGGTCGTGCAAGGGCTCGGCAACGTCGGTGGTCGCGTCGCGCGAGGCCTGCTCGAGCTCGGCGCACGCGTGTACGGCAACGACCCGGATGCCGACGCGTGTGCACGCGCGGCCGAGCTCGGCGTGACGATCGTCGCCGCGCACGAGCTGCCGACGATCGCATGCGACGTGCTCTCGCCCTGCGCGCTCGGGCATGCGATCGATCCTGTCGCGGCCGCATCGTGGCCCACGCGTGCGGTCTGTGGCGCGGCCAACAACATGCTCGTACCCGGTGCGGAGCTCGTGCTCCATCGACGCGGCGTGTGGGTGGTGCCCGATCCGGTGTCGTCGGCGGGCGCGGTGATCGAAGGCGTGCTCACGGTCACCGCGGGCGACACGGCGCACACGCGCGCACGCATCGCGGAGACAATCGCTGCGATCGAGCACACCGCCGCCGAGCTGCTCGCAGCCTCGCGACGCGACGATCGTCCACCCGCAGAGCTCGCTTCGGCGCGTGCGCGTGCACGGCTCGACAACGGCCGCGCATCGCAGGCATGATCGCAGCCGCGATGGGCATCACTGCACTGCGCATCTCGGTGTTCTCGGCGATCGAAGGCGCGCTGCGTGACGATCACGCGGAGAAGGTGCTGTGCTGTCGCATCTTGCTGCGGCTGCTCGTGGCGGATGGTTGGGTCGACGATCGCGAGCGCGCGCTGCTCGAGGCCACGATGGATCGCCATGGCATCGACGGTGACACGCGTGCGCGGATCTGGGCCGAGCTCGATCCGCAGGTCGTGGATCCGACGATCGCCGCCGCGCGTGCCGAGCCGCTCGAGCAGCTGCTCGATCGCCTCCCCCACGCCGCGTTGACCGAGCTGTTGCAGTACCTCGAGTGGGGTGCGTGGGCGGATGGTCAGCTCGTGCCCGCCGAGGTCGCGATCCTCCAAACCGTGCGTGCGCGGCTCGGAACGCCGCCCTCGTGACAGACCGGCCCTCGGGGCCACGCGTATCCAGGTGACCATGCGAAGCGCCATGCTGTGCACCCTCGCGCTCGTCGCCGCCTGCGCCGGCACGGGCACCGCCGCCCCCGAGACCGTGGTCGACGAGCA
>DASZPU010000350.1:0-16003 GCA_035550195.1 Nannocystaceae bacterium
GCGCGCCGGCCATCCCCGCGATGGCCTCGACATCGCGGACGCCGAGCTCGCGGCGATCGACGAAACGCTGCTGCCCGGGCTCGTCGCCGAGATCCTCACGGTGCGCGGCTTGCTGCTGAAACAAGAAGGCGATGCGGTGCAGGCCGAGCGCGTGCTCGCACAGGCCTACTGGCGTGCGCGCGAGCAAGACGACGGCGCATCGATGCTGCGCTCCGCGACCCAGCTCGGCCAAGTCGTCGGTTGGGATCAGGCGCGGGTCGACGAAGGGCTCGAGTGGGTGCGCCACGCCGAAGCCGCGCGCGCGCGCGCCGAGACCGACGCGACCGCAGAGGCGGCGCTGCTCGACGTGCACGGCTCGGTGCTGCGTCGCGGCGGCCGGTACGACGAGGCGCGCGGCGTGCTCGAGCGTGCGCGCGATCTGTGGGCGCAGCAGGGGCAGCACGATCTGCGCTACGCCTCTGCGCTCAACAACCTCGCGGGCCTCGAGCTCACCGTCGGGCGTGTCGATGCGGCCGGCGAGGGGTATGCGCGCGCGCTGGAGATCCAGCGCGGCGTGCTGGGCGACGATCACCCGGCGCTCGCGTCGACATTCGGTGGCATCGGCATCAGCCACTATACGAAGGGTGAGTATGCGGCTGCGCGCGCACCCCTCGAGCGCGCGGTGGCGCTGCGCGAGGCTACGCTCGGGCGCGACCATCCGCTCCTGGCGGTGTCGCTGAACAACCTCGGCATCGATCTGCTGCGGCTCGGCGAGTACGACGCTTCGATCGCGACGCACGAGCGTGCGCTGGCGATCCGCGAGCGCGCGCTCGACGACGATCATCCCGATCTCGCGGAGTCGCTCAACAACCTCGGGGTCGCGCTGCTCGAGCTCGATCGCTTCGCGGAAGCAGAGACCTACTTCGCGCGCTGCGTCGCGATCGACGAGCGTAGGCTCGGGCCCGAGCATCCCAGCCTCGTGGGTCCGCTCAACAACGTGGGCATCGTGCTGCGCGGGCTGGGCCGGCCGGAGGATGCGGAGCGCTGGCATCGGCGCGCGCTCGCGATCGCGGAGCGCGGGCTCGGCGAGGGCCACGTCGCCACCGCGAACGCGAGCCTCGGTGTGGCGGAGACGTTGGTCGCGCGGCAGCGGTGGAGCGAGGCCGAGCCGCTGCTCGCGCGCGCGCTGGCGATCTACGCGAAGAACGACGGCGAGCTCAGCAATCGCGCCGAGACGCTCTTCGCGATCGCGCGCGTGCACTGGGGCCTGCGCCCCGACGTGCCGCTCGCGGTCGCGGAAGCCAACGCGTCGCTCGCCGCGTTCGAGCAGGTGGGTCCGAACGGTGACGACGGCCGCGCGGCGGTGCGTACGTGGCTGCGCGAGCGCGTGCGTTGATCAGGCGCGCAGCTCCGCGAGCGGCCCGTGACAAAATGCGGGATCGTCGAAGCTCGGCACCACCACGCCCATCGCTTCGAGCACCGCGAGCAGCAGATCGTTGTGCGATGCGTGATCGAACGCGACGTGTCGACCGGTGGCGAAATACCCGTTGGCGGAGCCCGCGAGCACGAACGGGATCTGCTTGCAGTAGTGCGGCTGGCCCTTGCCGAGCTCGCTGCCCCACACGACGACGCTGTGATCGAGCAGCGTGCCGTCGCCTTCGACCACCGCCTCCATGCGCGCGAGCAGCCCCGCGAAGCGCTCCGCGTACCAGCGCCCGATCGCGACCAGCTGCGCCTGCGCATCGGGGCTCTCGTCGTGCGACAGCGTGTGGTGATCGACGCTCTGCCCGAGCCACGTGAAGATCACCGACGACAGCGCGTGCGACCACATGAGGCTCGCGATGCGCGTGAGCCCGCACGCGAGCGCCATCACCAGCATCTCCAGCTGCAGCTCGCCGACCTCGGGATAGCGATCGTTCTTCTTCCAGTCGAACGCGGGTGGCAGCTGCGGCGCGACGCAGGCGAGGCCACCGAGCGCGGCCAGGCGCATCTCCAGCGAGCGCACCGCGTCGAGGTGCGCCTGCAGCTTGATGCGATCCGCACCGCCGAGCCGCGGCAGGATCGCGGCGGTGTCGTCGGCCACCGCATCGAGCACGGTCTGCCGGCGCGCGAGCAACATCGCCGCTGCCTCGCCGGTGCCGTCGCCGAACAATCGATCGAACATCGCGAACGGACTGTCCTGCGGTGCGATGGGTTGGTTCGGCCCCGAGTAGATCATCCGTCCGTTCGGCAGATCCGACTTCACGCGCACCCCGAATTCGAGCGTGGAGAAGGGCGTGCCCGGCTGCAGCTGCTGCGCGAGGAGCTGATCGATCGAGATGCCCGACGCATAACCGGCGTCGCCGTCGTTGCCACCGTTCGGCTCGAGCCCGGTCCACAGCGTGCCGACGCCGCGATTGTGGCCCTTGAGATCGTCGCCCGACGACGACATGTCGATGCCGCTGCACACGAGGATGCGCTCGCGATGCTCGGCGAGCGGCTCGAGGATCGGCGACAGCGTGAAGTCGGGCCCCGGCACCCACGACGGCGGCACCGTGCCGTTGCTGGTGAACACGAGCACGCAGCGCGTGGGGAAGTCGCCGACGTCTGCCCGTGCGCGACGCGGCCACGACTCGAGCCACGGCAACGCGACCGCGATGCCACCCGCACCGCGCAGCCATGCGCGCCGTCTCATGGTGCCTCCGCGGGTCGCACGGTGCGGAAGGCTTCGCTGCCGACGATCTCCACGACGAGCCGGCGGATGTCGCCGTGCGCGCGGAACGAGGCGCGCAGCTCGTCGAGCGTGCACTCGTCCTGCAACGTCTCGGCGCGTCCGAGCGCGTAGCGGAACGAGTGCAGCGCGACGCAGTCGTGCAACCGACCGCTCGCGAGCAGCTCGTCGGCGAGGCCGTCGACGCCGGTGAAGTGCACGTCGCCGCGCGCATCGAGGCCCACGATGGTGCCGCGATCGTCGATCGGCAGCCCGTGCTCGAGCTCGCGCCACGCACCCGCGCCGTCGTAGTGCTCGAAGCCGAAGCCGATCGGATCCATGCGCACGTGGCAGCCGCTGCACTGCGCGTCGATGGAGTGCTGCTCGTAGCGCTCGCGCGCGGTCGCATCGGGATCGATGTCGGGCGGCTCGAAGTCGACGTCGTCGGGCGGTGGCGGCAACGACTCGCACAAGAGCTGCTGGCGCACGAACTTGCCGCGCAGCACCGGCGCGGTTGCACCGAACTTGCCGAGCGCGGCCGAGAGCGCGCCTAGGCGCAGCAGCCCACCGCGGTGATCGTCGTCGTCGAGCTCGACGCGCTCGAGCTCCGGGCCGAGCGCCTGCGCCAAGCCGTAGTACTCCGCGAGCGTCGCATCGGCGAAGGTGAAGCGCGCGTTGACGAGGCCGTCGAGCGTGCCGTCGTCGTGCAGCACCGCCTCGGCGACGAAGCGCCGCGTCTCGCCGTGCATGCTGTCGCGCACGGCATCGGACCACGCGGGGAACACCGCTGGGTCCTTCGCGATGCCGTCGAGCGCCTGCAGCCCGAGCACCTGCTCGAACAGATGCACCACGCCGTCTTCGGCGCGCGGATCGTCGAGCATGCGCTCCGCGTGGGCCATCACGGCGTCGCGTGCCTCCAGTTCGCCCGCGGCGGCTGCGTCGAGCAGCGCGTCGTCGGGCAGCGAGCCCCACACGAAGTACGACAGCCGGCTCGCGATCTCGTGTCCGTCGAGCCGCGCGAGCCCGTCGCCGAGCTCGTCGCGTCCGAGCTCGAAGCGGTACAAGAAGCGCGGCGACTGCAGCACCGTCTCGATCAGCATGCCGATGCCGTGCTCGAGCCCGCCGCCGGCGTCGTAGACCGCACGCAACGCCGCGAGCTGCTGCGCGGTGGGCTCGCGTCGCCACGCCTTGCGCACGAACGCAGCGACGAACGCATCGATGCACGCGTCGTCGGCGAGCGCCGGATCGCAGGGCAGCAGCTCCGGCAGTCGCCCGATCGCGTCGGCCGCGAGCGCCTCCGCGGCGTGCAGGTACTGCTCCGCGATCGCGTCGCCGACCGTCGCCACCGATCCGTTGTTGTCGAAGCCGAGCCACACGGGATCGGGCGCGAAGTCCTGCGCCGGTCGCAGCGACGTGCCGAGCAGATCGCGGACGGTGTTGTCGTACTCGAAGCGCGTCAGTCGACGCACCACCATCGGCCCCGCGTCGGGCGTGCAACCGAGCGCATCGCCGGTGCTGCCCTCGCTGGTGCCGTCGCCGTGCACACCGCTCGTGCCCGGATCGCCGCTCGTCGCGTCGACGCCGATCTCCGTCGGCGCGAGCCCCTCGTAGCAGGCCGCGACGAAGACGAGCGCTGGTGTTGCGAGTCTCCGCATCCCGCCGGCATCGTCGCCACGAGCGCTCGGATCGACCATCGGGCGCTCGGCGGATTTCCGCGCTGCGTGCCTACGTCGGATGACGGATCCCGCGGTCGCGCGATGGGCTTGGTATGCTGAGCTCGGGGCAATGGCCGACGATCCCACGCGCACGCTCGACGCGCCCGATCCGGCCGCGGCATCGCGCGGTCGTCCGTGGCTCGACGTCGTCGAAGGCGCGCCGAGCCAGCGCGCGGCGATCCCCGAGGGTGGCCTCGTCATCGGACGCACCGAAGGCGTGGGCCTGCGGCTCGATGCCGACGGCGTGTCGCGACGCCACGCGAAGATCGTCGATCACGGCGACGGCATCGTGAACGTGCTCGATCTCGGATCCACCAACGGCACGTTCTTGAACGGTCGCCGCGTCGACGCAGCCGTGCTGCGCGAAGGCGACGAGCTCAAGGTCGGCCAAGTCGTGATGCGCTTCGGCTACGACGGCTCACCCTCGCGCTCGGGCAGCTACCAAGGCCCCGCGCTGCACGAGCTGCTCACCGCGCGCGAGCTCGAGGTCGCGCGCTGCGTCGCGCAAGGGCTCACCAATCCGGAGATCGGCAAGCGCCTCTTCATCAGCGCGCGCACGGTGTCGACGCACCTCGCGAACATCTACGAGCGCCTCGGCATCCACACCCGCGCCGCGCTCGCGAGCAGGATGGCGCAGTACGAGCATGGTTGACCGCGCGCCCGCAGGGCAAGCGACCCCGTGAACGTGCCCGTGCCGGGCTCAAGTCCCGAAGCAATAAGGCCCACCACCGTTGTTCGCGGGCAAGCAGGCCGTGCCGCCCGGACACTCGCCATCGCCGACACAAGACAGCGCGCAATTGCGAATGAACCCGTCGACACACACGACGGTCGCAGTGACGCCAGCGGGCGCAGGCGGACAGAGCTGCGGATCGGGCGGGCTCGCACCCATCGTCCCGCACGCGGCGCTGCAGAAGCCCTGCGCCCCGTTCTGATCGGCCTTCAAGCACGCGAGCCCGGGATCCGACGCGCACTCGGCATCGGTGGTGCACGCTTGGTAGTAGTCGTGCAACGGCGGCACGTCACCGCCGACCTCGGAGCTGCTCGCATCGCCATCGTCGAGCGCACCGCTCGACTCGACCGCACCACTGCTGCTGTCGCTCGGTGTGATCGTGCCGCCGCCGTCGGAGCTCTCGTCCTCGCCGCTCGATCCGCCTTCGTCTTCGCTGCTCGCGGCGTTCGACGACGCTTCGCCTTCGGCACCGCCGACCTCCGCAGATCCGCCGCCGAGCGACGTGCCGCCTTCGGGCGAGATCGAGCAGCCGAGCAGCATGCACAAGGTCAGGCAGGTCGCGCGCATGGACACCCCCTTCGTCGCTGCCCTGCGTGGCCGCGCTGCGACGTCGCCGTGCCGCGACCTCGCGTGAGCCACCGTACATGCGCACGAGCCCACGCTCGAGCGGCCACCCACGCACCATGGTCGTTCGCAACAGGCCTCGTCTCGCGGTGCTCTCGTCGATCCTCGCGCTCGCGTGCGGCGACACGCGCGATGAAGGCACGGCTACGTCGATCGGCACCGCCGTGACGAACGATGCGTCGAGCGGATCGGAAGGCAGCGATCCGAGCGACGAATCCGACGAAGGCGAGAGCGAAGCGGGCAGCGAAGCAGGCGACAGCGGCGTCGACGAGAGCGACAGCGGCGGACCGTCTGCAGAACACTGCGAGTTCGCGGCGGGCTGCCACATGCCGAGCGCGCTGCAAAGCGATCGCGGCGTCGCGAGCCACGTGCAGATCGGCTGTGGCGGCGACGCCTTCCGCCTCGCCACTTCGCTCTCCGTCGCCGCCTACGCCGATCCCGAAGCGCCACGCTCGGTGCCGCTACTCGCCGACGTCGACGGCGATGGCAACGTCGATCTCGTGGTGAACTTCCGCAAGGCCAGCGTCGGCCTCGCATTCCACGGCAACGGCGACGGCACCTTCGATCCCACGCCCGGCACGCTCGCGGGTGGAATCTTCGCGGGCGGGTGGGGCGGTGACCTCGGCGACATCGACGGCGACGGAGCGCTCGACGTCGTCTTCGGCGATCACGCGCGCGGAGCATGGGCGTGGCGCAACACCGGCGCGCTCAGCTTCTCGGAGTCGCGCAGCGGTCTGCCCGATGGCCCACTCTTCGCGGGGGCGGGCCTCGGCGATCTCGACGGCGACGGCACCCTCGATGCGCTCTTCGGCGCCGATCAATTCTCGTCGGGCGTGTACGCGATGAAGGGCGGCGGCGGCACGTGGAGCGCGTTGCCGATGCCGGTGGTCGATGGCGCGAGCATCGGTGACTTCGCGTTCGGCGATCTCGACGGCGACGGCGATCTCGATGCGGTCGGCTTCGGCCGCGGCACCGCGGCGATCGACGCCCACGTGCTCGTCAACGACGGCGCAGGTGCGCTCGCGCAGTCGGCGTTGCTCGGCGGCGGAGGCACGCCCGGTGGCCTCGCGGATCCCGTGCAAGGAGCGCTCGGCGACGTCGACTGCGACGGCGATCTCGACATCGCGGCGGGCGGCACGATCCAGCTCGGCGACGCCGGCACGTTCGCCGTCGGCGCGAGCGTCGACGTCGCGGTGATCGCCGAGCTCGCCGACATGACCGGCGATGGTCACCTCGATCTCGTCACGCACGACGCGGTGACCGGTCTCGCGGTGTACGTCGGCGACGGCAGCGGCACCGCGTTCGCGTCGCTCGACGCGGCGCTGCCCGACGCGAGCTACACGATCGGTGGCGTGCCGCTCGACACCCCGTACGGGATCGCGGTCGCCGATCTCGATGGCTCGGGTGCGCTCGACATCGTGCGCATCGGTGGCTTCGGCGCCGGCTATTGGGTCGAGAGCTGGGTGCGCTGACCGAGCTGCGCGCACGCATACGTCGATCGACGTAGGCGTCGCCCCGCGATTTCAGTCGGTTGCGCGATGGTGCGGCCGCGGCACGACAACGACGATGCCAGCATGCTCCCGCACCGACTCCCCCCGGTCGAGCCTGGTCTTGCCGACATCTACCGGATGCACTTCGCATTCGTGACGCGCAGCGTGCAGCGCTTCGGTGTGCCCGAGGCGCACGCCGAAGACGTCGCGCAAGACGTGTTCCTGGTCGCGCAGCGTCGACTCGATGCGTTCGAGGGGCGCTCGACCGCACGCACGTGGCTCTTCGGCATCGCGCGTCGCGTCGCGAAGGATCATCGCCGCAGTCGCGATCGTCTGCGTCGTCGGCTCGATCGTCTCGATCCGATCGAGTCGGTCGCCGATGCGGAAGCCACGACCATGCGACTTTTCGCCGAAGGCCGACTCGAGCGCATGCTCGCATCGCTCGACGCCGCGCGTCGCGAGGTCTACGTGCTCGCCGAGCGCGACGGCATGACCGCGCAGGAGATTGCGGCGCGCCTCGACGTCAACGTGAACACGGTGTACTCGCGGCTGCGCTCGGCGCGTCTGCAGCTCGCACGCGAGCTCGATGACGCGCCCACCCACGCGCTGGCGCGCGGCTGGTACGAGGCGCCGCAGCTCGCCGCCGCCGTCTGATCCGCGCCCCAGCCCCGGAGGGCCGTGAAGACGGTTCGGCCCCGAGGGCGCGCGGCGGGGCTTGGCCGGGGGCGAGGGCTTTGTTACAAGCCCTGGCCGCTCTCGTTTCGGCGAAATCCTGCCATGCAAGCCACGATTGAACGCATCAGCCCCGTCGAGTGTCGCGTCAAGGTCGAGATCCCCTGGTCCGACGTCTCGAACCGCCTCCAAGAGAAGATGCGTGACGTCGGTCGACGCGCGCGCGTGCCCGGCTTCCGTCCCGGCAAGGTGCCGCCGAACGTGCTCGAGCGGATGTTCGGCAAGGGCGTGCGCTCCGATCTCGCGCGCGACCTCGTGCAGGAGACCTTCCAGACCGCGGTCGCGAACAACAACGTCATCCCGCTCACGCAGCCGGTGCTCGAGAGCTCCACGCTCGAGAAGGACGCGCCGTTCACCTACGCGGCGCGCTTCGAGGTGCCGCCGGCGATCGAGCCCAAGGACTACACCGGCATCGAGGTGCGTCGTCGGCCCGCGGTCGTCGATGCGGCGAAGGTCGATGCCGAGCTCGAGCGTCGTCGTGAAGCGCTCACCGAGCTGCGCGCGCTGCCCGAGCCCGCCGAAGGCGAGACGCCGCGCGAGACCACGGCACCCGGCGACGTGTGGACGGTCGACGTCGAAGGCACCATCGGCGAGGCGAGAGTGTCGCGCAAGGACGTGCGCATCGACATCGTCGCGGATCCCGACAGCGTGAAGAACGAGCTCGTGCCCGGGCTCACCGCGCAGCTCGCCGACACCAAGCTCGCCGACGCGGGCAAGCTCCGCACGATTCGCTTCGTGCCGCCGCCCGAGCGCATGCGCGAGGATCTGCGCGGCCAAGAAGCCGTGCTCGGCGTGGGTCTGCGCGAGGTGAAGGTGAAGCACGTGCCGCCGCTCGACGACGACTTCGCGCGCGACACCGGCGAAGCCGAGTCGCTCGCGGAGCTGCGCACGAAGATCGAAGAGAAGCTGAAGCAGGAAGACTCCGACGAGGCCGAGCGCGCCGCACGTCGTCGACTCGTGGGCACGTTGCTCGAGAAGAATCCCTTCGAGGCTGCGCCCTCGATGATCGCACGCGAGGTCGCGGCGCAGGTCGATGCGACCAAGCGTCAGCTCGCGCAGCAGGGCCTCAAGCTCGCGAACATCGGCACCACCGAAGCGCAGCTGTCGGCGCGCATCCGTCCGCAGGCGCTCTTCAACGTCAAGGCCTATCTGCTGCTCGACGCGATCGGCAAGAAGGAATCGCTCGACATCGACGATGCCGCATTCGAAGCCGAGCTCACCAGCATGGCCGAAGAGAGCGGACAGAATCTCGCGCGCATGCGTGCACAGATGGAGAAGAGCGGTCAGCTCGTGCTGGTGCGCGCGCAGATGCGCGAGGAAAAGATCCTCGACTTTCTCATGGAGAAGGCCGTGGTGACCGAGGCGCCCGATCCGGAGGGCGAAGGCGAAGACGGCGACGCGGTCGTGTAGCCGCGTTACACGTCCTAGCCATGTGGACAGCGGACGCTTTCGGGACACGTGCGCATCACCACCAGGTGTGACACGTGGCCCGAGAAGCGACCGTAGGAGCCGGCATTCGCGCCGATACGGGCACTTGCATCGGGGGGGCTGCCCGTACAACATAGCCAAGAGATGTCTCAACCTCCGGATTTGTGGTGGGGCGAGCCCCAGGCCAGCATCCCCTTCGTCATCGAGCAGACGCATCGTGGCGAGCGCTCGTGGGACATCTACAGCCGGCTGCTGAAGGATCGCATCGTCTTTCTCGGCACGCCCATCAACGATCAAGTCGCGAACGTCGTCATCGCGCAGCTGCTCTATCTCGAGTCGGAAGACCCAGAGAAGGACATCCGTCTCTACATCAACTCGCCCGGTGGCGTCGTCACCTCCGGCCTGGCCATCTACGACACCATGCAGTACGTGAAGGCCCCGGTCGCGACCTACTGTCTGGGTCAGGCTGCGTCGATGGGTGCAGTGCTGCTCGCTGCGGGTGCCCGCGGCAAGCGCGTCGCGCTGCCCAACGCACGCATCATGATCCATCAGCCCCACGGTGGTGCCCAAGGTCAGGCGACGGACATCGAGATCCAAGCGCGCGAGGTGCTGCGCTTGAAGGCGCGACTCAACGAGATCCTCGCGACGCACTGCGGCCGCGACATCGAAGAGATCCTCCGCGACACCGACCGCGACAAGTTCATGGACGCCGACACCGCCAAGCGTTACGGCCTGGTGGACGAAGTGCTCCAGCGACCGCTCCCCCCGACCCCAGGCTGAGTTACCGGGCTGAAGGCGTACAGATGAGCTCCTCCAAGCGCGATACGAGCCACGGCAATCTGAGCTGCTCCTTTTGCGGCAAGTCGCAGAAGGAGGTCAAGAAGCTCATCGCCGGTCCGTCGGTCTACATCTGCGACGAGTGCATCTCGCTCTGCAACGACATCCTCGCGGAGGAAGTGCAGAAGGAAGAGCGCCAGCAGGGGCACGGCCGCGTGCCGAAGCCGAAGGAGATCCGCTCCATCCTCGACGACTACGTGGTCGGCCAGGAGATGGCGAAGAAGATCATCTCGGTCGCGGTCTACAACCACTACAAGCGCATCAACGCGAAGAAGAAGCCCGACGAGGCCGAGCTGCAGAAGAGCAACATCTTGCTGATCGGGCCCACCGGCTCGGGCAAGACCCTGCTCGCGCAGACGCTCGCGCGCATCCTCGACGTGCCGTTCGCCATCGCGGACGCCACCAGCCTCACCGAGGCCGGCTACGTCGGCGAGGACGTCGAGAACATCATCGTGTCGCTCTTGCAGAACGCCGACCACGACGTCGAGCGCGCGCAGCGGGGCATCATCTACATCGACGAGATCGACAAGATCGCCCGCAAGGGTGACAACCCGTCGATCACCCGCGACGTGTCGGGCGAGGGTGTGCAGCAGGCGCTCCTCAAGATCCTCGAGGGCACCATCGCATCGGTGCCCCCGAAGGGCGGCCGCAAGCACCCCCAGCAGGACTTCCTGCAGGTCGACACCACCAACATCCTGTTCATCTGCGGCGGCGCGTTCGCGGGCATCGAAGACATCATCGAGCACCGCATCTCCGCCAAGAGCATGGGCTTCGGCGCGAAGGTCGAGAAGAAGAAGGAGCTGCGGCAGTGGGAGCTGCTGCAGCAGATCCAGAACGAAGACCTGATGAAGTTCGGGCTCATCCCCGAGTTCATCGGCCGCCTCCCGGTGATCGCTCCGCTGCAGGAGCTCGACGAGGATGCGCTCATGCAGATCCTCACCGAGCCCAAGAACGCGCTGGTGAAGCAGTACCGGCGCCTGCTCGAGATGGACGGCGTCGAGCTCAAGTTCACCGGCGAGTCGCTGCGTGCGGTCGCCAAGCGAGCGAAGACCATGCGGTCGGGTGCTCGCGGTCTGCGGTCGATCCTCGAGCGCGCGATGCTCGACGTGATGTACGACATCCCCAGCGTCGACAACGTGGTGGAAGCCGTCATCAACGAAGAGTGCATCAACGACGACAAGCGCCCGGTGCTCGTCTACCGCAACGACGCCAAGAAAGAAGCCTCCTAATCCCCCCGCGGTCGTCCCGGCGCGACACGGTACGCGCTGACGCGCCGCTTGCCCCCCGCAAGCGGGGGGCGATTCGAGGTGGTTAGAGCGCCACGCCGCCGGTGAGCACGACGTCGTCGATGTAGACGGTGTCGCTGCCCGAGCTGCTGAAGGCGTCCTTCGTGAAGCGCCACTCGAGCGTGTGGTTGCCGGCGTCGATCGGGAAGCTCGCCCCGGCCATCGAGTTCACGCCCGACCAGCTCTGGAAGAGCGTGCCGTCGACGCGGAACTCGAGGTAGTCGGAGAACGACTGCGTGCTCTCGCGGTGGTTGAACGCCACCGTGCCGTCCGCGGCGTAGCCGACCTCGAGCCGCAGGATCGACGTCTGGCTGTCGCCGATGTCGCCGCTGTGGGCGCTGAACGACCCGGTGAGGATCAGCGACCCGTCGACCACCCAGTCTTCGTCGCCCGAGAAGTAGAACTGCGACGGGAACGTGCCGGTCTCGAAGTCGGCGCCGAACATGCCACCGGTGCAGTTGGCCACGACCATCGTGCACTCTTCGTTGTCGCAGCCCAGCGTGCCGCCGCTGAAGCCGATCGACTCGCAGGTGTCGCCACCGAAGTCGGCACCGTCGCACTGCTCGTTGCCCTCGGACACGCCGTCGCCGCACAGCGTGCACTGCGAGACGTCGAGCAAGCACGTGGCTTGGATGCAGCTGACCTCGCCCTCGGTGTAGCCGGCGCTCTCGCAGTCGACGTTGTTGTCGAGCTCGCCGTCGCACTCCTCGGGACCTTCGATGTTGTCGTTGCCGCAGACGTAGCAGCCCGAGGTCGAGAACCCGAGGCAGTCGCCGCTGCACACCAGCTCGCCTTGCATGAAGCCCTGCGACTCGCAGGTGTTGTCGCCGAAGTTGGTGCCTTCGCAGACTTCGTCGCCTTCGATCATGCCGTCGCCGCACACCGATTGCGGACCGGTCTCTTCGGGCGACGTGGTCTCGGGATTCGTGTTGGACTCTTCGCTGCTGCCCGTGTCCGGATCGGTCATGCTCCCGCTGCTGTCGACCTCGCTGGTCGCGGGATTCGTTGCGGATGGATCCGTCGAGCTCGCGCTCGACGATTCATTACCGCCGGAGCTCGACCCTTCTTCGGTGCTGCCAGTGACAGCGGGGTCGTCGGAACAGGCAAAGGCCACGAGAGTCATGGGCAGGACGATGCGACGCATGCTCGGAGCTTATCGGGCGGAGCCTCGCATCGCCGCAATTCCGCGGCGTATTCGGGTGTGAGACCGCGAACGGCGAGGGGGCCGGCATACGTGAAGGACGGCCCCGGGGCCGGCCATGTACCGCGGGACCCGTCTTGGGGGGCGCCCAGGCGCCCGAATCGCCACGCGCGTGGTATCTGCTGGTGATGTCGGATTGGCGCAGCGACGCGTGGGCCGATCTGCTGCGCCGGCTCGCGCACGAGATCGGCGGCAGCGAGCTGCAGTCGCTGTTGCTCGAGGTCATGCGGCGACGCGCGAGCGCACGCACGCCGGCGGAGGTGCTCGCACAGTACCGTCGGGATCGCTTCACCGCCCCGGCCGCGGTCGATCAGCGCACGGCGGTCGCGGTCGATGCCGAGCTGCTCGCGGCCGCCGCGTCGTTCACCGCGATCGAGCTCTCGCCGCTCGCGCCGCTCGGGAGTTGCTCGACGGTGGCGCCCACCGATCAGCACCGCGTGGTCTCGGCGTTACGCGGCACCGAGGTGGTTGCCGACACCACCAACGTGCTCGCGCTCGAGTGCGCGCTGCGGCTGCGCGCGGCGCCCGGCACCGCGGTGCACCTCACCACCTCGCAGCGCGTCGTCCGGGCGCAGCCGCTGCCCAAGGACAAGCCCGGGTTCTCGCAGCACTTCCGCTTGTTCGTGCTCGCGAGCGGTGGCCACGAGGCCGAGGCGCACGCGTTCACCCTCGACACGCTCGCGTTGCACGTGCGCACGCTCCTCGCTGCGTTCACGCGCCTCGAAGCGGGTGGGGCGTACTCGTTCGGTGCGCGCCGGCTCGACGTGCTCGCCACCGATGCGCGTGCGAAGCTGGGCGATCGACTCGCCGAAGCGCTCGCACCCGACGTCACGGTGCAGCGCAAGCCGCTCGCGCATCCGTACTACTCGGGCGGCCTGCGCTGGATGCTGTGGGCGACGACGAGCGACGGCGAGCAAGTGCCGATCGGCGACGGCGGAGCGTTCGACTGGCTCGCGCAGCTGCTCTCCGATCGCCGCGCGGTGTACATCGCGAGCGGCCTCGGAGCGCAGCTGATCCCGCTGCGCTTCTCGGTCGCTCCGCGCGCGCCGGTCACTTGAACTTGTCGACGCGGAGCTCGCCCTTGGTCTTGTAGTCCGCGCCCTTGGCCCGGGCTTCCGCGAGGCCGCTCGTGCGCAGCACCCACATGCGCTTGATCGCGACGACCTCGTCGTTCTGACGCGCGTGGATCTCGACCAGGTTGTTGCCGGGCGTGAGCGGGACCTCGGCGGAGAAGTCGAGCTTGCCCGCGCTGGCGTCGGAGCTCGCGACGTAGAAGACCTTCTCCGTCTCGCCGAACAGATCGCGACTCGGGTTGTAGACGGTGATGAACACGTCGCGCAGCGCGTCTTCGTCGGTCGCGGTGCCGGCGAGCTTGACGGTGTCGCCGTCGGTGCGCGTGGGCGAGGTGCTGAGCGCGATGCGGGGCGGCGAGACGCCGAACACCACTTCGTAGTCGCCGGGCTTCGCCGGCGCCTTGCCGCCGACGTCGACCTCACTCGCCTTCGCGAATGCGAACGCGCCGTCGGTCAGCTCGACGCGCACCCAACCATCCCCGGTCGCGGAGGCCTTCAGCTTCGTGCCCGCGGCCGCATGCGCGACGACGCGGCCCTTGCCGAGCGGGCTCGCATAGAGATCGATCTCGGCCTTCGCCACCGCGGCGCCCGACTGCGACGACAGCTTCACCGGCGGCGTCACCAGATCGAACGCGAGATTGTCGGTGAGCACCTCGGCGATCTTGTTGTCGGAGACCGAGACCTGCAGGATCTCGTCGCCGATCTCGGACTCCTTCATCACCTCGATGTCGAGGTCGACGGAGCGCGTGGCACCGGGCTCGAGCTTCTTCAGCGCCTCGCGGCCGCTGTGCAGGAACACCGACTCGCCGGCGAGGTTGCGCAGGGTCACCCAGGTGTCGAGGGCCGGGCTGTCGCCGATGTTCTTCACGAACACGCGCAGCTTGGCGCGCTCGCCCACCTGCAGCATGCCGTCGCCGTTGCCCTGGATGTTCTTGCCCGCGCCTTCTTCGTCGATGACCTGGTAGCCGAACGCGAACTGCGGACGCGCGAGACCCTGCGCGCTGACATCGATCGACGTCTGCGAGCCGGCCGCGAGCTTGCTGCCGTGCTGATCGAAGAAGTGGAAGTCGATGCGATCGGTGCGCGACAGCTCGTGCTCCGACACCGACAGCTTCACCGCGTAGGTCTTGCTCTGGCCGGGATCGATCTTGCCGAACATCAGCTCGCGCTCGTCGAAGTAGCGGTAGTCGCTGTCGGTGATCGCTCGCACCTGCCACGCCGGCGCATCGCCGGTGTTCGTGACGGTGACGGTGACCGTGCCCTTCTCGCCGCCCTTGATGACGTTGCCGGGCTTGTCGGTGGTGGCCTTCACCTCGAGCTTGGGCGCGCCGGTCTGCTTGTCGGGCCCGCGCGTCCAGTCGACGCCGCGCTTGCCCAGGCTCTGGGCGATGCGGCCCTGCTCGACGTCGGTCTGCGTGCGCACGAAGCCCGAGACGTTGGCGAGGATGTCGTCGCGCGAGCTCGACGTCGCGGCCAGCACGAGGTCGCGGGCGATGCGGATCTCCGAGTCCTCGAGCAGGATCGCGGTGCGCGAGTCGGCCTTGTCCTTCTTGCCCTTCTTCTTGTTGCGCTCGGTGACCGGCTTGTCCTTCGCGGTCTCCGGGGGCACGTCGTCGTCCTGGCCGGTCTGCTCGCCGTCTTCACCGACGCTGCCGCGATCGAGGAAGTAGAGCGGACCGAACGCGGTCTTGTCGTGCAGCGCAGCGCTCGACACGAGGTGCTGCGACAGCGACTCCTCGCGCAACAGCTCGAAGCGATCGCGGCCGAAGTACGCGATGTGCTCGGCGCCGATCCACACCGGCACCGTCTCGATGTCGGGCGGAACGCCGACCGACTGGATCGACACGTCGCCGGGCGTCAGGTACTGCGCGATGGTCAGCTTGAGCGCGAGCTCCTTGTCGCCGACCTTGCGATCGTGCAGCACCTGCACCGAGCCCTTGCCGAACGTGCGGCGGCCGATGACCACCGCGCGACCGAGGTTGCGCAGCGCGCCCGCGACGATCTCCGACGCGCTCGCCGAGCCCTGATCGACCAGCACCACGAGCGGCAGATCGGGGAAGTCGTAGCGGTTGTCGGCGCTGCTCTCTTCGCGCGGCGACGAGACGCCCACGGTCGACACGATGGTGCCGCTCGACAGGAACGCGTCCGCGACCTCGACGGCGGCGTTGAGCAGACCGCCGGGGTTGTCGCGTAGATCGAGCACGACGCCTTCGACGCCC
>DASZPU010000351.1:0-8061 GCA_035550195.1 Nannocystaceae bacterium
CGACGAGGCCAGTTCCTGTCGTGGTTCGTGCCGGTGGGCGACGGCTCGGCGCTCGTGGCCCGGGTCCCGGCGGCCGACGGCGAGCGCGTCGCGGCGATCGATCTGCCGACCGTCGTCGGAAAGATCCGCGGGGCGAAGGGCACGAAGGTCGACCTGTTCGTGCAACGCGACACCGAAGAGTGGACGGTGCCGGTCGTGCGCGACGACATCGAGGTGCCCAGCGTCGAAGCGCGCATGCTCGACGGCGTCGGCTACGTGCGCATCGGTGCGATGGCCAAGGGTACGCCTGAGCACCTCGATGCTGCGCTCGCGGGGCTCGATCGTCCGCGCGCGTTGGTGATCGACCTGCGCGGCTGCCCCGGTGGTTGGTTCGACGCCGCCAACGAAGCGCTCGAGCGCTTCGTGCCCGCGGGTGCCGAGCTCGTGCGCGTGCGCGATCGCGAAGGCAAGGAAGAACCCATCGTCGCGCGCAAGGCCGGTGCGTGGGCGGGCACACCGATGGTCGTGATCATCGGCGAGCACACCGCGTCGGGTGGCGAGATCATCGCGTCGGCGCTGCGCGAGCACGGGAACGCGACGCTGGTCGGCGCGCCGACGATCGGCAAGACGACCATCGAAGCGATCCACAAGCTCAGCAACGGTTGGGCGCTCAAGCTGTCCGAGAAGCGCTTCGTGCTCGCCGACGGCAGCAAGGGTGTCGTGCGACCCGACGTGCCGATCACCGCGCCCGAGCAGGCACGCACGCCGACGATGGACGCGATCGATCCCAGCGCGGACCCGCAGCTCGCGACCGCGTTGCAGCTGCTGCGCGGACGCTGATCGATCGGGCGGCTCGTGCGTTGACTCCGGCACCTACGGGTGCCGGCCGCTTCCTGGAATGAATAGGGCGGGCTGCGCCTCCGTTGGGGAAGGCCTCAGGATGTCGCAGCCCGCTCGCTTCCACGTCGTCGTCCGGTTCGGAGATCGCATCGTCGAGGACGTCTGCGTGGAGGATGCGCTGACGCTGGGCGACGGCGGCGACGTCGTGGTGCCGGGTGTCGGCGAAGTTGCGATGGTGTTGCAACGAGGCGCGTTGAGATCCGTCGCCGGTCTCGACGGCGAGCTGGTGCGCGGGGACGTGCGCAGCGCGTTGGTGGGCGAGGGCGAGCGGCTGCAGGAAGGTGAGCGCTGCGAGCTGCGATCGATCGCGCATCCGTCGATGTCGATCGCGATCGAACGCATCGCGAGCACGCGCGTCACGATGCGATCGCGCGTCGCGTTCGCGCCGGCCCGCGAGACGATCTTCGCCGGTGCGCTCGCGTGCTGCATGGCGACGATGTTCGGTGGCACGGTCGTGATCGGCTCGCTGACCGAAGCGGAGATCGAGCGCGAGCAGACCCCGCTCGAGATCGCGATGTTCGAGGCGACGCCCATCGTTCCGGCGGTGACGTTCACGCCACCGGTGGTGTACGTCGCGCCCGAGCCGATCGTCGTCGAGGCGCCGGTGCTCGCGGATGCGCGCGCGCTTGCAGAGCCGTCGGTGCGCGACGCGGTCGGTGAAGCGATCGCACCCGAGGCATTGCCGGTCGCGGAGCCGGCCCCGAAGAAGCAGAAGCGCGCGCGGCGACGGCCGCAGGTCGACACGATCGCCGAGATGAACGCGATCGGCGACCTGCTCGAGGCCGATGTCGCGATGGCGGTGCTCACGTCGAAGTCGGATCACGCGATCGTGGACGTGCTTGGTTCGGGCGAGGGTCTCGCGATCGTCGGCGCGGGCACGGGCGTCGCGGCGGATCTGCCAGCGCCCACCGCGGTGAAGGTGGAGTCGATCGCGACAGCGGAGCCGGTGCCGGAGGATCCGCGGGGCGGCAAGTTCACGCTCGCCGACGCGTTTGCCGGCTCCGACGAGCTCGCGCACGGCCAGGGCAAGCTGTTCGCGCAGCTGCATGTGAACGGGGAGCTGCTGCACTGCGAGCTCTTCGAAGATCGCGCTCCGATCGCGGTCGCGAACTTCGTGGGCTTGATCCGCGGCACGCGAGAGACGCTCGACCCTGCGACCAACCGCTGGACCAAGAAGCGCTTCTACCAAGGGCTCACGTTCCATCGCGTGGTCGACGGCTTCGTGATCCAAGGCGGAGATCCGGAAGGCACCGGCAAGGGCGGTCCGGGCTACAAGATCCCCGACGAGATCGATCCCGCATTCCACTTCGATCGCCCGGGCATCCTCGCGATGGCGAACAGCGGCCCGAACACCGGCGGCAGCCAGTTCTACATCACGCTCGCTGCGACGCCGCACCTCGACGGAAGGCAGACCGCATTCGGTCAGTGCGATCCCGAGGCACCGAAGAAGCTCGGCAAGGTCGCGACCGGCGAACGCGATGTGCCGACGAAGCCGATCAAGATCGGCAAGACGTGGGTGATCCGCGTCGACGAAGAGCCGCCGCAGGACATCGCGACGCCGACCATTGCACCGGAACCGTCGCCCGAATCACCGGCGGATCCGACGCAACTCGAGCGGCCGGAAGATCGCTGACGGAATTCGACGCGGTCGCGTCATCGTCCCGCAGCTCGCCGACAACGGGCGCGGCATGGACGAAACTCGTGGAGCTCGGAGCGAGCAAAGTTGGCGTTGGTTGTCCGCGGCGATGCTGTGTGCCGTGGTGTCGGGATGTAGCGTCGAGGAGAACGGCGCGTTGCCCGAGGGCGAGCCCGAGTTCCGCGCAGAAGCGGCGCTGCCGTCGTCGATGGCCAGCACCAACGCGAGCTTGCAGACGACGGCGAGCAATGGCCATGCGTTCGTGCCCGCGCGATTGCTCGAGGTCGCGAACGACTATGCGGCGCGGTACGAAGGGATCGCGCCCGATGCTGCACCGCTCGGTGTCACGTATCTGAAGGACGCCGACGGCAACGTCACCGCGATGTCGGTGACGTACGCGCTCGGATCGCTCTCGCATCCCACCGCGTCGTCGTTGCAGACGTGGCTCACCACGCAATCGAACGCGATCCAGACCGCGATCGATGCCAACGGTGCGCTGCCGCTGGGCGCTATCGCGGGGCTGCGCGTGTCGAACGATTACCTGAACGTCGTCGTCGGCGCGACGCCGCGACAGCCGCGACTCCTGTCGATGAGCCCGGGCTTGCCGGTGCAAGCGTACGAGCAGCTCGGCCGTCGTCGCATCGCCGACGAGCTCGACGTCCCGCTCGCGAGCGTTTCGGCGGGCACGGCGTTCCTCGAGTCTTCGCTCGATCCTTCGACGCGCATGGGCCTGCGCTACCAAGTGACCGGCCGCGGACAGCACCTCTACTTCGTGCCGACCGGGGGACGACCCCTCGGATTCGTGCTCTCTGCCGCGACCTTCACCCCCGCGCGCACGACTGCGATCACCAACTACAAGAATGCGTTGGTCGCGAGCCTCGGACAACCGTCGAGCACGCCGCTCGCCACGTTGTTGGAGACGAAGCACGCGCAACAGTGGGGCCGAACGTTCGCACTGATGGACGCGCAGCACGGTGCGGCACGCGTGGCCGCGTGCACCAACTGCACCTCGTTCTCGATGAATCTCTACGAGAGCGGTGTTCGTGACTTCTTCAATCAGGTGTTCGTCGACACCAACGACGAGTGCGACTGCATCGAGACGTATCACGACGGCCACACCCGCGTGGTCAACGACTGCGACAATCTGAGCGAGCGCTGCTGCGAGCTCGAGAACGGCGAGTACCCCGATACCACGGACGTCGAGGAGTGCCTGCTGGACTGCGAGTGCGAGTGCGAAGCGCAGGAGTGGGACACGGTCTACTACGATCACCTGCTGCGCGGTGTCCCCAACCTCTACCAGCAGAGCGTGGACATTCCCAACGTGCCGTGGTGTCACGACCGCGTCGGCGTCGGCTGTGGTCCGGTCGCGACCGCCGAGCTCGCGATCTGGTACGACAACCTCGGCTACGACGAGCTGCTCGATCACCACCACGACACCAACGGGTTGTTCCTCTGGCAGGACCTCACTGCGGAGCTGCGCGAGGACTTCATCGACGTCACGTGTTGGGGCGGAGCCACCTACGCGACCAATGAGAACCTCGCCGAGGGCACGTTCGACTTCTTCTTCGATCGCGGTGTGCCTGCGGGCGTCGTGCACGACACCGTCGAGGTGTCGGAAGAGAGCTCGGCGTGGAACACGATCCGCGACGAGATCGAGCTCAATCGTCCGCTGATCCTGGGCTTCAACTCCGACTCGGTGCCGCTCGGCCAGGGCAGCATGGATCACTTCGCGCTGATCACCGGACACAGCACGACGATCGGCACCAAGGAGATCCATCTCAACATGGGTTGGGGGCTCGGCTCACACGAGGTGCGCGAGTGGGATCTCGTCGGCCAAGTCCACCTCATCACGGTCGACGTCTCGACGTCGCCGACCGGCAACGAGGAGTGCATGGCCGACACGCCGCTGTCGAGTCTGTTCACTCCGTCGAGCAACCTCGACTGGAGCGCGAGCAGCTGGACGTACGACGACTATCCGGTGGTGGAGCACCTGACCGGCAGCGCCGATCCGGATTGCGATCGCATCGGTGGCGTCACCAACGGATGGTTCGACACGCACTGGACCGAGCGCACCGCCTGCCTCACTCCGCACGACTTCGAGGTGCTCGATCAGCAGTACCAGGAGTTCCAAGAAGAGCTGGACGCCGGCGACATCCCCGACTGGATCTGGGAGTAGCTCAGCGGTAGGCCTCCGCTTGCAACGTGAAGAGCGTTGCATAGCGGTGGCCGGCGGCGAGCAGCGATTCGTGGCTGCCGCGCTCGGTGATCTTGCCGTCTTGCAGCACGAGGATTTCGTCGGCCATGCGCACCGTCGAGAAGCGGTGCGAGACCAGCACGATCATCTTGTCCGCCGCGAGCTCGCGGACGCGCCCGAACGCTTCGGCCTCGGCTTCCGCATCCATCGCGGCGGTGGGCTCGTCGAGCACGAGCAGGTCGGCCTCCTCGCGCATGAAGGCGCGCGACAGTGCGATCTTCTGCCACTGCCCGCCGGAGAGCTCGCGGCCGCCGGCGAACCACTTGCCGAGCTGCGTCTCGTAGCGATCGGGCAACCCGTCGATGAACGTGTCGGCCATGCCCGCGTGGGCCGCGGTCGACCAGCGCGCCGTGTCTTCGAAGCGCTGCACGTCGCCGGCGCCGATGTTCTCGCCGACCAACAATTGATAGCGCACGAAGTCTTGGAAGATCGCGCCGATTCGTCGGCGCAGCTCGTGGGGATCCCACTCGCGCAGATCCAAGCCGTCGAGCAACACGCGACCTGCGGTGGGATCGTACAGCCGCGCCATCAGCTTGATGATCGTCGTCTTGCCGGCCCCGTTGTCGCCGACCAACGCGAGCGCGCGACCCGGGCGCAGCACGAAGTCCACCTCGGACAATGCCGGCGTCGTCGCCCCCGGATACGTGAACGAGACCTGCTCGAAGCGCAGACCATCGCCGGGTGTCGGGCCCACGCGCGCACGACCCGGTGCACCGCTCACTTCCTGCTCGAGGTACTCGTACAGATTCGACAAGTACAAGTTGTCCTCGTACATGCCGCCCACCGCCGAGAGGATCGACGACACCGCCGATTGGCCCTGCTTGAAGACCGCGAGGAACATCGTCATGCCACCGAGCGTGATCGCCTTCGTCACCGCCGCGACGGCGACCCACGCGTACGCCGAGTAGAACACCGCGGTGCCGAGCAGACCCAGCGCGATGCCCCACGTGCCGCGGCGCAGCGTCAGCCGGCGATCCTCGTCGAACAACGCGTCGTGGGTCTCGCGGTAGCGCTCGAGCAGCAGCGGGCCGAGCTCGAACAGCTTCACTTCCTTCGCGTACGTGTCGGTCGCGATCACGTGCTCGAGATAGAGCTGCTTGCGGCGCTCGGGCGAGCGGCGTCGCAGCATGCGGAACGCGTCGCCGCTGAACTTCGTCTCCGCGATGAACGCGGGCACGCCCGCGACGAGCAGCACGATCGGCGCCCATGCCGAGAACGAGATCAACAGCGCGGCGTAGCTGCCGAGCGACAGGAGGTTCTGCACCAAGCCGAAGCTGCGCATCACCAGGCCGAGCGGGCGACTCGACGCTTCCATGCGCGCGCGGGTGAGCTTGTCGTAGAATTCCGAGTCCTCGAAGTGCTGGAGATCCAGCGTGAGTGCCTTCTCGAGGATCATCACGTTGACGCGATGCCCGAGCTGCGCGCGCAGGAGCGACTGACAGATCGACTGTGCGCGCGAGGCGATGGCGATCGCAGCGATCACCGCGCCTTCGAGCACCACCCACTGCAACACCGTCTCGGCATCGCCGACGCCGTCCAACGCGGCCACCACCGCATCGACGATGAGCTGACCGGTGTAGGCGGCGGCGGCCGGCAGCACGCCGGCGATCACGGTCAGCACCGCGATCGCGAGGAACAGGCTGCGGCTCGTCGACCAGCACAGCGCGAGCGCTCGCCGCCCGTAGCGGAACGTTCCCCAGAACTTCGCGATCGTGCGCCCGAGCGAGCGCGAACCGTTCTCCTCGTCGGCCACCCGCGGATTGTGATCGATGCGAGGCTGCGCGTGCCACCACCCGTTCGGGCAGCGTCACCAACCGACGAGCGGTGCCGTCAACAGCGATGCCACGGCCGCGGGCGCGGCTGCACCGTGCTCCGCCAGCGTCGCATCGGCGCGGTCCATCAACGCGCGGTCGTGATCGAGCTCGCCGCGCCGGCGCTGCATCGCCGCGGCGAACAGGGGCAGCGCTTGCTCGACGAAGGCGCGCTCGGCCGCGATCGCAGACGCACGCGCGCGCGCGACCTCACCGTCGGCGGCGTGCAGCGCGGCGATGAGCGGACCGGCCATCGCGCGGCTCCACAGCGTGCGCTCGTGCAGCAGTCGGTCGGCGTCGTCGCGCGCGATCGCCAACGCACGCCGACGCTCGCGCCCCCGCGATGCGAACGCAGCATGCAGCGCCGACGAGCCGCGCTCGTGCGCCATGAAGATCTTCAGCGGCTGCTTGGTGAGCATGAGCGAGCGTTCGATCGATCGCCATTGCTCTTCGATCGCCGTGAGCGCGCGCGCACCACCGCCGCGATAACGCTCGATGCGCGAGGCCGTCATCGCGAGCACGTAGTGGTACGTGGGCGTGTCGAGCTCGGCCGGCCACGCGCGGCGCAATTCCAGGAGCACGGATTCGGCCGCGTGCACGCGCCCTTCGCAGAGCAGACAAAGCGGCTCGTAGGAAACGCGGAGCATGAGCTGCCCGTAGCGATCGTCGTGCTCGGTGGCATCGCGCACGCTGGTGGCGAGCAGCTCGCTCATCGCCGGAAGATCGCCGACGTAGAAGAGCGACATCGTCGCGAACGTGCGCGCCATCGCCATCTCCCACTGCGCGACCTCGCCGCTCGTGCGCAGGATCCGATCGGCCTCCATGAGCCGCGGATACGCCGTGGTGAAGCGGCCGCGATACACGTCGGCGACACCGGTCGCGAGCTCGGCGATGCCGCGCGCGCGCGGATCGTCGATGCGGCGACACAGGCCGCGCACGCGCTCGAGCAGCGCGTCGCAGTGTGCGAGCCCCGGCATGCCCGAGGTCGCGGCGTAGAGCGTCTCGAGCCCGAGCGCTCGCGCGATGCGTCGGGGCTCGCCGCCGCGCAGCGCGAGCAGCAAGTGACGCGCCTGGAAGTACTGCCCGAGCAACACCGACGATTGCAGCAAGCCGGTGGCCGCGGCCCACGTGGTGTCGATCTCCAGCAAGAGCTGTGGATCGATCTCGTGCTCGGGGCGCTCGACGAAGTCGAAGCCGCGCACGCGGATCTGCGCGCGCGCAGCCAACAACGCCGCGAGCGTGGTGCGCGAGCCCGACGGCATGCGGAGGCCCACCGCGTCGAGTACCTCGCGCAGTGCGGCGAGACCCTCGGGCAGACGACCGCTGCGCAGCAGCTGCTCCGCCGCCGCCCGCCGCAGCTCGATCGCGTCGCGACCGGTCGCGAGCTCGGCCGCAGCGCGATACGCCTCGGCGGCGAGCGGACCACGACCATCGCGTGCGAGCGTGTCACCCAGCGCGCGCTGCAACGCACCGCGGCGGGG
>DASZPU010000352.1:0-5118 GCA_035550195.1 Nannocystaceae bacterium
GTCGGCGCCGCGCAATCGTCCGAGCTCGAGCTCGGCTTGGGCCTGACAGAAGCGCAGCCCGAGCCGCTTCGCCGCGGTGAGCGAGCGCTCGCAGTGCTCGATGCCTTGCTCGAGCTCGCCGCGCAGTGCGAGCAGCTGACCCTCGAAGAGCAACGCCGGCGCTTCGCCGACCGGATTCTGCTTCGCCCACTTGCGCAGCACCTCGGCGTGCTGCGTCGCGAGCTCGAGCGTGCTCGCGTCGTTGCGTGCGGCGACGAGCAGCGCTTCGGCCGGACCACCGAGCACGTAGCCGCACGGCGGCGGGATCGCGATCTTGTGCTTGTGCACGTAGTCCATCGTCGCGCGCGCGGTCTCGTGGGAACGCGCCGCGTCGCCGCGGTAGGCGTAGACGAGGCAACGCGTCGCGAGCACGAACGCTTCGCCGAGCAGATACTGCGCACCACCGCGCTGCGCGGCGCCGTCGAGCAGACGCTCGGCTTCGTCGAGCCGACCGAGCATGCACAGCGCGTGCGCCTCACCGCAGATGAACGAGTGCTCGTGCTCGGGCGAAGGCAGCGCGAGCAGCTCGCGCGCGCGACTGTAGTGGGCGAGCATGGTCTGGAAGTTGCCGAGCAAGAACTCGCACTCGCCGACGAAGCCCTCGGACAACGCGATGCCGAGCTGGTAGTCGGCGCGCTCGGCCGCGGCGTAGCCGGTCTCGAGCAGCGTGCGGCAGCGCGCGAGATCGCCGGAGCCGAGCCGGTACGCGCACTCCATCTGGCCGGCTTCGACGAGCCCGATCGGATCGTCGTGCTCGATCGCGGCCGAGGTGGCGCGCCCGAAGTAGCGATCGGCGAGCTTCGGCATCGCCATGTACGACGCCGAGTAGCCCATCACCGCGAGCGAGTAGGGGCTGGGATGTCCGGCGCGCTCGGCCAGGTTCGCCGACAACAAGCTGCACGCGAGGATGCGCAACACGTCGCCGCTGTAGGTCGAGAGGTTGGCGAGCCGACCCGCCGCGTTCGCGGCCTCGCGCAGCTCGTCGCGCCGACGCTGCTGGGATGCGATGAAGCGACCGGGGAGCGCGAGCAGCAGCATCTGCATCGCGACGAGGCGCAACAGCAACCAACCCCAGCCGACCCGCGAGTGCGGCAACGGTCGCCCGAATTCCGCGAGCGTGCCCGACAGGCCTGCGACTGCGCGCGAGAGATCGCCGAGCACGTAGCACGCCTCGCCGAGCATGCGTTGCCATCGCATCAGCTCGAGTCGCGCGAAGCCGCCGTGCTCGCGCAGCTCGATCGCGCGCGAGAGCAGGCGCGCGGCATCGCGATACGCTCCGTTCGCGAGCGCTTGCTCGCCGGCGAGGCCGGAGTAGCGCGCCTCCTCGGCCAGCTCACCGGCCTCGCGGAAGTGGTGCGCCAACGCCTGCGTGTGCGCATCGCCGTGGATCGCTCGCACGGCGCGACCGACCTCGCGGTGCAGCTCGCGACGGCGGGCATCACCGAGCTCCTGCAGCAGCTCCTCGCGCAGCTTGTCGTGACGGAAGCGCCAACGATCGGCCTCGTGCTCGAGCACCGCGCAATCGCGGGCGTGCGCGAGGAAGCGCTCGAGATCCTCGTCGGTCTCCGCGAAGCGTCCGAGCACCGCGAGGTCGAGGCCGCGTCCGATGATCGCAGCGTGATCGAGCAGCGGGCGCGCCCACGGCTCGACGCGCTCGATGCGGCGTCGCATCACGCGACGCACACCGCCCGCAGCGACGCTCGCAGGGATCGCCATGCTCGCGATCGCGTGCAGGTCGCCGGCCTCTTCGGCGAGGAAGCGCATCACCTCGACGAGCAACAGTGCATTGCCTTCGGTCTCGCGCTCGAGCAAGGGCAAGAGCGCAGCCGTGTGCGCCCCGGTCATCGCGCGCGCGAGCTCGGCGATCGCATCCTTGTCGAGCGCCTGCAGCGACAGCGTCTTCGCCGACGGGATCGCGGTGGGTAGCTGCGCGGCCTCTTCCTCTCTATAGCCGGCGATCACGAGCACCGGCAGCGCGTGCAATCGCGGCGCGAGCCGCTCGAGCAGATCGATCGACTCGCTGCCCGCCCACTGCAAGTCGTCGAGCAGCAGCACGAGCGGTGCGCCCACGTTCGCGAGCGCCGACGCGACCGCGCGCAGCAATCGCTGCTGCGTGCTCTTGGCGTCGAGCTCGGGCACCGGCTTGTGCGGCTGGCCGCGCAAACGATCGATGTCGGGCACGAGCGGTGCGAGCACCGACGCGACGTTCTCGTCCCCGACGAGCGCCAGGAAGCGAAAGAGCTCGCGCCACACCTCGTAGGGGCGACCACCATCGGCGCGTGCTTGGCCGCGGATCGTCACCGCACCGCGCGCGACCGCTTCGGCGCGCAGCTCGTCGAGCAATCGCGACTTGCCCGCGCCGCTCTCGCCCGCGAGCAACCACGTCTCGCCACTGCCGGCGGTGCAACGCCGCATCGCCGTGACGAGCGCGGTGACTTCCTTGTCACGACCCGCGAAGCGAGCGGTCCGCAGTGCACACTCGCGGGTCTCGACGGTCTCGACGGTGAGCGACGCACGCGAGAGCTGCACGAGCGCGCGTAGGGCCGCCGCCGCCGATGGGAAGCGTTGGCGCGGATCGGGCTGCAGCATGCGATGCAGCAGCTGCGCGAGCGCATCGTCGAGCTCCGCGGTCGCGATCGCGTGGCGACCCGACAGCGTCTCGTCGAGCCGCTCGCCGGGCGAGCTGGCACGGTGGGGTAGGCGACCGGTGAGCAGCTCGTGCGCGAGCACGCCGATGCTGTAGAGATCCGCGGCGGGATCGTGGTGCTCGCCGAGCAGCACCTCCGGCGCGACGTAAGCGCTGTCGGCTTCGTCGTCGAGCGCGTCGGCGAGACACGGAATCGGATCGGCCATCTTCACCTGACCGCCCTGCACGACCACCGTGCGGCGCGAGAGCTGTTGGTGCACGAGATCGTGGGCGTGCAGATAGTCGACCGCACGCAGGAGCTGGGCCACGAGCGCGAGCTGGATCGCGCGCGGACGATCGCGGCCGTGCTCCAGCCAATCGACCGCACCTTCGGCGTGCTCGAGCGCGACCCACGGCTCGCCGTCGCCGAGGCCGTGATCGATCACCGCGACCACGTTGGGATGGCCGAGCACGGCGAGCGTGCGCAGTCGGACGATGCGGGCCTCGGCCGCCGCCGAACCGGGCGCGAGCGCGGCGATGCGACGGATCGCGACGGTGCGTCCGGTCAAGCGATCGCGCGCGATGCCGCCGTCACGCAGCTCGTAGCGGCGTGCGAACAGCGGGCCCGTCGCGGCTGGCGTCTCGATCACGAGCGCCGATTCGTCGTCGCCTCGCTCGTTGCGCAGACGCGAGAGCACGCCGAGCAACGCATCCATCGAACGGAAGCGTTGCGTGGGATCGACACTGAGCCCCCGACGCAGCACGCGGACGAGCCACGCCGGCACGTTGCGATCCTCGGGTGGGCGACGGATGTCGCCGGCCATCACGCGTGCCGCGATCGCGGTCGCTCCGCTGCCACCGAACGGACGCTGACCGAACAACGCCTCCCACAGCGCGATGCAGAACGAGAACTGATCCGTGCGGTGATCGACGATGCCGCCGCGCCACTGCTCGGGCGCCATGTAGCCGGGCGTGCCGATCACCGCGCCCGTCAACGTGAGCCGCTCGACCGCGTCGGCCGGTGAGAACGACTCGCCGTCGGGCGTGACCTCGTCGGGCTCGCCATCGGTCGCACGCGCGAGCCCGAAGTCGAGCACGCGCACGCGACCGTCGTCACCGACCAGCACGTTGTCGGGCTTGAAGTCGCGATGGATGAGCCCGGCCGTGTGCGCGGCCGCGAGCCCACGCCCGGCTTCGACGAAGCACTCCAGCGCGCCTCGCCACGTGCGCGGGCGTTGCTTCAACCAGCTACGCAAGCTCGTGCCGTGCACGAGCTCCATCGCGATGAACACGTGCTGGTCGAACATGCCCACGTCGTAGACGGTGATGACGTTGGGATGCGAGAGCTTCGCCATCGCCCGCGCCTCGCGGAGCAGCCGCGCGCGCCCCGACGACGAGTCGCCCGAGTCCGAGCGCAAGAGCTTGATCGCGACGTCGCGATCGAGCTCGGCATCGTGCGCCGCGTAGACGACACCCATGCCGCCTTCGCCGAGCTTGTGCGTCACGGTGAAGCGACCGATCGCGCGGATCGGCGGTGCCGCATCGGCATCGGGCGGCGTCCCGTCGTCGGAGACGTCGGGTCGAGTCAGACGGCCGGTCGGTTCCACGCGGCTGCGGAGATCATCGCACGACGATCACAACAGCGCATCGGCTTGTGCGACGTGATCGGCTTGTCCCGCGGCGGCGAACGCAGCCCGCGCGGCGCGGGCCAGCGTACGCGCACGCGCTCGATCACCCGCGCTCGCCACGAGGGCCTCGGCGAGCGAGAGCTGTGTGGAGGCCAACAACAATGCGTCGGGTCCGTCGCTGCGGATCCGAAGTGCGCGTTCGAGCAGTGTGATCGCGCGATCGAAATGCCGATCGTTGAGCTCGATGACGCCGAGGTTGTGTAACGGATACGCGGTCTGGGGATGCTCGGGACCGTACACGCGCGTACGAATCGCGAGCGCGCGCTCGAGCAGCGCACGTGCGCGCGCGTGGTGCCCCAGGGTTTCCTCGGCGATGGCCACGTTGCCGAGCACCGTGGCGAGCTCGGGATCGTCCGGCGTGAGCGCGCGCTCTTGGATCGCCAGCGCACGACGGTACCACGCGAGCGCGTCCTCCGGCGACGCGGCGAGGATGCCGAGGTTGTTGAGCGTCGCCGCGACATCCGGGTGATCGTGGCCGAGCGTCTGCTCTTGCACCGCGAGCGCGCGCTCGTAGTGCGTGCGCGCTTCTTCGTTCAGGCCGCGTTCTGCGAGCATGCCACCGACGTTGATGCGGCTCGCCGCGGTGTCGGCATGCGTCTCACCGAGTGTGCGGAGGCGGATCGCGAGCGCACGACGATGCACGGCGAGCGCCGCGTCGGAGCGCCCCGAGTCCGAGAGCGCGTTGCCGAGATTCGCGAGCACCGATGCGACCCCCGCATCCTCGACGCCTTCGTCGGCGCCGAGCAACGCGAGCGCGCGCTCGTA
>DASZPU010000353.1:0-3627 GCA_035550195.1 Nannocystaceae bacterium
GTCGAACGGACCGACGCCCGAGACGAGCTCGCCACCGAGCGCGGAGAAGCGATCGGTCAGCAGCTTCGCGCGCGCTTCGGCTTGCTGCCAACCCGCATCGTCGGGCGGTGCGAACGGCCCCTTCGGATCGGGATACAGAAACGATCCGGGCTCGAGCACGAGCCGTGCACCGTCGCTCGATTGGCCCGCGAGCCAACCGAACGAGTACTGCAATCCGCCGAGCGGCTCGGTGGTGCAGCCGCACGGTGCGATCGTGCCGAGCACGCGACCGAACGCGACGATGTCGAGCTCGGCGCGCTTCGGTGCGGTCGGCTTGGGCGACTCGGGTTGCGGCTCGCCACCACCTTCGGGCGGTCGACCGGGGCCGTTGCCGCCACACGTGGGTGCCGAGAGCACGAGCCCGAGCAACGCGAGCGGTGCCCAGACGAACAGCGTGGGTCGCAACGTCTTCACTCGCGTCGCTCCACCACGAACGCCGCGAGCGCGGTGATCTGCGCGTCGTCGAGCTTGCCCTCGAACTTCGGCATCTCCGCGGTCTTGCCGAAGAGATCCGGCTTGCTCGAGTCGCGGATGACGCGTTCGACCCACGCTTGCGATCCATGGCCCGAGAGGTTGGGCCCTTCGTTGTCCTTGCCGGGCTCGACCTCGTGGCAGTTGCTGCACTCGAGCTCGTCCTTCCACAGCGCCTTGCCCTTGTCGGCGAGCGCCTTGTCGGTGACGAGATCGGGATCCATCAGCTCGACGAGATACTCGACGACCGCTTGCAGCTGCTCGTCGCTCACTGCATCGACCGGATACGGCTCCATCGTGTCGTGCTTGGTCTTGCCGAAGAAGCGCTCGTCCTTCACGTTGCGCACGAGCGCGGACAACCACGCGCGGCTGGAGTAGTCGCCGAGATCGGGCGCTTCGCCGCCGCCGATGCCGTCGAGCGCGTGACAGTTGCGGCAGTGCTCGATGTAGAGCTGCTTCACCTTGTACTCGGGATCGTTCCAGTACACCGCGCCGCCGCCCTCCGGTGCGACGCCGTGCGCCGCGAGCGTGCGCGCGCGATCGGCCATCGTCCGCGCCTCGGCGAGCGCCTTCTGGTAGCTCTCGTCGTGCTTGTCGTCGTTCATGCCGACGAGCGTGAGCGCGCCCGCGCCGAGCATCACGACCGCGAGCCCGCCGAGCACGATGATGCGACCGACCTTGCCCGCGATGCGCTCGATCACCGGCGCGCTGACGAGGAAGCCGACGGTGAGCCCGGGGATCACCATCGTCGCGATCGGCTCGAGCGGCCCCTCGAAGAAGTGGCGCAGCTTGTAGAGGAAGAGGAAGTACCACTCGGGTCGCGCCTGGAAGCCGCTCGTGGGATCGGCGGGCGCGAAGAGCTCGGTGCCGTGCGAGCGCATGGTCATGCCGAGCACGACGAGCGCGGTGACGAGCATCGCCGCGGCATCGAGCACGAGCTGACCGGGCGCGTACGTGGAGCGTCGCGCATCTTCGCGGGCCGCGAGGCCGTGGCGACGACGCTGCCGCGCGATGAAGCCGAGCAGGATCGCGATCACGATCGGCAGCACGAACGCGTGCAGCACGAACAAGCGCGTGAGCGTGAGGTTGCCGGCCTGGCTGCCGCCCTGCAGCATGCGGCGGATGAGCGCGCCGCCGGGCGTCTGTTCGATGATGCCGAGCTCGACCTGGATCGCCCAGTAGCCGGTCTCGTCCCACGGCAACGGATTGCCGGTCATGCCTTCGAAGAGCGCGAGCGCGAGCACGCCGATGCTCGCGATCCACAACAGCTCGCGCGGACGTGCATAGCCACGGGCCCACGCGACCGCACACAACCAGAGCGCCGCGACGACGACGAAGGCGGACGCACCGTGATCGT
Organism: Nannocystaceae bacterium; assembly: GCA_035550195.1. GTDB lineage: Bacteria > Myxococcota_A > Polyangia > Nannocystales > Nannocystaceae > Xiheibacterium. The sequence continues at coordinate 1,868 of DASZPU010000353.1, forward strand.
GCAGGCCGCGGACGAGCCAGCCCATCGCGACCTGATCGTTCAGGTATGCGGTGCTCGCCCATGCGTCGGTGGCCGAGGGGCTGTAGTAGGTCGCGAGCACGATGCCGAGCACGGCCTGCTGCACGAACAGATAGACGAGCGCAGCGAAGAGCGCGTGGTGGATCGCCGGGCCACCGGGCCATGGACGATCGGTGATGCCGCGCCACCACGAGCCCGCGCCCGCGCGCTCCTCGAGGAATTCTCGCATGCCCATCACGCCGGCTCCTTCGCCTCGACGCCCTGCTTGAAGCGCTGATAACGGATCGACACCAGCTGCTCGCTCTCCTTGATCTCGAGCTCGTCCATCGCGCGTGGCGACGGTCCGCTCTCGACGGTGCCGTCGAGCCCGAACCACGACTTGTGGCACGCGCAGTAGAACTTGTTCGCGCCGGCGTCGAAGTCGATGCCGCAGCCGAGGTGCGGGCACACCGTCGAGTACGCGACCAAGGTCGTACCCTTGCGCAGCACCCAGGCGGATCCCACCTTCACCTGCACGACGCGGTTCCACGCGTCGACCTTGTCGGCGAAGAGATCGACCTTCGTGGGTGCGGGCCCACCGAATTGGCTGAGCGGCCCCGCCGGGATCAGCTCGTCGCTGCTGCTGGTGGTGTCGTGGCGCAGCGGTGCGCCCACGAACACGGCGACCGGGCCCAGCACCGTCGCGGCCGCACCGATGCCCAATACGCCGGCGAGCGCACCGAGCATGCCGCGGCGGCCGCTCTGTGGAGCATCGGTGGCGCGTGCGTCGTCGTCGTCGTCGTGCGGAATGCTCATGTGCGCGGGCCGACGGTACCGCGAGGCGTGCTTTTCCGCCAAGCTCGGCGTGCGTGGCCGTCGACGCGAGCCTCATCGATCTCCTCGCCGCGAGCTGGCCACGGCTGCGCACCGCGATCCCCGAGGCGGCGCGGCTCGGCGCGCGTTGGGAGGAGCTGTCGACCGCGTTCGTCGAGCGCGTCGACGGACGTGCCGCCGCCCACGCGGGCGTGCTGTGGATTCCGATGGTGATCGACGGACGCCGCGTCGACGTCGCCGGGATCCATGCGGTGTGCACCGCGGCGGATCTGCGCGGACGCGGGCTCGCGCGGCGGGTGATCGAGCGCGCGATCGCATGGGCGAGCGAGCGCACCGAGACGTTGGTGCTGCACGCGAACGATGCGGCGATCTACGGGCGCTTCGGATTCCGTGCGCTCGAGCAGACGGTGTGGTGCTGCGACGTCGCCGTGCCGCGCGTGCCCGAGGCGGCACGCATGCGACGATTGTCGACGGACGACGCGGCGCTGGTGTGGCGCGCGTTCGTGCAGCGCATCCCGGTCTCCGAGCGCGTGGGCGTGTGCGAGGCCGCGGGGTTGTTCGTGCTCGACGAGATCCTCGCGTGCGATCGCTTCGCGCGACTGTGGAGCCTCGGTGATGCGGTGATCGCCTGCGACGTGGAAGATCGCGTGATGCAGGTCTACGACGTGGTGGGGCCGCAGTGGCCTTCGTTGGAATCGCTCGTCGCGGCCGCGCCGGAGCGAGTCGATCGCGTGGAGCTGTTCTTCGCACCCGATCGCTGGTCCGATCGCCGGTGGCAGACGCGCGCGATGACGCCGCCCGACGTGCTGATGGTGCGCGGGCCGTTCAGCAACGACGCGCAGATCGCCATGCCTCCGCTCGCGCGTTGCTAGTGTGGTGAGTCAGAGATCCGTGGGGGCCGAGGGCGGAGTTATCGCCCCCGCGGATCT
>DASZPU010000354.1:0-5136 GCA_035550195.1 Nannocystaceae bacterium
AGCCGGAGAACATCTTCGTCGCGACGCTCGGGGGCGAGCGCGACGTGGTGAAGGTGCTGGACTTCGGCATCGCGCGCTCGGCCGAGGTCAAGGACGCGCGGCTCACCACCACCGGTTGGGTCGCGGGCACGCCCGCGTACGTGTCGCCCGAAGCGGCGAAGGGCGAGCCTGCGAGCGAGCCGGCCGACGTCTACGGGCTCGGCATGGTGCTCTATTGGGCGGTGACGGCGACGGTGCCGTTCGGCGGCGAGTCGGCGATCGAAGTGCTGGCGCGCCACGTCAACGATCCGGTGCCGTTGCCGTCGCGTCGCCGCGGCGAGCAGCTCCCCGAAGCGCTCGAGGCCTGCATCATGCGCTGCCTCGAGAAGGATCCGAAGCGGCGCTACCGCGACGCTGCCCACCTCGCGGTCGCGCTCGACGAGCTCGGGCACGCGATCCCGTGGCGCGCACTGCCGCGCGGCTCGAGCGACTCGATGCCGGCGATCCCGTTCACGGATCCGCGGGGCGACACCGATCCGAAGCGGCACTGATCGCCAGATCGCCGCGGTTGCGATCGCCGTGTCGCCGACCGATCGACGTCGCGTTGCCGATTGCTAGCCTGGGGCTGCGATGGGCATCGCGTACCGCCACCTCGAGAGCCGTACCCTGCTCGTGCCGGTGAGCTTCGACCGCTTCGCGCTCACGGGCTCGATCCACGTCGCGGGCATGCGGCTCGTCCGCAAGATCGAGCTCCACGTCACCGTGATCGGCTCGGATCTCGGCAGGAAGCTCGACGAGTCGATCGCGGAGAACCCGGCGATCGCGAGCGCGTTCGACGAGCTGATCGCGGCCGCGGACTTCGACTGGACGCTGTCGTCACCGCCGAGCATCTGGCATCTGCACGCCGATGTTCCGCGTGCGCTCGACACGGTGATCGTGCTGGTCGACATGCCCGGCGTCGCCGACTTCTTCGCGGCCTGTGCCGCGCGGCTCACCCGGCTCGCGCCCGAGCTCGTGCCGTGGCTGCCACCTCCCACCCACGTGACGCTCTACACCAGCGATCCGCACGGCAAGCACGCGATCGGCATCTCGCAACCCGACGAGCTCGCGCGCGCACGCGATCGTGCCGCCGCCATCGGCCAACACGCCGGTCTACATGCGTGGCCGCTCGAGCTCGACATCACGTAGGCGCGGTCACCCGAGCGAAGTACCCGACCAGATCACCGGCAGCGCCGAGCGACGACCCTCGGTGCTGTTCCAGAACGCGCCGTCGGGGCGATCGGAGAGATCGGGTGCGTACCAGCCGTAGCCCGCGCCCGCCGACGCTTCGTAGTCGGCCGACGTCAGCGACATGCAGTTCATCAGCGTCACGAGCAAGTTGTTGAGCGGGATGCCTTTGCCGCCGCCCTCGGCGCGATAGTCGACGAAGTTGCCGTGCGCGAGCCGACCGCCGCCGCCGCCCGCGAGCAGCACCGGCATGTCGCGCGGCTCGTGTTGGCTGTCGACCAGCGCGCAACCGTACTGCATCGACCAGTAGAGCACGGTGTTGTCGAGCAACGTGCCGTCTTCTTCGGTGATCGCGTCGAGCATTCCGAGCAGGTTCGCGATGCGCGTACCGAACAGCTTCAGGTCGGCGACGATCGGCGTGTCGGTGGCACCGAAGATGGCGTGGTGCTGCTCGTGGCGGGAGCCGTAGCCCTCCGACATGCCGAACATGACGCTGCCGATCCTCGTCATCCCGCACGCGAGCGCCGCGACCAGGATCTTCAGCTGGTTGTCGATCACCTGCTCGATCGTCGACTCGTCCATCAACGCCGGCGCTTCGCAGATCGTCGTGATGCCGCCGCCGATGTCCGAAACGAGATCCATGTACGCATCGAGCCGCGCCTTGTCGGCGGTGGAGATGCGCGCGCCGTCGCGCACGCGCTGATAGTCGGTCAACACCGCGTCGACCAGCTTCTGCTCGCGCGGATCGGGCCCGGTGTCGCCCTGCGCGAAGCCGGCCGCGAAGGGATCGAGCACGCCCTGCGTCTGCTTCACCGGGCGGATCATCTCGAGGCCGTCGCCCGAAGCGCGCCACGAGAACGAACGGTTGCCGCTGTAGTCGTCGGTCTGCACCGGGTTGAGGTTCACGACCCGTTGCACCTCGGGCACCTCGTCGCCGTACACCTTCGACGAACGGGCCATCAACGTGTCGATCGAAGCTTGCCCCGACAACGGCGGCGCCTCGTCGTTGTCGACACCCGCGGCATAGCCCGACGCGCAGGTTGGGAAGATATAGTGGTGGTTCGGGTTCTCGACCATCACGTCGAGCCCGCGCAGCAGCGAGATTCGGGCGCGGAACGGATCGAACGCCGAGCCGACCAGCGGCGAGATGTCGCCCGCGATGTCGGCGAGCGCCTTGATGTTCACGTTGGCGGCGACCTGCTGATCGGTGTCGTGATCGCCGAAGAAGAGCGACGCGCTCGGACCGTACGGGTTGAGCACCTGCACGTAGCGCACCGGCGAGCTCGACCCGCCCGCGCGTGCGCTGCGAGGCAAGAGCGACGGCAACAGCGGGAGTGCCAACGCCACACCCGTGCCGGTGAGGAACATGCGACGGCTGGTGATCTTCATGTCGACCTCACGGCGCCGCGCGCCAGAAGATGTCCTCGTTGGCGATGGTCGCGACGAACACGTCGACGAGCGTGCCGTCGTGCGTCGCGGCTTCGGCATCGGCGAGCGCACACTCGTCGCGCTCGTCGAATGCGCGCATCTGCCAGTACTCGAACGTGCGCTGGGCGAAGCACGCGCGTGCACGCCAGCTCTGCGACATCGCCTCGGCGAGCGCGCGCGAGTCGGCGAACGAGGTGGGCAGGTCGGGCTCGAGCGTCACGTCCTCGACCTTCGTGTCGATCGGCCAGACCTCGACGACGTTGCCGTCGGCGTCGAAGATCGATTCCTCGTTGCGCACCGCGCCGAGCTGGTCGTAGCCCTCGAACGTGAAGCCCACGGGATTCACGAGGCCGTGGCAACCGATGCACGCGTTCGCCGAGGTCAGCTCGGTGATCTTGTCGCGGTTGCTCATGTGCTCGAGATCGCCGACCTCGTCCTGCCGCTCCATCACCGCGTCGGGATCGGGCAGCCCGAGCACGTCGCACATGAACAGCTTGCGCACGTGTGCGCCGCGGATGATCGGACTCGTGCGCGCACCGCCCGACACCAGCAGCGCAGGGCGATGCAACAGACCCGCATGCGCCGGCGCCTCGATGGGCGCGTCGTCGGTCGCCATCGCGCTGCCGAAGATCGTCGCGAGCGCGTCGCTGCGCGGGAACGCGGCGTGCGAAGCCATGAGCTCGGTGAAGTCGCCGTCGCTCGACACGATGTGGGCCCAGTACTCGAAGGCCTCGTCGCGCAGCTGCTCCGCGATGCCGGCGGTCTCGAAGACACCCGCGTTCGCGGCCGCGGCCGGCGACGGCTCCGCGACCGACGTGATGCGCGAGTAGTAGCGGAAGAAGTCCGAGGTCTTCGCGACCGCGCGCGGGTCCTCCAGCAGTCGTCGCACGTGCGCCTCGACGGCAGCCACGTCGTCGAGCTCGCCCGCGCGTGCCGCCGCCATGAGCTCGTCGTCGGGCATCGAGTCGATGACCGCATACGCGATGCGGTTCGCGATCTCGTGGTGGGCGAGGCGGATGCGGCCGTCCTCGATCTCGCCGGTGCCGTCTTCGATGTGGAACACCAGCGCGGGCGATTGCAGCAACCGCCGCAGGAGGTAGCGCAGGCCCTCGTCACCGCCGCCGCTCTCCGCGAACGTGGTGACGTAGGCCGCGACCTCGTCGTCGCTCGGATCGCGGCGCCAGATCTTCCCGCCGAGCTCGCGCACCACGGCTTCGATGCATGCGTCGTCGAGCGTACCGGCAGCGACGCACGCAGGCAGGTGCGCCGCGACCCACTGCGGATCGCCGAGCGTGACCTCGGCGGCGCGCTCGGCCACCCCGGACATCGCGAGCGCGAGCCCTACCGGAGGATCGGTCGCGAAGTCGCCCGCGATCACGGTCTCGTCCTCGGGCAGGCCTGCGAGTCGCGTCGCGATCGTCTCGTCCGCGATCACGTCCGCACCGAGCAGATCGGCGAGCGTGTTCACGAGCTCGCGCTTCGAGAGGCGTCGCATCGCGTCGCGACTCGTGCCGCGCAGGTTCGCGTCGGTGCACTCGTGGATCATCCGCGGATCGGCCGGCTCGCCGCCGTCGTCGGACGATCCGCCGTCGCCGTCACCGTCGCTCGCGCCACCGTCGGCCGCACCGCCCTCCGCCGCGCCGCCCTCGAGCCCGACGTAGCAACCGCTGCCGAGCAGCAAGACGAGCAGTGCATCGCGAAACCGCCCCATGACCGAACCCCTCGCGGCCCTCGGTGCGGCCGCTCGCATGAGGTCGGAATCGGCGGCGCTTTGTCTCGCCCCGCGCGGCGGAAAGTTGCGCGAGGCAGATCGCACTCCGAGCACGGGCGCGGATGCGATGGGCGTGCGCGGTGGATTCCGCGCGACCCGCCCTGTTATGAGGATCGCGGGGGGATGGCGGACGACCTCGAGTACCTCGCGGCGTGGCGCGCGGGCGATCGCGAGGCCGGCGAGCAGCTCTCGCGCACCCACTACGCGCAGCTCTTGGGCTTCTTCCGACTGCGCGTGGGCGATGCTGCCGAGGACCTCACGCAGCGCACGTTCTTGGCGTGCGTCGAGGGCCGCGACCGCGTGCACTCGTCGAGCTTTCGCGCGTACATGTTCGGCGTCGCACGCAGGTTGTTGGTCGAGCACATCCGCGCGGGTGATCGTCAGGCCGCGATCGAGACCTTCGCCGCCACGCAACCGCAGAGCATCCTGACGCCCAGCGGCGTCGTGCACCTGCGGCAGGAGCAGGTGCTGCTGTTGCGCGCGCTCGAAGCCTTGCCGCTCGACGTGCAGCTCGTGCTCGCGCTGCACTACGTGCAAGGGCTGAAGTCGCGCGAGATCGGCGAAGTGCTCGAGGTCCCCACGAGCACGGTCACCACCCGGTTGTCGCGTGCGCGCGACGCGTTGCGAGCGCGGGTCGAGCAGCTGCGTGCGTCGCCACAGGTACGCGCCGCGCTGGTCGCCGATCTCGAGCGTTGGACCGAGACGCTCGCTGCGATCGCACAGGCGGGCGC
>DASZPU010000355.1:0-4910 GCA_035550195.1 Nannocystaceae bacterium
GAGCTCGAGACCGCGGCGGGCGTGCGCTGCGTCGCGAAGCTGCTCACCGGCCTGCCCGAGCTCGCCGCCAATCCGTATCGTCGGCTCAACGCGGGCATCATCGAGGTCTATCGCGCGGGTGCGGGCTGGGACGTGCGCGTGCGGCTCGTGGGCCACGAAGGCGAAACGCCGCCGTTCGCCCGCGTGGTGTTCGACAGCGGTCGCTGGCCGACGCTCCACGCCGCTACGGCGTGAGCGTCGGCGACCGCTCAGCTCTTGCCGCGCGCCTTGGGCACGAGCCCGCTGCGCTCGGTGCCGGGCGGCGGTTCTTGGGCGGCGACGATCTGCGCGATGACCTTCGCCATCGCTTCGTCGCTGCACTCGCTCTGCTTCCACGACAGCTGACGCACGCGCTTCCAGCCGGGCAAGAAGGCCCAGCGCAGGCCGTCGTGCGTGCTCCACAGCGCACCGTCGACGCCCGGCACCGGCGTCGACTTCAGCGACTCGTTCTTCGCGACCCGACGCAGCTTCTGATCGTGCACGTCGGCGGTGGCCTGCGGAGTCTCGCCCGCGATGAACGTCATGCGGAACCACGACGGCAACGAGCCCGGGCGCAGGAAGTAGTAGCCGCACGAGTACTGGAACGACTCGCCGAGGTAGAGCTCGAAGCCGCAGGTCTGTTGCAGCACGTCGGCGTCGAAGCCGTACTCGCCTTCGCAGCACTCCGGCTTCGGTAGCTCGGGCGCGAACAGCCGACACTTGCCGTTGCTCTCGTCGGGCTTGCCGCTGCCGAGCCCGGTCACGGGCTGCGCGGCTTCCTCTTGATGCTGTCGCTTCTCGATCACGTCGGCGGCGTACAGATCTTCGCCGTCACGGACGACGCGGGGATCCTCTTCGATCGACGGCGCGGCCGGCTTGGCGCGCGCCGCTTCGACGTCGACCGGAGTCGGGCAACCGATCAAGAGCAAGGCAGCAGCGAGCCACTTCGCGGCGGAGCTCATCTGCCGCGAGTCTTACCGCCTCCGTCGCCGCATCGCCAGCAGCAAGGGAAGCGCGACGAGCCCGGAGCGCGCAGGCGGGCAAGCGCAGCCACAGCCCGATTCGCTCGGCGGATCCGGCGGCGGATCGACGCCCACTTCGATCTCGAAGTCGAGCTGTGACTCGTTGCCGGCCTCGTCGGCGACGACGACGTGGAACTGCCACGTGCCCACCGGGAGATCGACCACCGCGAAGCCGGGCTCGACCGTCGGCTTCGCGTCCGCGGGGCGCGGACCGTCGCCTTGCCACGCCCACATCGAGTACTGCTGCGGATGCAGGTCGTCGGAGAGCGCGAGCTCCACGTCGAAGTTGCCGGGCACTTGGAAGTACGCACCGTCGTGCGGCTCGACCAGCTCGATCTCCGGTGCGATCGCATCGACGTACGCCGCGCCGAACAGACCGGTGAGCACCTTCGGCGCGTTCTGGCGATCGGCCGCGTCGCAGAGCTCGGCGTTCAGATCGGGGCACGACTCGCCGCCCGGTGCCAGCTCGGTGTCGGCGACGATCTGCAGGCACGCATCGTCGAACGCAGTCGGCGAGTTGTTGCCGCTCGGATACATGATCTCACCCTCGAGATCGACGTGGTCGAGGCCCCAGGTGTGCGCGGCTTCGTGCAGCGCCGTGGTGGCGCCCGCGTTGATCCAACCGGCGAGCTCGCCGTCCATGTGCACGAACGCGATCTCGTTGGGATTCTGATCGAAGCAGTCGCCCGACGGCGCGCTGCCGAGCGCCTCGTACGTCTCCTCGGTGCCGCCGTAGATCACCATCGTGTAGTCGATGGACGACGGCGGGCGCAGACCCGTGATGCGGATGCCGAACTGATCGGCGTGGCGACGCATCGCCTGCAGCACCGACACGCGCTCGGTGAGCCCACCGGAGAACGGCGCGATCGGATCCTGGTTGTACCAGTGACAGTTCTTCTTGCTGTTGCTCGGGTTGCAGTCGCCGAGATCGATGCCGTCGAAGTTGACGAACAACACCGTGCCGGTGCCGACGTCGCGACGGAACACCGGAGCGCCGTCGTGCCCGTAGACACGATCCGGCGCGGGCGGCAGCGGCATGTCCAAGCGGTGGCGGGGCTCGGCGCCGAGCACCGCCCACGCCACCACCAGGTGGATCATCGCACGCGCCTCCGCCGGCGCAGCGCGGGGAGCACGAACAGCGCGAACATCGAAACATCGCGCTGCGCGATCGCACAGCTCGGCATGCTCGGGTCCGCGATGATCTCGTCGTCGCCGTCCGAGGGCAGCTCGCTGCCTTCCTCGAGGATCGTGAACGACACGTTGGCTTCGCCCACGTTGCCGGCCTCGTCGGTGATGCGCACGAGCAGCTCGTAGTCGTCGGGCGGCGGGTTCTCGATCAGCAGATCGAGATCGATGTCGTTGCGCGGATCGCCGGCCGGCACCGGGCCGTCTGCGGTGACGATGAAGAGCTCGATCGTGTAGAACTGCGGGTCGAGATCGTCGTTGATCTCGCCGAGCAGCGGGATCGTGATCGGGGCGACGTAGCTCTCACCGTCGACCGGCGACGTGATCTCGAGCTTCGGCGCAGTGGTGTCGACGATGGGATCGCCGAAGAGCCACTTCATCTCGCGCCAGCTGTTCTGGTAGCCGGTGTCGCAGAACATCGTGTGCACCTGGTTGCATGCGCCCGGCGTGGGCTGCAGGTCGGTGTTCGACACGATGCGATGGCACTCGTCGGTGAACGTCTGGTGCAGCCCCGAGCTCTTGAACGGGTTCAACACGTCGAACTCCGCGTCGACGTGCTCGAGCCCCCAGGTGTGCGCGGCCTCCTGCAGGATCACCGTGGAGCCGGTGTTCGAGGTGTCGAACGCCGCGCAGAAGCTGGTGTCGTTCGCGTGCACGTCCTCGCAATCGATGTAGGGCGCGATGCCGGCGAAGTCCTGCGGCCCGAGGTCGCCGTACATCACCATCGTGTAGTCGACGTCTTCGGGCGGACGCTCGACCACGACGCGCACGCCGAAATCCGCGAGCGCCTTGCGAGTGGCCTGCAGGATCGAGATCCGCTGGGTCTCGTTGCCCGCGAACGGCCCGACATAGCCGTCGAACAGATTCGCGAGCGTGCTGCAGTTCAGATGCGCTTGATTGCCGCAACCGCCGACCAACACGCCGCCGTCGAAGTTGACGTAGAGGATCTCCTGCGTGCCCGCGGCGCGCGGCCGTGCGTCTGCGGTGATCGGTGCGGTGGGCAGCGCCGGCGTCCACACCGAACGATCCCGTTGCGGATCTCCACCCGCGAGCGCGAGCACCAACGCGAGCGACCACATCAGTGCGTCGAGGCTAGCACGCGCTCACGAAGCGCGGCGACGCAGCGCGAGCAGCACGAACAGCGGTGCGAAGGCGAGGCCCGCGGGGCCGCCGGTGTCGCTCGCGCACGCGCAGCCGTTGGGGTCCGCGCCGCGATCCTCCCCGGTGAAGCCGGCATCGGCCGCGCTGCCGCTGCCGTCGTCGGTGCCGCCGTCGTCGTCGCCATCGTCGGCCGAGCCGTCGCCGCCACCATCGTCGCTCCCTGCGTCACCGCTGCCGGCCTCGCCACCTTCACTGTCGGCCGCGCCGTCGTCGGTGGTGGGCGCGTCGGATCCTTCGACGGTGATGGTGATCTCGTCGCTCGCCGGGTTGTCCGACTCGTCCTGCGCGTCGAGGCGGATCGTGTACGTGCCGTTGGGCAGCCCTTCGATCGGGAAGCTGAGCTCGGCCGGGCTCGCGAACGCGCCGTCCGACGGCGGGATCAGATCGGGATTGTCGGCGTTGATGATGCTGATCGTGGTGTTGATGACCGCGGGCAGCTGATCGTCTTGCAGACCGATCTCGAGGTCGAACGTGCCGCCTTGGATCACCGCACCGTCGGCGGGCGCGATGATGCCGACCGCCGGCGAAGCGGTGTCGGGCTGCGAAGGCCCGAAGATGAGCAGCAGCTCGGCGTAGCTGTTCTGCTGGTTGTACGTGCCGCACGCCTCTTGGTGGTGGCTGCAGTTGCCCGACGTCGGATTGAGCTCCGTGTCGGCGACCACTTGGTAGCACTCGTCGCGGTAGGTCTTGTTGGTGCCTTGCGTCGTCGGGTAGAGCAGATCCTGCTGCTCGTTCACGTGGTCGAGGCCCCACGTGTGCGCGAGCTCCTGCATCATCACTTCGGCGATCGCGTCGGCCGACTGGCTGATCTCGAGCGTGAACGAGGTCTCGCCGCCGTAGTTGTCCCAGCAGTCGCCCGCGGGCGCGATGCCGGCGAAGTCGGGGCTGCTGCCCTGCCAGTTACCGACCACTTCCATGTCGTAGTCGCCGGAGCCGGGGCGATGATCGGTGACCGTGATGCCGAAATCTTCGACGCGCTTGCGCGCGACTTGGATGATCGCGGCGCGATTGGCTGCGTCGCCGCCGTAGGGCAGCACGGTGCCGTTGAAGATCTGCGAGCAGTTGTCGTGCGGATCGTTGCCGCCGCACGCATTCATGTTCGCGCCGTCGAAGTTGACGAAGAGGATCTTGCTGCCGAGGTGCAGCGGGCGCTGGTCGTCGACGATCTGCGGCTCGCCGTCGGGGCGCGGCGCGGTCGCGATCGGCAACGCGCTCGCGAAGTCGTCGATGGGCTCGCTCGCGCTGGGATCGACGGGCTCGACGCGGAGCGAGTCGGCGGGCGCGGGGGCAGCGAACGCGGTGGTGGGCGCGAAGAGGGCGAGCAATGCGATGCGAGTCATGGCGATGAACCTCGAGCGTCAGTGGATGCGACGACGACGAGCGAAGAGACCGAGGAGCGAGAGCGCGGCGAGACCGGCGGGCGCGGAGCGATCGAGCGCGCACGCGCAGCCGCTGTCGGTCGTGGGCGTGGCACCGACGCCGGTCGACTCGGAGCCGCCGCCGTCGTCGTCGGACTCCGCGGAT
>DASZPU010000356.1:0-4632 GCA_035550195.1 Nannocystaceae bacterium
AGCACCCGACCATCCACGCGGCGGCGATCCAGCCGCACCATCTGCCCACGACGTCCACGCCATCACCGTATCGGCAGCGCCGTTGTGCCGGTTCACCGATGGCGCCGACCCCGAATGTGCGTTCGTCCAATCAACTTTGGGATGAACGACGCGCGAGCCCGTCGCCGTGCGGCCACCGCCTGCGTAGGATCCATCCGTCCATGGACCCGCCGTCGTCGGTTTCCGCGCGCGCACGGGCTGAAGTGATCGATCGGATCGATCTCGCGCGCCTCGCCGAGCAGATCCAGTCGCGCACCCGCGACGAAGTGCCGTTCTACACCGAGATCGTCGACCGTACGCGGCTCACCGAAGTCGCGGCGCACTGTCGTACGCACGCGGAGACCGTGGTGAAGAGCCTCCGCGAAGGTCGTGTGCCGAGCAGCAGCGAGCTCGCCTTCGTGCGCGAGCTCGCGGGTCAACGCGCGCGCCAGCTCAACCCGTTGCCGGCGCTGTTGCACGCGTATCGCATCGGCTATCGCGTCACGTGGGAAGCGGTCGTCGACGCGGCCGCGCACGCGAGTGCCGAACGTGAGCTCGTGGTCGAGCTCGCCGAGCTCGCGCTGCGCTACTTCGAGGCGATCTCGTCCGAAGCCGTCGCCGCGTTCAGCAGCGAGCGCGAGCGCGCGATGGTGGCGACCAGCAGCGCGCACCTCGAGCTGGTCGAGCGCTTGCTGCTCGGAGTGCCGTCGACCGACGAAGAGGTCGCGACCCGCATCGCCGCCTTCGGACTCTCGTCGCATCGCGGTGCACAGGTGGTGGTGGTCGAGCTCGTCGACGACTCGGTCGATCGCTTGCCGGCATTTGCGTCGTTGCTGTCGCGCGCGCTCACCAACCAGCAAGGTGTCGGGCTCGCCGCGCCGCGTCATGGTCGGGTGGTCGGCATCGTCGAGAGCGACGGCTCCGATCGCCGCGACACGATCGCATCGGCGCTGCGCGTGGCTGCACGTGCAGCCGAGCTCGACATCCGTGCCGGCATCGGCCTGCCGTGCGAGCACCTCGCCGCAGTGCCGCGCAGCCATGAAGAGGCCGCGCGCGCGTTGATGCACACCGATCGCAACCGCCCGATCCGCGTGCTCTCCGACGTGTCGCTGCTCGACGAGCTGCTCGGCGCCGCGGATGCGATCACACGACGCCGTCGTCCGCCGTGGATCGCCGCGCTGCGCAGCGAGCAGGAGCTGCTCGACACCCTCGCGTCCTTCGTCGCACACGACTGTCACTACAGCCGCACGGCGGATGCGCTGGGCGTTCACACCAACACGGTGCGACATCGCCTACAGCGCATCGCGACCATCACGGGCCACGACGTGCAGGGCTTCGCCGGCCTCGTCGAGGTCGTGATCGCGGTGCGACTCTTCGTGTGAGGATCGAGATCGCACGTCGCTGAGGTCTGGCGAGGACACGATCGAGGTCGGCAGCACACGACGTGGACGTCGAAGCTGTGGCCGCGCCCACCAAAGCGACGGTGCGATCCCGAACGCTGCGTCGAAACGGCCTGCGCGTGCGATCGGCTGCGTTTTGTCTCACCCCTTCGGGTGGCCATCCGTATCTTGCTGAGGTCATGCGCAGGCTACGAGTATCCCCCCACTCGTTGGTAGTCGCGCTCGTCGTCGCGGCACCGGGTTGCTACCAAGGCCTGGGCAATGGCGCCTCGGGCTCTGCATCCGGGTCTGCCAGCGACGGTGGCGACGACGGAGCGAGCGACGACGGTGCGGTCGATCCCTTCTGCGAAGAAGAGACGCTCCCCGGCCAGCTCACCCACTTCGTGCGGCTCACCCACGGGCAGTACGACAACACCGTGCGCGACCTGCTGGGCGTCGACGACGACCCGAGCGACTCGTTCCTCGGCGACACGTCGGTCAAGGGCTTCAGCAACAACGCCGACAACCTCACCGTCACCGATCGACTCGCGCGCGACTATCGACGCGCCGCCGAGGACATCGCGTCGACGTTGCTCGCCGATCCGCCGCGACTCGCGGGCTTGGTCGGCTGCGATCCCGGTCCCGATCCCGACGGCTGCGCGCGCACCTTCATCGACACGTTCGGTCGCCGCGCGTTCCGTCGCGCGCTGCTCGACGAAGAGCGCGACGCGTTCTTCGCGATCTACCAGAACGGCGCCGGCAAGTACGAGAGCGGCACCGACTTCGAGCAAGGCATCGCGCTCACGGTCGAAGGCTTCCTGCAGTCGCCCAGCTTCCTTTATCGCGTCGAGCTGAGCTCGCCGCCCGCCGATGCGCAGATCGTCGCGCTCACCGGCTACGAGATCGCTTCGCGGCTTTCCTACATGATGTGGAACTCGACGCCCGACGACGCGCTGCTCGCGGCCGCGGAGGCGGGCGAGCTCGACGATCCCGCCGGCATCGAAGAGCATGCGCGGCGCTTGCTGGCCGATCCCCGCGCCGCCGATCCCGTGCAGGATTTCCACGCGCAGTGGCTGCACACCGATCGCTATCCGAACATCCAGAAGGATCCGATGGTGTTCCCGGAGTACGACTCCACCGCGCCGGCATCGATGGCCGCGGAGACGATGGAGTTCTTCCGCGCGACGATCCTCGATCAGCAAGGCACCTACGCGGATCTGATGACGTCGCGCACGAGCTTCGTCGACGCGAAGCTCGCGGCGATCTACGGGCTCGACGGCAGCTTCGGCGACACGCTGCAGCAGGTCGAGCTCGATCCGACCGAGCGCTCCGGCTTCCTCACGCAGCCTGGTTTCCTCGCGGTGAACTCGGCGCTGGTCGAGACCTCGCCGATCCTCCGCGGCGTGTTCGTGCAGCGCCAGGTGCTCTGCGTCGACATCCCCGATCCACCACCGGGCATCGACACCAACCTCCCGCCCGCGGGTGACGACATCAACACCACGCGCGAGCGCACGGAGCTGCACACGTCGCCCGACTCGTGCGCGCCCTGCCACGATCAGATCAACGCGCCGGGCTTCTCGTTCGAGGGCTACGACGCGGTCGGTGCGATTCGCACGGTCGACAACGGCGAGAACGTCGACCCGGCCGCGAGCTTCACCGAGCCCGACGGCGCGACCATCACGTACACCAACGCGGTCGACATGATCGGTCAGCTCGCGGAGCTGCCCGCCGCGAAACGCTGCTACCTCAAACAGTGGTTCCGCTACGCCAGCGCACGCGTCGAGGGCCAAGGCGATCTGTGCACGCTCGAAGGCATCGACACGGCGCTCCTCGATGCGGACTACGACGTGCAGGAGCTGTTGGTGGCGCTGACCCAGACGGTGAGCTTCCGCTACCGCGCGGCGCAGGAGGTCGAGTAACCATGCTTCGTCGCAACTTCCTCCGTGGTGCCGGTGGCCTCGCCGTCGGCTTGCCGGTGCTCGAGTCGCTCATGCCGCGTCGCGCTCGCGCGGGCGGTACGTCGACTGCACCGAAGCGCTTCGTCGCGTTCTGCGGCTGCAACGGCGTGCAGATGGATCGCTTCTTCCCGACCTCGCCGTACGGCGCGCTGGCGGCCGGGGGCCTCACCGGCACCGCACTCGAGCCGCTCGCGGGACACGTCGGCAAGATGCTGATCCCCCGCGGCATCCACACGGTGCCGCGCGGCTTCGGCTTCGATCCGGTCGCGGGCTGCGATCACGTCAAGGGTGCGGGCCATCGCCTCACCGCGCAGCAGCTCGACTCCGGCACCTTGTTCGCACAGGGCATCTCGCTCGATCAGTACATCGCGAGCTCGCTCAACGATGGTGGTCGTCCGGCGCTCAACCTGCACGTCGGCTACCGCTACGAAGGCACCAACGGCGTGGTCAGCTACCTCGGCGCGAACCAGCCCGCGGTCGGCGAGAACAACCCGTGGCTCGCGTACCAGGACTTGATGGGCCTGTCGAACCTCGACGAGGCCGCGCTCATGCGACTCACGGCGCGACGCGAGAGCGTGCTCGATCTCGTCGAGCAGGACTTCACGCGGCTGAAGTCGATCAACCTCTCGACGGCGGATCGCGACAAGCTCGACAAGCACCTCACCGCGATCCGCGATCTCGAGACCGACATGGGCGAGGCCGGGCTGATCCCCTGCACGCTGCCCGACGCGCGTGCGATGGAGATCCAGGCGGTCGACGGCCAAGGGTTCGACTCCGACGAGATGTACAAGACCGTCGGCATGATGCAGATGGACATCATCGCGCTCGCGATGGCGTGCGGCGCGAATCATGCCGCGACGATCATGTGGGGCTCGGAGGCCGGCGGCCCGATCTTCACGTGGGACGGCATGCAGCACCAGTACAACCACCACAAGCTGTCGCACGGCAACACCGCCGACGACTGCTCGGGTGGTGCGGTCGACGGCTACGAAGACATGCTCGCGGCCATCGACATCTGGTACGCGACGCAGCTCGCCTACCTGCTCGATCAGCTCGAGAGCTACAGCGAGGGCAGCGGCACCGTGCTCGACAACTGCAGCGTGGTGTGGATGAACAACCTCTCCCACGGCAAGGAGCACAACTTCATGGACATGCCGTACGTCATGTTCGGGAGCTGCGGCGGCTACTTCAAGACCGGGCAGTACATCAAGGTCACCGCGCAGGACGATCCGAAGAACGACGTCGACGCGCCGCACAACAAGCTGCTCACCACCATC
>DASZPU010000357.1:0-4868 GCA_035550195.1 Nannocystaceae bacterium
GACCCACTGGCCCTCGAGGCCCGCGAACGGCCCGTCGTTGGTGCGCATGCGGATCGACAAGGTCGGCGGATCGACGGTGAGCGCGGGGAACACCGTGCGCAGATCGGGCTGCTCCGCGGTCAGCGTGTCGCCGACCTGCAGCGACTCCATGCCCGCGATCGCGACGATGTCACCGGCCGCCGCCTCGGGCAGCTCGAAGCGACGCAGTCCGGAGAACCCGAGCACCTTCGTGACCCGGAAGATCTCCTCGCACTTCGCCTTCTCTTCGGCGGGCGCATCCGCGGGTGCGGGGCGCATCAGCGCGACGCGTTGCCCGACCACGAAGCGACCACCCGACACGCGGCCGATCGCGAGGAAGCCCATGTAGCTGTCGTGGTGCAGCGTCGACACCCACATCGCGGGCGGGGCCTCGATGTCGACCTCGGGCGGAGGCACGCGCTCGACGATCATGTCGAGCACTTGCCCGATGCTGCCGCGCTCGTCGGCGGGATCCTTCATCGCGTAACGCTCGCGCCCGCTGCCGAACAGCACCGGGAAGTCGAGCTGCTCTTCGGACGCACCGAGCGCGACCAACAGATCGAAGGTGAGATCGACGGCCTTGTGCGGCGACGCAGCGGCGCGATCGATCTTGTTCACCATCAACAAGACCGGCAGCCCGCGCTTGACCGCCTTCTCGGTGACGAAGCGCGTCTGCGGCATCGGCCCTTCGACGGCATCGACGAGCAACACGACGCCGTCGACCATGTTGAGCACGCGCTCCACCTCGCCACCGAAGTCGGCGTGGCCGGGCGTGTCGACGATGTTGATGCGAACGTCGCCCCACACGAGCGCGGTGGGCTTGCTGGTGATGGTGATGCCGCGCTCACGCTCGAGGTCGCCGGAGTCCATCGCTTGCTCGCGACCGATCTCGCTGCGCTCGAACGCGCCGGCGAGCTCGAGCAGCGCATCGACCAGCGTGGTCTTGCCGTGATCGACGTGAGCGATGATTGCGACGTTGCGGACGTCGTTGCGGCGGGAAGCCATCGGGCCGGCGGGTCATACCGGTCGCGATGCCGGGAAGCAAGCGCAGACCGCGGAGAGCGCGCGAATGTGTTACTCACACCTTGCCATGGCGCTGCGCGAATACGACGAGCTCGATGCCACCGCGCTGGCGCAGCTGGTGCGGCGCGGGGAGATCACGCCCACGGAGCTGCTGCACGCGGCGATCGAGCGCATCGAGGCGAGGAACCCGCGGCTGAACGCAGTCGTGCGCCCGATGTTCGACGAGGCGCGGCAAGCGATCGCCCGCGGCCTGCCCGATGGCCCGCTGCGCGGCGTGCCGATGGTGCTCAAGGATCTGATGGCGGACTACGCCGGCGTGCCCACGACCTCGGGCTGTCGATTGCTCGAGCGCTTCGTGCCCACCGAGGACGCCGAGATCGTCACGCGGTGGAAGCGAGCCGGCCTCGTGATGGTCGGCAAGAGCAACACGCCCGAGCTCGGCATCATCGGCGTCACCGAGCCCGCGCTGTGGGGTCCCACGCGCAACCCGTGGAACACCGAGCACACCACCGGCGGTAGCAGCGGCGGCTCCGGGGCTGCGGTCGCATCACGCATGGTGCCGATCGGTGGTGCGGGCGACGGCGGCGGATCGATCCGGATCCCCGCAGCGTGTTGCGGGCTCGTCGGCCTCAAGCCCACGCGCGCGCGCACACCCAACGGTCCGAGCTTCATCGGGCTGTGGTCGAGCATGGTGGTGCAGCACGTGCTCGCGCGATCGATGCGCGACACCGCGTTGTTGCTCGACGTCGTGCAGGGCCCCGAGCTCGGCAATCCTCATTGTGCGCCGCCGATGGCTCGGCCGTACGTCGATGAGCTCGCGCGCGGCCCGGGCAAGCTGCGCATTGCGTTCTACACCGGCACCTTCTTCGGCCGCGAGAACCACCCCGACAACATCGCGGCGGTCGAGCGCGTCGCGACCCAGCTCGCGTCGCTCGGTCACCACGTCGAAGAGAACGTGCCCGACATCGATCGCGACGGGCTCAAGCGCGCATGGATGTCGCTCGTCGCGGCCAACGTCGCGCAGGAGATCCAGTGGGCCGAGCGCATCGCGGGTCGTAGCGCCGCGAGCGACGATCTCGAGCTGCTCACGCGCCTCACTGCCGCGCTCGGACGATCGCTGCGCGGCGACGTGATCATGGCGCACGAGCAGCTCATGATGGCGCAGGGCGTCGTGGTCGCGCGCTTCTTCGAGGACTACGACGTGCTGCTCACCTCGACGCTCGGTCGCCCGCCGGCGAAGATCGGCGAGTTCGCGCTGCCGCCGGTGCAGCAGATCCTCTCGCGCATCGCGATCGCCCTGCCCACGCGCTTCACGATGAAGACCACGCTCGACATGATGACCGACGATCCGCAGCTGCGCGCGTATCCCAACACGCAGCTCGCGAACCTCACCGGTCAACCGGGGCTGTCGCTGCCGCTCGCCACCAGCGACGACGGCCTCCCGCTCGGCCTGCAATTCATGACGCGCTTCGGCGACGAAGCCACGCTCGTGCGCCTCGGCGCGCAGCTCGAAGAAGCGATGCCCTGGGCGCATCGCCGCCCGCCGCTCGCCTGACGATCACGCGCGCTCAACCTTCGGGCTCGTACTCGTCGCACGCGGTGTCGACCAGCGCGACCGCCTCTGCGAAGAACGGCCCGTAGTCCGGCGAGCACACGCTGCCCCAGAGGCCGCGCGTACCCCACGACTCCGAGAACGCGATCAGTCTCGGCGAATACTCGCCGCCGTTGCTGCCGGGCACGCTGTCGGGCGGACACACGGCGCCCGGCAAGCCGGTGTCGCCGACCAGCCCGAGCACCACGATCGCCGTCTCGTTGCCGCCCTTGAGCGCGAGCAGATCGTCGTGCCACGACGTGGGGTCGCCCATCGATTCGACGTCGTCCTCTTCGTCGGTGATGAAGGTGACGACCAGCACCGCGTCGTCGCGCAGGAAGCCGTCGTTGCAACCACCTGCGCCGACGAGGCCGGGCTGCAACGCCGCGAGCATGCCACCCATCGGGAGCTCGGGGTTGTTGCCGTCGTAGAGGTTGGCCATGCACTCGAACGTGGTGGCGCCGTCGGGCTGCGCCGCGTCGAACCAGCGCTTGCCGCCGGCGATGCCGCATTCGTTGCGATCGTTGGTGCCGTCGTGATCGATGCCGGCACCGAGCGTGCCGTCGCACTCGTCGGGGGTCGGCAGCATGCCGCACGGCCAGCCCGACTCCGGCTCGAGCACACCGCACGGCTCGTCGGGCGCTTCACCGTCGCAATCGCCCGAGTAGCACTCGGTGAGCTCTTCGTCCCACTTGTCCTCGGGATCGGTGTCGATCACCATCACGTGATAGTTGTCGACGACGTCGGTCTGAATCGTCGCGATGAACGACGGGAAGCTCGCGGCGAGGTTCTGCTGCTCGTCGCCCATCGAGATCGAGTTGTCGATCACGAAGAGGAAGTCGACCTTCTCGCAGCCGCTACCCGGCGGTCCGTCGTCGGCCGCGGTCATGCCGTCGGGCGTGTCGAACTTGAAGCCCGAGGTGTCCGCGAGCGTCTCGGCGGCATCGCCCGAGTCGTCGGTCGCAGCGCTCGTCGCCGCGGTGCTGCCCGCTTCACTCGAGCCCTGCGCGCCGCTCGTGCCCGCGCTGTCGGTGCCGAAGAACTGCCCGACACTGTGCGGCCCGTCGCCGCATGCAGCCGCGAGCACGACGATTGCGAAGATCCCCCGACGGTCCGACACGCGAGGTATTGGCCACCGCTCGGCGGAATCGTTGCGCGAATCCAAGCGCATCTGCGATCCATCGCGGATAGCGCCCCGCGGGAGCGGTACGCTCTGTCGAAATGGTGGACCCCGTCTTCGTGCATGCCCGCGCGCGCGATGTCGCCGGCCTCGCGGTGCGCCGCGTGCTGCCAGCCATCGGATCGCGCAGCGTCGGGCCGTTCGTGTTCCTCGATCACATGGGCCCCGCGACGCTCGCACCCGGCGACGGCGTCGACGTGCCGCCGCATCCCCACATCGGGCTCGCGACCGTCACGTATCTCTTCGAGGGCGAGCTCGTGCATCGCGACACGCTGGGATCGCAGCAACCGATCCGCCCGGGCGACGTCAACTGGATGGTCGCGGGCCGCGGCATCGCGCACTCCGAGCGCAGCGGTCCCGAGGCGCGGGCCGCCGGTGCGACGGTGCACGGCATCCAGAGCTGGGTCGCGTTGCCGCGCGCGCACGAAGAAGATGCGCCGAGCTTCGATCATCATCCCGGCGCGACACTGCCGGTGATCGATCGACCCGGCGCGCGGCTCGTGGTCATCGCGGGCACTGCATTCGGCGAGCGCTCGCCGGTGCGCGTGCTCGTGCCGACGCTGTACGTCGACGCACGACTCGAGCAGGGCGCGTCACTCGAGCTCGACGACGAGCACGAGCAGCGCGCGGTCTACGTCGCCGAGGGCACGCTCGCGCTCGGCGATGCTGCGATCGAGGTGGGCACGCTCGTCGTGCTGCCGCCCGGAAAAGCGACGATCATCGCGCGCACCGGAGTACGCGCGATGATCGTCGGTGGCGCGCAGCTCGACGGACCGCGCCACATGTGGTGGAACTATGTGACCAGCGACCCCGCACGCATCGAGCGTGCGAAGCACGACTGGAAGCACGGCTTGTTCGGGACGGTGCCGGGCGACACGAAAGAACGCGTGCCGCTGCCGGAGCGCTAGGAGCCCGACCCCGTATTCACGTGTATGCAGAACGTTGTCATCGGCGACCAGGGCAAGACGCGAAGCCGAAGCTGTACCGAGCGTACTGCGAGCGCTGAGCAACGCCGCCATGGTCGCCGAGGGCGACGTTATGCATGCGCGTGAATAC
>DASZPU010000358.1:0-2535 GCA_035550195.1 Nannocystaceae bacterium
CTCGAAGGCTACGTGTTCTTCATGGATCCCTCGTATCCCGAGGGCAGCATCGTGCTCGTGCGTGCGCGCGAGCAGGGCGCCTTCGCCGACGTCGAGCTCGATTGCCTCGGCATCGTCGACGGCTGGCAGCCGGTCGGCGACTACGAGTGGACGCGCGTGTCGATGATGACCGGCGACTACCAACCCGTCGGCGCGTGCTCGACGGGGCGCCATGTGATCGAGAGCGACGGACCGTTCGGGCTGTGGGTGTGGGGCTGGGGCTCGCCCGCGACCAGCGTGTTCACGGAGAATCGGTCGTACGGCTATCCCGGCGGAATGAACGTGCGCTCGATCAACGACGTGGTGATCGACCCGGAGGGCTGACGCGAGCTCAACCGTGATAGACGCGCGACGCGACGATGCGGCCGTGCTCGACATCGAAGCTCTCCGACACCGGCAGCGGGGCTTCGTGGGGCACGTGGCGCGTGTACTCGATGATCACGCGTCGATCGTCGGCCACGATCGCGGTGGCTTCGTAGCGTAGCTGCGGCAGCCGCTCGATCGCGTCCGCCCACCACTTCGTCAGCGCGGCCTTGCCGACGATCTTGCCGCCGGTCTCCGGATGCAGCGTGCGGATCTTCGGCGACGTGTGGGTGCAGTCGTCGGCGTAGAGCGCGACGAGAGCGGTGACGTCATGGGCATTGAAGGCGTCGAGCCAGGCGCGGGCGAGCGCGGCGTTGTCGGGCATGCGCCGCATCATCGCGCCTGCTAGGCTCGGATCGTGGACCGCCCTCGCCTGCGCTCGATCGCCCTGCTCCGCGCCGCCCGTGATCACACCCGCGCGGCCCTGCTCGCGCTCGCCGGCATCGCCGCGCTCGCGATCGCGACCGGCCGGGCGCCACACGAGCCGACGGAGGAGAACGAGCGCAGGAGTGCCGTGCGCGTCCACGCGAAGACCGAGGTCGAGCTCGCGGCCGTACGCATGATCGCGATCGACGAGTGGAGCGAGCACGTCGATCCCGAGGAGCTCGCGATCGACGTCGTGCTCGATCGCGAAGGGCTCGCGGCGGTCGAGGACGCCCACATCGAGTGGGAGCTGCTGGTCGACGACATCGACGAGGTCGCCGCAGCCGAGCGCACGCGCATCGCATCGTTCGACGCGCAGCGTCCGGGCGACTGGTTCGCCGAGTACCACGACTTCACCGCGATCCAGGCGCGGCTCGAGCTGCTCGCGGCCGAGCACCCCGAGCTCGTGCAGCTCTCGGTGATCGGTGGCAGCGTCGAAGGCCGTCCGATCCTCGCGCTGCGCATCGGCGGACAGCAGCCCGATGCGGTGCCGATGCTCGTCAACGGCGCCCAGCATGCGCGCGAGTGGATCGCCGCGATGGTGCCGATCTGCATCGCCGATCGCGTCACCTCGGATCCGAAGCTGCGCGAGCTCCTCGCCACCACCGAGCTGTGGGTCGTCCCGGTGGTGAATCCCGACGGCTACCAGTACTCGTGGAGCAGCGATCGTTACTGGCGGAAGAACCGGCGCGAGGGACACGGCGTCGATCTCAACCGCAACTTCGGCGTCGCGTTCGGAGGTGCGGGCTCGAGCGGCGAGCGACGCTCGCAGATCTATCGCGGGCCGTATGCCTTCTCCGAGCCCGAGACCCAGGCGCTGCGCGACCTCGTGAAGCGCGAGTCGATCGCCGTGCACATCGACTTCCACGCGTACGGGCAGCTGTTGCTGCATCCGTGGAGCTACACCGCCGCACCGGCGAAGGAACGCGATCGCTACGCCGCGATCGGTGACAAGCTCGCGTCGGCGATCTACGCCCAGCACGGACAGCGCTACACCATCAAGGCGGGCGCGCAGCTCTACCCGGCCGCCGGCACGATGTCCGACTGGGTGCACGGCGAGGGCAACGCGGTGTCGTTCACGATCGAGCTGCGACCGAAAGGTGGCAGCGGCTTCGTGCTCCCGCCGCAGCAGATTCGCCCGACCTGCGACGAAGCGCTCGCCGCCGTGCTCGAGCTGCGCAAGGCGATCTAGGCCAGCCGCAGTCGCACCGCGGCGGCGTGACGCCAGGCCGCGTCGCCCTTGCCGTCGTCTTCCTGCGTGCACGCATCGACCAGCTTCACGTCGTGATCGTCGTCGCTCGCGATCGCACGCGCGCGCAAGGTGGCCCAGTCGGGAGGTGCGTCGTCACGCACGGGGTCGCTCGGAGGAATCGTGAGCGCGGCGGCGAGCATCGCCTGCCAGTGCCAGCGCAGCGCGAGCGCGGGATCGTCGAGGTGCGGCCACACGACGCCGAGCGCCTGTGTGCCGGTGACGAGATGCAGCGCGATGAAATCGCCGCTCGCACGGAAGAGCTCGCGCGCGACCGCGGCGAGCTCGCGGCGATCGCCCGGCGCATACGCGGCGATCTTCGCGTCGAAGCCCGCGCGCGACGATGCGGTCTTCATCCGCACCATGCTCGGCCCGCCGCGGATCGGATCGGCGAGCTCGCGATCCGATCGCGCCGCCGCCATCAACGTCGCGGGTGCTTCGCTGTTCGCCGATGCCGGTGG
>DASZPU010000359.1:0-10276 GCA_035550195.1 Nannocystaceae bacterium
CGCGCGATCAGGCGCGTTGCCCCGCACGAACCAACTCTCGTAGCAACCGCCGCGATCGTCCGCGCGCCAGCGACAACCGTTCCAGCGCGCGCGCTCGTCCATCAGTAGATGCAGCCGATGCGGATCGCGTCGATGGCGACCTCGTCGATCCACACGTCGTAGTGATCCGGCGTGGGCCCGCCCTGGTACAGCCACCAACCGACCCACACCGACTCGAACTCCGGCATCACGTACTGGGCATCCGGGATGCCGCCGTGCTCGACGTCGGGCGTGGTCGCGAGCGAAGGATGCTCGACCGCATCCCACCAGAAGCGCGTCTCGTCGTTCGCACCGTCGTGCATCCACTCGATGCACACCCAGTCCTGCACGACGACCGCCATCGGTGCGCCCGGCGGATCGTCGTCGAGGTTGGTCCAGTCGCCGGTGGGGCCACCGTCGGTGCCGATGCCGAACAGGTTCATGCCCGCGAAGGGGTTGAACTGTCCGCCGACGCGGATCTCGCTGCTGTCGCCCGAGCCCGCGGCACCGACGAGCGTCCAGTGCGACCAATCGGGTGCGATCGGTACCGCGTCGATCCACACGAACATGCGCCCGAAGTAGGTGTTGTTCGGCGCGGGGAACGTGACGGTCTCGTGCACCGCCGACCAACCGTTCTGCTCCGCGTGCACGTGCAGCGAGCCCGATCCGCGTGCACCTTTCGCGCTGTCGATCGAGACGTCTCCGTTGGGTTGCCATACGTCCGTGTCGAGCGCGCCGTCCTCGAACGAGTCGCACAAGAGCAGATCGGGCACGTCGCAGCGCGGGTCGCCGAAGAACTGCGTGCGATCGCTGCCGTAGTCGCGGCCTTCTTCACCGGTGGTGCCCGACGACGCGGAGCTCGATTCGTCTGCGCTCGTCGGCGAGGACTCGGCGTCGCCGCTGCTCGCATCCGCGGTGGTCACGTCTGCAGCGGTCGTGGTGCTCGCGGTCGATCCCGCGGAGGTCGACGGGTTGCTCGTGGACGGCCCCGCGCTCGACGTCGGCGTGTCGCCGCCCGTCGTATCCGAGCCGGAGGTCTCACCGCCCGATCCACATGCGAGCGCGAGCAGGCAAAGAGCGGCGAAGCAGCGGTCGTGCGCGCGCATCGAAAGGCCTCCCAGTCGCCGACAGGATCGGTCGCATCGCATGCGAAGGCAACCCGACGAGGTTTTGGGTAGGGTCGACCCCATGAGGCTGCTGTTCACGTTCGCGCTCTCGGTCACACTGTGGGGATGCGCTGCCGCTGCCGGTCGTCAAGCGATCGCGAAGCCGCCGCAGTCGCGAGTGTCGGCGCCCGCACGCGACGAGCTGCTGACGATCGAAGACATCGTCGATCTGCGCGCGGTGGGTGACGTCGCGATCAGCCCCGACGGCAAGCGCATCGCGTATGTGCTGCGGACGCCCCGCAAGGTCGGCGACAAGCCCGGCGGCATGTATCGCGTGCTCTTCGTCGTCGACACGACGGGTGGTGCGCCGCGCCAGTACACGCGCGAACCCGGCAGTGCCGGCGCGCCGGAGTGGGCGCCGGATGGACAGTCGATCGTGTATCTCGGCAAGCGCGAAGGCGACGGCAAGACCCAGCTGTTTCGCATCGCCGCCGATGGTGGCGAGCCCGAGAAGCTCACCGATCACGGCACCAGCGTGCGCAGCTTCGCGTTCGTCGACGGCAAGCGCATCGCGTTCACCGCGGATCGCGAGCTCGATGCGAAGGAGCGCGAGGATCGTGACGCCGGGCGCGACTGGAAGCTCGGCGATGTCGAGGGCACGCCGCGCACGCTGCATCTGCTCGAGCTCGACAGCGGCAAGACGCGAGCGTTGGTGCCGCGCGACTTCCACGTCGAGCAGCTCGAGCCGTCGCCGAAAGGCGATGCGATCGCCGTGATCGGTGGCACGCGCGCGGACGTCGACGGCACGATGATGTACGGCAACGTCTATCGCGTCGACGTCGCGAGCGAGCCGCAGACGCCGAAGAAGCTGTGCGAGCACGAAGGCAAGCTCGGCGACATCGCGTGGTCGCCGGATGGCTCGACGATCGCGTTCCTCGGTGCGGCCGATCTGCACGACCCCACCGCGGGCGTCGTGTTCAGCGTCGCGAGCAGCGGCGGCACCGCGAAGCCGCTCACGCTCGACTACCAAGGTACCGGTCAGCGATTGCGCTTCACCGGTGCGAATCGCTTGTTGATGCTCGCGAACGAGGACACGCGCACGTCGCTTCTGCGACTGTCGCTGCCCGACGGCAAGCGCACGCGCGTGGTCGATCGCGGACCGGTGTGCCACGGCATCGACGTCACCGACGACGGCAAGACACTCGTGTGCGCCGGCGACACGGCGGAGCATCCCAGCGAAGTCTTCGTGCTCACACGCGGTGCGCTGCGGCGGCGCACGTTCAACAACCCCGAGCTCGCGCGCAAGCGGCTCGGTGCGCAGAGCGTGGTGCGGTGGAAGGCGTCCGACGGGCTCGAGATCGCCGGCGTGCTCACGCTGCCGGTCGGCTACGCGAAGGGTCGTCGCTATCCGCTCGTGGTGCTGCCGCACGGTGGACCCGAAGGCATCTCGCTCGCGGGTTGGAACACGCGCGCCGGCTATCCCGCGCAATTGTTCGCAGCTCGCGGTTATGTCGTGCTCGAGCCCAACTATCGCGGCAGCTCGGGGCGCGGCGTCGCGTTCGGCAAGGCCGATCACAACGATCTCGGCGGTCGCGAACTCGACGACGTGCTGGTGGGCATCGACGATCTCGTCGGCAAGGGCATCGTCGACGGCGATCGCGTGGGCATGGGCGGGTGGAGCTATGGCGGCTACTTCTCCGGCCTCGCCGCGACGATGCACAGCAAGCGCTTCAAGGCCGCGATGGTCGGCGCCGCGATCACGAATTGGATGTCGTTCACCGGCACCACGGAGATCGAGCACGAGAACTCGCTCGTGCACTGGAACATGTGGCCGTACGACGATCCCGAGCTGGTGTGGAAGCGATCACCGATGGCCCACATCAAGGGCAGCAAGACCGCGACGTTGCTCGTGCACGGGCTCGACGACAGCCGCGTGCCGCCGGAGCAAGCGAAGGAGCTCTACCGCGCGCTCAAGCACGCGGGCGCACCGACCGAGCTCGTGTTCTATCCCCGTGAAGGCCACGGGTTGTCCGAGCGCGCGCACCAGCTCGACTTCGTGCAGCGCTTTCTCGACTGGTTCGATCGACACCTGCAGCCGACGCGCGACGGCTAGGAGCCGACCGGAGCAGCAGTGCTGCTCGTGCTCTTGCAGACGCCGCGCAACGCCGCCCAGGCTGCGGGATCCAGCGCGGGCGCGCCGGCCTTCTCGATGTCCTTCACCGCGGCTTGGCGGCGTTCGCCGGTCGGATGCGACGAGATGAACTCGAGCGCGCCGGGAATGTCGTTGCCCTTCTCCTTCATCGTGTCGAAGAAGCGCGCGAGCCCGCGGCTGTCGATGCCCGCGGAGTTGAGCAGCTCGACGCCGCGGCGATCGGCCTCGAGCTCGTCGTCGCGGCTGTGCACCGACGTGACGATGGTGGCGGCGACCTGCGAGCCGATGTCGCCACCGCCGGGCGTGAGCAACGAGAACACGCCGTAGCCCATCGCTTCGACCAGTGCTTTGTTCGGATGACCGGCGAGCTCGTGCGACATCTCGTGCGCGAGCACGCCGGCGAGCTCGTCGGGGTCCTTCGCCTCTTCGATGATGCGACGATAGATGACGACATGACCGCCCGCGGCGGCGAATGCATTGAGCACCTCGTCGTCGCCGACCACGTAGACGCGGAAGCGAATGTCGCTGCCCGATGCGGTCGCGAGGCGATCGACGAGCGCGTCGAGTGCCTTCGTGCCGTCGGCATCGGTGCAGTAGGGCTTGTCGGCGCGCGCGGAGTCGATGATCTGCGCGCCGGCTTTGTCGAGCACCGAGTCGGGCACGAGCTTCACGAGCAGGCCCGACAACAGCGGCACCGCGAGGAAGAACACCAGCATCAGCACCGCGAGCACGGTGCCGATGCGCGACAATCGTTTGCTCCGCGCGTTCATCCTGAACGAAGACACTAGCAGATCGAAAAAGGCGCGGCCCGGTCCAGCGGAGGGATGCTGGAGCCGGGCCGCGGCGGACGAACGAACGAGCTAGCGATAGTAGAGGCGACCGTTGACGAGCATCACCGCGGGCGGGCGACGGCGCGCGTAGAGGTCTTCGCGATCATCCCAGAACGCGCCGCCGTCGTAGGGCGAGACCCATGACTGACGCTCGTCGTACCCGACCTGTCGCGCCTCGGCCGAGCCCGCGAACCACACGAAGACCGCGACGAGCACGAGCATCGGGTTGGTGAAGAAGCCGATGAGACCCATCGCGATCGCGACGGCTTTGCCGAGGCTCACCGCAATGCCGGTGGCGTTCTTCTTGCCCATGCGCGTCGCGAGGAACGCTCGCAGTGCACGACCGCCGTCCATCGGGAACGCGGGGATGAGGTTGAAGAGCGCGAGCGTGACGTTCGCCCACATGAGCGCGCCGAGCAGGCCGAAGCCGAGGCTGAAGCCCATCGCACCGAGGAGTGCGAGACCGGCTGCGATGACGAGGTTCACGGCGGGACCGGCCAGTGCGATCGCGAGCTCGGCACGCGGTGCGGCCGGCATGCGCTCGAGGCTCGCGATGCCGCCGATGGGCGTGAGCACGATGTGTTGCGTGCGCACGCCATAGCGACGCGCGACGAGTGCGTGGCCGAGCTCGTGCAGCAGCACCGAGCCGAACACTGCGAGCAAGAACGCGACGCCGAGCGCGACCGCGAGCAACGTGCCCGCACCGGACCACGCGGACCAAGCGGCCCACGCGATGAGCAACGCGAACGACCAGTGGACGTAGGCGTCGACGCCTGCGAACCGACCGAGTTTCCAGGAGCCCTTCATTTGTTCGCTCAACATGGGGCTGGGTGGGGCTGGCGCAACGGCGCTTCACGAGGCGATCACGGGCGTGCACGGCGCTGGCCGTAGGCGCGCGCAATCGCGGGAATTCGGGCTGCGACGTAACAACTCCGCGCGCTGCGGCGACGCACTGTGAAGGGCGCTTCGCGGTCGCGAGGCTGTTAGCATCGCGCTCGCCGTGATGGATCGGACTCGCTCGCTCTACATGCTCGTGGCGTTGCTCGGCGGATGCGTCGGCGCGCCCTACGACGGTGACCAGCCCGCCGCGCGCGAGCGCGCAACGAGCGACGTCGCGTCGGCGAAGCCCGAGTTCGTCGCGGTCCCGACCGACGAGCGTGCGGTCGACGAAGTCGTGCGCGGAGCGAAGGCGAAGGCCGACGCCGAGCAACGCCGCTTGCTCGTGTACGTCGGTGCCGCGTGGTGCGAGCCGTGTCAGCGCTTCCACGAAGCGGTCGAGGCCGGCAAGCTCGACGCCGAGCTCGCCAACGTTCGCTTCCTCGAGTTCGATGCCGACGTGCACTCGCCGCGACTCGTCGAAGCGAACTACGGCGGCAAGCTGATCCCGCGCTTCGCAGTGCCGGGCGGCGACGGTCGCGGCACCGATGCGAAGATCGAAGGCGGCGTGAAGGGCGAGGCCGCGGTGGGCCACATCATGGCGCGCCTGAAAGATCTCCTCGCGAAGGCCTGAGCGCCGTGATCCAGCTCGCCGACGGCAAGGGCAGTCTCTTCGTGTTGTTCCTCGGCGACGACGATGCGCCGCTCGATGCGGCCTGGACCGTCCACCAATCGACACCCGCCGCGCAACGCGGCGACTACGAAGCATGGGGTGACGGCGATGTTTCGTTTCGCGTGGTGAACCCGGCGTTGACGAGCATGGGTCGTCAGTGGTCGATGTCCCTTCACGCATCGTCCGAGCTCGAGTGGGGTGCGACCGAGCTCGCCAGTGTGGTGGTGACCTACGGCGATCCCGAGCTGTCGACGGACGCGCCCGTCGTGCGCGCGGAGGATCACGCGCGGCCCTTCGAGGCCTGGAAGCACGCCATCAAGGTCGCACTCACGCGCAGCAAGCACGAAGCGACGATCCGGCGTCCGTTCGTGTCGTCGATCGAAGCGCCGCTCGTTCACATGCTCGCGCACGGCGACGTCCTCGACGGCGACGAGATCCTCGGCGCACTGACGCGTGTCTCCCCCGCGTATCGGATGGGCTACGCCGCAGCCTACGTGCAGCATCACGCGATGAACGGCGGCCTCGCGCAGTTGCTATGGAATGCGACGGTGGGCGATCGCGCTGCGATCGTCGGTGCCGGCGCGGACGCACTGCGCACGCTCGGGCTCGACGAAGCCGGTGCGCTCGTCGACGAGGCGCTGGTGCGATGGCAAGCCGAGGAGGAGGCCTTCGACGCCGCGCTCGCGCTCGGCGGGATCGACGGATTCGTCGCGTATCGCGATCGCTCACGGGTGCCCGAGCTCGACGCACGGTTCCTCGCCGCTGCGCGAACCGTGCCCGAGCAGCTCGGTGCGTTCATCGACGCGCACCCCGAGTACTTCGTCGCGCGTGCGTGAGCGCGATCAGGCCCGCAGGGCCTACTTCGCCGCTTCGCCGCGGTGCTCGGCGATCGCGGCGTGGATCTCGGCGTCGGACAGGATGTGATCGGTGCGCTTCGCGAGCGCGAAGATGTGCTTCACGAGCGCGTCGTCGGGCTCGATGCCGCGCTGCTGCAGCCAGAAGACGACGTTGCTCTCGCCCGACATGAAGCCGATCTCGATCGACTGCTGCTTGCCGAAGCGACTCGCGGGCACGCCGGAGTAGATGCGATCGACGAGCTCGACATCGCCCTTCTTGATCGCCTTGATCACCGCGGCTGCGTGCACGCCGGTCGCGGTGCGGAACGCGTCGTCGCCGACCAGCGGATACTGCGGCGGGATCGTGACGCCGAGCGCGTCGGCGACCTTGCGACACCACGGCACGAGGTTGGTGAGATCGCGATCACCGAGCTCGCCGAGCAGGTCGAGGTTCATCAGCGTCTGATCGAGCGCCGCGTTGCCGACGCGCTCGCCGACGCCGAGCGCCGTGCCGTGCACACGATCGGCGCCGGCTTGGATGGCGCGCAGGTTGTTGATCGTGCCGAGCCCGCGATCGTTGTGGCCGTGCCAGTCGATGCCGACCGCGTGCGCGCCGATCGACTCGAGCAGCAGGCGCGTGAAGCCGATCAGATCCGCGACGCCCTCGGGCGTGGCGTGCCCGACGGTGTCGCACAAGCACAGCCGTGCGACCCCGTGATCGACCGCCGCGCGGAACAATCGATCGAGGATCGCAGGTGGCGTGCGCGTGGTGTCTTCGGTGACGAACGCCATCGGCAAGCCGTGCTCGCGACAGCGATCGGCGGCCATGATCGTGCGCTCGAGCAGGAGCTCCACCGTCCAGCCCTCGGCGTACAGACGAATCGGGCTCGAGCCCAGGAACGCATAGACCGTGATCGACTTGCCGGTCTTCTGCGCGATCTCGGCGACCGCATCGATGTCGGCCGCGTGCGTGCGCGCGGCACAGGCGTACTCGATGCCGAGCTTCTCGCGCTCGGCGAACTCGACGAGCGCGGTGACGTCTGCGACCGCGCGCGCGCCTGCGCCGGGCAGGCCCAGATCGACCGCATCGATGCCCAGGCTCGCGGTGAGCCGCAGGATCTCCTGCTTGTCCGCGATGCCCGGGTCGCGCACGCTCGGCGACTGGATGCCGTCGCGCAAGGTCTCGTCGAAGAAGGAGAGCTTGCGTGTGCGCAACGGGCTGAGCGGGCCCAGCCGGTTGCGCGCGTTCCAGTCGTAGACGAGCGCGTCGCTGCTCATCACACGTTCTCGAGCACGACCGCGATGCCTTGGCCGCCGCCGATGCACGCGGAGCCGACCGCATGCTTGCCGCCGCGGCGACGCAGCTCGTGCACGAGGTGCGCGGTGATGCGTGCACCCGATGCGGCGAGCGGATGGCCGAGCGCGATCGCACCGCCGTCGACGTTGGTCTTGTCGCGCGGCAGGCCGAGCTCCTTCTCGCACGCGAGGTACTGCGGCGCGAAGGCCTCGTTGATCTCGAAGAGATCGACGTTGTCGATCGACAGCCCCGCGCGCTCGAGCGCGCCGCGGATCGCCGGCACCGGACCGATGCCCATGATCGTCGGCTCGACGCCGGTGGTGTGCCACTGCACGACGCGTGCGAGCGGCGTGAGCGAGTGACGCTTCACTGCTTCTTCGGTGGCGAGGATCAGCGCACCGGCGCCGTCGCAGATGCCCGACGCGTTGCCGGCCGTGACCACGCCGTCCTTCTTGAAGACGGGCGGAAGCTTGGCCATGCCTTCGAGCGTGACCTCGGCGCGGGGATGCTCGTCGGTGTCGAACGTCTCGGGACCCTTGCGACCCTTGAGCTCGATCGCCGCGAGCTCGGCGGCGAAGCGACCGGCCTTCTGCGCGGCGCCCCACGCTTGCTGACTGCGCAAGCCGTACTCGTCGCACTGCTGCCGCGTGATGCCGTGCTTCTCCGCGAGGTTCTCGGCGGTGACCGCCATCGCACAACCCGCGTGCGGATCGAACAGCGACGACCACAGCGTGTCCTCGAGCTTCGGATCGGTGCCGAACTTCGTGCCCCAACGGATGCCGCGCGTCGCGTAGGGCGCTTGGCTCATGTTCTCGGTGCCACCGACGAGCACGATCTCCGCGTCACCGGCGAGCATCTCGTGCGCGCCGCTGACGATCGCTTGGAAGCCCGAGCCGCACAGACGATTCACGGTGAGCGCAGGCACCGGGATCGGCACGCCGGCCTTGAGCCCGATGTGGCGCGCCATGTAGAGCGCGTCGGCGGAGGTCTGCGACACGTTGCCGAACACCACGTGATCGACGGCATCCGCGGGCACGTTGCCGGCCGCGAGCGCAGCCTTCGCTGCGTGCACGCCGAGCTCGATCGCCGAGAGGTCCTTGAGCTTGCCGCCGAATGTGCCGAACGGGGTGCGCTTGGCGGCGACGATGTAGATCGAACGAGAGAGCGTCTTTGCGGGCATCTGTCCTCCAGCGAACCTGCGTAGCGTAGTCGAGCCGCCGCGCAGCTGCGAGCACCGACAACCGTACGCAACGCATTGACTTTCCTCACCCTCGTCGCGACTCTCATCGCGCTTCGATGCTCGCATCGCTCGCCATCGCGATCGCGGCGCTCTCCACGACCGCGAGCGCAGCTCCGGAGAATTCTCCGACGGAGAAAGCTCCGGTCGAGGCTGCGTCGGTGCCGGAGCCGAAGCCGCGCGCGCCGAAGCTACGCCGCTACCTCACCCGCGACGTCGCACCGAGCGCACGCTTCCTCGATCACGGTGTCATCGAGCTGGCGTTCGCAGGCGGGTATCCGCACCGCTATCGCCTCGGGCTCGCGCTCGGTCTCTTCGATCACCTGACGATCGGCGTCACCACGCACTGGCTGCCGAAGCAATCGCGACCACGCTTCGCTCCTCGCATCGCGCTCGCGTTCTATCGCTGGCGATGGTTGGAGCTCGGTGCGGTCTACGATCGCTCGCTATATCCGCCGCCGGTCAAGGACGTCGACGCGGCCACGCTGTCGTTCCAACGCGACGCACACTGGTTGCTCGCTGCGTTCGCGTTCTCGCACGCGTGGCTGTCCGCCGGCTTCGAGATCGGCGCCGTGCGAGCGCGCACCCGCGATCCCGCGCGGCCCGACGCCGACGACGCCTTCAACAACCCCTCGAAGTGGCGCTACCGTCTCGGCGGCGGCGCGTTCATCCGCGGCGGCACGCGACGCTGGGGCTTCTCCGCGAACGCGCGCGCACCGTGGGTGTTCGCCGAGCTGAGCTTCGATCTGCGCTTCGGCGCGTTCGAGCTGCGGCCGCGCGGTGGTTGGCGCCCCGAGGGAGTCGTGCGCACCACCGATCGCCGCGTGCCGACCCGCAAGTGATCAACCGGCGGCCTTCATGTCTTCGGGCGTGAACGCGCGACCGAGTGCGACCGCGCGCACCATCACGTTGAGCCGGTTCCACAGGTTGATCTGCGCGATGTTGAGGACGAGCGCCGCGAGCTGCTCTTCGTCGTAGTGCTTCGCGGCTTCGTTCCACACCGCGTCGCTCACCTCGCCGCGATCGGCGATGCGCGTGGCTTCCTCGGTGAGCGCGAGCGCGGCGCGCTCGGCCTCCGTGAAGAACGGCGTGTCGCGCCACGCAGCGCACGCGGCCAGGCGCACCGGTGTCTCGCCGAGCTGCGTCAGCTCGCGCGCGTGCATGTCGACGCACACGCCGCATCCGTTGATCTGACTCGCACGCAGGTGCACGAGCTGCATGAGCTTGGCGGAGAGGCCGGTGCGCGAGGCC
>DASZPU010000360.1:0-8346 GCA_035550195.1 Nannocystaceae bacterium
CCGAGTCGCGCGCGTGGCCGACGATGATCGCGTTGCCCGACGGCGGCACGTTGCCGCTGTCGACGTTGTTGCACGCGTGCCCCGAGATCGTCGGTGAGGCGCGCGTGCTCGAGCGCGGCCACGAGCTCCCGCTCCTGCCCAAGCTGCTCGACGTGGCCGGCATGCTGTCGGTGCAGGCCCATCCCGCCGGGCATCCCGAGGCCTACGTCGTGATCGAAGCGGATCCCGGCGCGACGCTGCAGCTCGGGCTCGCGCACGACGTCGATCCGGCCGTGCTCGCACAGGATCTCGCGATCGCGCAGGTGCTGCAGCGCGAGATCGCGATGTTCGTCGGCGACGATGCTGCGCTCGCAGCCGCGATCTCCGGTTGGCTGCTCGGCGACGACGACGAGCTCCCCGCCGCGCTCGCCCTTCGCACCAAGCCGGTCGCGCACGCGCTCGCCGGCGTGCGCACGGCGTCGACGCGTTTGCTCGCAGCGATGCACGAGATCGAGGTGCGCCCCGGCGACATCGTGCACAACTGCGTGCCGCATCCGCGCACCGGCATCGCCAGCGCGACCTTGCACGCACTCGGCAATCGTGCGCGCAAGCGCGTGCTCGCGCTGGAGATCCGGCTCGCCGGACCCACGTTGCGCGCGTGGGATCACGGGCGACTGCCGGTGCGCGCGCTCGACATCGACGCCGCGCTCGCAGAGACCTCGCTCGCCGCCACCGATCGCGACACGTTGGTGGTCGCGCACGGCGACGAGCCCTGCGCGATCGACAACGGTGTGTTCGCGTTCGCACGGCTGCCCATCGACGCCGAGGGGCTCGAGCTCGCGGGTGGACGCGCGCAGCTCGTGCATGCGCTGAGCGGCACGCTCGCGATCGTCGGTCCGTCGGGGCGCGAAGTATGGCTCGGCCCCGGGCGCAGCGCGCTGGTGCCCGCGACGTGGCCGTCGTGGCGCGCGCACGGCATCGATGGCGACGCGGCGCTCTTGCGCGCGCACGTCTGCGATCGCCCGACCCGGCTCGGTGCGTGCACGCGTTCACTGAAGCGACTGCGCGAGACCGTCGCCGCGGACCTCGGACCGCGCGACGTCGTGGTGATCGCGAACGGTGGCGACGGCGAGGTCGTCGGCGAACGCGTGCGTGCGCGCGCGCGCGAGCTGTTCCGCAAGTCGGGCGACACACGCGTGTTCGTGCACGAGGAGACCACGCGACGCGGACAGCTGCTCGGCGCGCTCGATGCGATCGCGGCCTGGCCCAAGCCCGCGCGCGACGGCGTCGCGGTCGGCATCATGTTGCCCGGTCAGGGCACGCGCCTGTCGCCACTCACGCAGCGCCTGCACGGCATCAAGCCGTTCGTGCCGATGCCGGTGCGCCCCGATCGCGATGCGGCGTGGTTGGACGCCGGCTCCGCGTCGCTGTGGACGTGGACGCTCGTCGCCCGCGAGCTTGCACGCATGGGCTTCACCGGCATCGCGTGGAAGTGGGGCGACGAGCCGCAGCTGCCCGCGGTCGCGCTGGAGAAGCTGCAGCTCGAGCTGCGCACCGTGGACGCCGTGCGCTTCGGCATCGCAGCGCCCATCACCGAGGATCTCGCGCGCAACAAAGAGTGGTTGCTCTGCGACGCGCGCGATCGCTTGCTCGTGCAGCTGCGCCGCCGCCCCGCCGACGAGCTGCGCGCTCGGCTCGCGCAGGCCGGCACGCATGCGCGGGCGCTGGTGCACATCGGCTCGCCTGCGCTGAGCTGGCCGCTCGTCGATGCGCTCGCCGCCGAGCTCGGTGGTTGCAGTGGTGCGCTCGACGTCGATGGGTGGTTGTTCGAGTCGCTCACCCACGACGACGAGGCGTGGGCTGCCGAGCTCGCGCGCGACGCGGGGCTGCAAGCACTGGTGCGCGAGCGACCGGACTTCCGCGCACGCGTGTCCGCGGTGCGCAAGCGCGTCGAGGATCTACGCGGTGCACCGCTGTCGATCGCGGTGATCGATTTCGGCGCGGGCGCGTGGTGGGGCGACATGGGCCAGCTCGCCAAGGCGCGCCAGAGCTTCGCCGCGCTCGCCGACCCCGGCGTGGATGGCGAGCTCGCGCGCCGACTCGCGGCGATCGATGCGGTGGTCCCCGATCGCTTCGGCAACCGCGTGATCGGTGTGCATGCGAAGGTGCCCGACGACGGCAGCGTCACCGACAGCGTGATCGTGGACACGTGGATCGGCGCCGCGACGAAGATCGATCGCGCGGTGGTGATCGGGAGCCAGCTCGGTCGCGCTGCGCTCGCGCCCGGCAGCGTCGTCGTCGACAGCACGATCGCGGAGGTCGACGCGAATGACGATGCGCTGATCATGATGGCGATCGCGAAGTCGCTGCGCGCGACGGCGTCGTCAGTCCACACCACGATCCCCGGCAGCGGTGGCGCGCTCGAGCAGTGGTCGTTCGACATGCGCGAAGATCCCGGCGCGGCCGCGCACTACCAGTCACGCGTCGCGCCCAATCCCAGCAGCTTCGCGGAGAGTGCCGCGCGCATGCGCCAGCGCGTCGTCTTGCCCGACGCGATCGAGCGCGCGCTCTTGCTCGACCATCGCGTTCCGCTCGCCGCGTCGT
Organism: Nannocystaceae bacterium; assembly: GCA_035550195.1. Classification (GTDB taxonomy): domain Bacteria; phylum Myxococcota_A; class Polyangia; order Nannocystales; family Nannocystaceae; genus Xiheibacterium. The sequence continues at coordinate 2,584 of DASZPU010000360.1, forward strand.
TCGGCGTGCCGGAGGAGGCGGTGCGTGCAGGGCGATGACACGCTCTCCGGCGCCGATACACCCGGCCCCTACGATCCTGCGCGCGAGCAGCCAGCCGTACGCCCACTGCGCAAGAACCCCGCGCGTGGCGACAGCATCGGTCGCTACCTCGTGCTGCGGGCGATCGGCTCCGGCGCGACCGGCTCGGTGTACGCGGCGTGGGATCCCGAGCTCGATCGCCGCCTCGCGGTGAAGCTGCTGCATCCCGGCGAAGGCAAGGCCGACGACGATCGCCGCGCGCTCTTGCTCCGCGAAGCGAAGGCGCTCGCGCGACTCGATCATCCCAACATCATCTCGATCCACGACGTCGGCGAGCACGACGGTCGCGTCTTCCTCGCGATGGACTTCATCGACGGCGAGACGCTCGCGCGCTGGCAGACGCGCTTGCGTCCGGGCTGGGAGCGCGTGCTCGGCACCTACGCGCAGGCCGGGCGTGGGCTCGCGGCGGTGCACGCCGCGGGCATCGTGCACCGCGACTTCAAGCCGCAGAATGCACTCGTCGATGCGCGCGGACGCGTGCGCATCGTCGACTTCGGGCTCGCGGCCTCGGCCGGCAGCGAGCTCGCGGGTCGCGATCGCCAAGCGGGCACGCCGGCGTACATGGCCGCGGAGCTGCACACGGGCGGCGTCGCGGGACAAGCCGCGGATCAGTTCGCGTTCTGCGTCGCGCTCTACGAAGCGCTGTATCTGCAGCATCCGTTCGCCGGTGATTCGCCGCTCGAGCGCGCGGCCGCGGTGTTGAGCGGACGCATCGTGCCGCCGCCGACCGGATCGAAGGTGCCGTCGCGCATCGGTGCGGCGATCCAACGCGGGCTCGCGCGCAACCCCGCGGAGCGTTGGCCGAGCCTCGATGCGTTGCTGGACGCGCTCGAGCAGCGGCCGCGACAGCTGTGGCGTCCGGTGCTCGGCGTATCGGTCGGACTCGTGCTGGTCGTCGGCTTGATCGCAGTGCGACTCGCTCGCGGTCACGAAGAGCAGTGCGGCGACGACGGCGTGCGGCTCGGCGAGCTGTGGAACGACGCGCGCAAGCGATCGATCGCCGATGCGTTCGCGAGCGGGCCACCGTGGGCGCGCGCGAACGTCGAGCACGTCGCCGGGCTCGTCGACGCGTGGAGCGAGCGTCACGTCGCGACCCAGCGCGATGCCTGCGACGCCAGCGATCCGCTCGAGCCGGCCGCACGCGCGGCGATCGATGCGTGTCTTGCCCGCGGGCTCGATCATCTCGAGGCGCTGCTCGAGCGCTGGGCCGAGCCCGACGCGCCCGCGTTGCGCACGGCGATCACCGCGGCGCGCGAGCTGCCCGATCCGGCGCGCTGCGGTGAGCCGCAGGTGCTGCAGCACAGCGTCGGCGGCGACGACGATCCCGACGTGCAGCGCCGCCTGGATCGCGGGCTCGCGCGCGTGCATGCGTCGATCGATTCGGGGGCGCTCCAGGCCGCGCGCGAGTCGGCCGAGCAGCTGTTGGTCACCGCGCAGGATCGCCACCTCGCTGCGCAAGCGGAGACCCGCGTGTTGCTCGGGCGCGTCGATGCGCACGCGGGGGACGATGCATCCGCCGAACGTCACCTCGCGCAGGGCTACTTCCGCGCGATCGCGGCCCACCGCGACGAGCTCGCCTGCGAAGCGGCGCGCGAGCTGGTCGCGGTGCTGGGGATCTCGCAGCTGCAGAGCAACAAGGCGCTCACGTGGGCCGAGCATGCGGGTGCGCTCGCGGACCGCATCGACGAGCCGCTCGTTCGCGGTCGCCTCGCGCATCTGCGTGGGCGTGTGCATGCGCGCTTCGATCGCCACGCCGATGCGTTGGTCGAGCTCGAGCGTGCGCGCGAGCTGCTCGACGCGGCGCGTGGCCCCGACGATCTCGACACCGCGGACGCGCTCGCCGACCTCGCGGTGACCCAGGCGCGCACGCGGATGCCCACCGCGCGCGACGGCATCGCGACTGCGTTCGCAACCGCGGCCGCCGTGCTCGGCGAGGGACATCCGGAGCTCGCCCGCTATCGTGCGCGGCGCGGCGTGATCGCATGGCTGGCCGGCGATGCTGCAGGTGCGCGCGTGGATCTCGAGCAGGCGGCCGCCGAGCTCGAGCGCGAGCTCGGTGCGGACCATCTCGGGCTCGCGGAGATCTGGCTCGCGCTCGGCACGATGGCGTTCGATCGCAACGAGCTGCCGATCGCGACCCGGGAGCTCGAGCGTGCGAAGGCGGTGCTCGAACGGCGCTACGGCGCGTCGCATCGCGCGTTGGCGCCGGCATTGGTCGGGCTCGCCGGCGTCGCGGTGGCGCAGGGTGACGCGCAGCGGGCCATCGAGCTCGCCGAGCGGGCGATCGCGGCGATGGGTGGTGATCACGGTCCGAGCGAAGAGGTTCCCGACCTGCCGGGTGAGAGTGCGCGCGCACAGGCGATGCTCGCGGTCGCTCTGCATGCGCGTGATCCTGCGGATCCGCGGGCGCTCGAGCTGGCACGTGTCGCGCGTCGGCGGTTGCTCGAGGTCGGGGCGCCTGCGTGGATCATCACACGCACGAGTGAAGTCATCGCGGCGCGGGTCGGGGCGACGCCCTGATAGGCTGGTGGTATGCGGCGGGTTGCGATCGCGATCTTGGTTGCGGGGTGTGGAGGGGATGCTGTGGGGGCTTCGGGGTCGTCCGAGTCTTCGACGGGCGACGGGACGTCCACGACCACGACCACGTCCACGACTACGACTACGACTACGTCTACGACTACGTCCACGACGGCGGTGGACGATTCCGGCTCTTCGGGCGATAACGCATCGTCCGGGGGGGAGTCTTCGTCGGGCGGATCGTCGGACGACGGCGGAGAGACCGGGATCTTCGAGCAGTGTTTTGGCGATGACTTCGTCAACGATCCGAATCTCGGGCCCGACTACGACCAGTTCATGCCGACCATCGGCAGTCACTGTCTGGGCACCAATCACCAGGACATTGCAGGGATCGAGCGGGTCGTCTTCCTCGGGGATTCCGTCACCGTCGGCACGCCGCCGACGTTGCCCGGCGACATCTATCGCAGCAAGCTCGCCGATGCGCTCGCCGGCGAGTTCATGCTGCAGTTCGGCGAGGGTGGCAACTCCGAGCTCTTGTGGCAGCTCGTCGATCTGTTCAACGGCGTCTCGATCGCGCGCGACAGCGGTGCGTTCTCCAGCTGTGCGAAGTGGGGCGCGCGTACCGATGATCTGCTCGCACCCGGCCCGCAGATCGCCGATTGCTTCCCGGAGGAGACCCGAGGCTTGCGCACGCTCGTGGTCATGACGATGGGCGGCAACGACATCTCATCGCTCACGCAGGATGCGATCGACGGCGTACCGATGGAGATGCTGTGGGCGTCGATCATGGACGCCGTGCAGCTCAACCGCGAAGCGGTGCAGTGGCTCAAGGATCCCACCAACTTCCCCAACGGCTCGTTCGTCGTCTTCGGCAACCTCTACGAGTTCACCGACGGCACCGGCGACGTGATGGCGTGCGACGTGTCCGGCCTCGCGGGCTTCGATCAACCGATCCCCGCGCCCGACGAGCTCGCCGAGATGGTGATCTGGGCGAACGAGCAATACATGGAGATCGCGGTCGAGACCGGCTCCGACATGATCTTCATGCTCGAAGCGTTCTGCGGCCACGGCTTCAACGCCGACGATCCCACGGCGCCCTGCTACCGCGGCCCCGGCACCGAGACTTGGTTCGATCTCACCTGCATCCACCCGAACCCGACGGGCCATCAGCAGCTGAGCGACATGTTCCTCGCCGTCGTCGACGAGTGATCAAGGATTCGACAGCACCAAGTGCAGCGACGGGTACTTCTGCCCGCCGTCGGTCAGGAACACGAGGTCGAGGAGACCGTCGCCGTTGAGCTCCGCGGCTTCGACCTGGCGCATCGCATAGTTGAGCTGGCCGGGATCGAAGCTCACGTGCTCGAGCGGCATGCCATCCGCTGCGAACGACACCAGCTCGCCGTGGCCGATGAGCTCGGCGCGCCCGTCACCGTCGAGATCGATCGCGTCGACGCCGAACGTGTCGATGAGGAAGCCGGTCATCACCTCGGGGCCGAACGTCCCGTCGCCGAGGCCGGCCCGGAACACCAGCTCGTCGTCGAGCGCGTACACGAGGTCGACCGTGGCGTCGTCGTCGAAACGACCGAGCGTCGGCGTGCCCACGGTCGGCCCCGCGCCGACGAGGATGCTGGTCGGCGCCGTGCCGTCGGCGGAGGCGCCGAGCACGAGCAGGATCTCGCTCTCGTTGGCCTTCCACTCGTACGCGAGCAGCGCGACGTCGGCGAGGCCGTCGCCGTCGACGTCCGCGATCGAGTGCATGACGATGTCGAGGTAGTCGCCGCGCATCGTCACCGACTTGACGAGCGTCGCCGCGCCGTCGGATGCGAGCGCGAGAAACCACAGCTCGGTCGAGTACTCGGCGAGCGCGATCACGTCGAGCGGAGGCACCCCGTTCGTTTCGGCCGGCCGCGCGAACGCCAACCGTGGTGCATCCGAGATCGCGGCGAGCGCGAACTCGGCGGCGCCATCGTTGCGATACGCCGCGAGCACCGCGTTGCGATTGTCGGAGAGCGACACCACGAGATCGTCGTCGCCATCGTCGTCGAGCTCGATCGCTCCGATGCCGTGCACGTAGTCGAGCCCGCCGTCCCCGAGATCCACGACGCAGGGACCACCCAACATCCCGCCGATCGTCGCGGGCAACAGCCACAGCTCGTGGCCGCTCTCCCGGACGTATCCGACCGCTGGGCCGTGACCGAAGTCGGCGAGCAGCATCCCGGTGTAGCCGCCATCCGACCAACAACGCGACACCGCGCCGCGATAGCAGAGCTCACCCGGCGTGAGCACACCGTCGCCGCAACTCGCCGCCTGCTCGGTCGGTTCGGGTTGCACGCAGTTCTCGAGCTGGTCGCCGACATCCGGCAACGGCCCGACGAAACAACCACCGCCGTCGTCGTCGCCGGTCGAGCTGCTCGACGTGCTGCTGTCCGGATCGCGCGTACCGAGATCGATCGCGACGTCGCCGGCGTCGTAGGGCGGCGGGCTCGTCGTGCCGGACGTCGTTGCGCTGGTGCGCCCCGTACCGCTGCCACCGCTCTCGCCGCTGCCGCCCGCGACCGTCGGCCCACACGCCGACACCAACAACGCGATTCCAACCCAGCGCATCTGGCCATCATGCACGCCGACCCGCGAGCGGTCCAGCGACGAGTGATCAGCCGCGCGATGCGAGGAAGGTGCGGCCGGCGATGCGTTGGCGGCCGGCGAAGCCCGCGTCGGTGTCGTGGTACCACTCGATGCTGGGCTCACCGACCTTCCAGCACAGCAGCACTTCCTGCGCGCCGTCGAGCCAGCTCGGGAGATCGACGAGCCCCTGCTCGACGTCTTTCACCACCGCACCGAGTGCTTCGATGCCGGCGATCGCTTCCTTCACCGTCTCGAACAATCCGCGGGCATGTTGCACGCGCAATCGTGCGGCGCCCGCGACGTCGGGTTGCTCACCGCTCGCGAGCGACTCCGGTGTCACGCGCACGCCCTCACGCAGCAGTGCGCGGCACATCGTGCGCAGATGCACGTGCAGCTGCAGCACGAGCTTCATGCGCTGCGCGAGCTCGGGCACGAGCGCGTTGGCCTGCTCGACGGTGAAGTGCTTTTCGAAGTGCGGCATGGCGGAGCTCCGGTAAGGTCGGCTGCGGGCCGCCGCCCGCCCCACCCAGTTGCCTCCACGGCCCC
>DASZPU010000361.1:0-3108 GCA_035550195.1 Nannocystaceae bacterium
GTGCCGGTGGGAAACTCCACGGCGCCGGTGCCCGGTGCCCACGTGACCGGCACGCTCTCGACGAACACGTTGTCGCCGGCCGCACCCGTGCAATCCCAGCCGATCTGATCGGGGCTCGCATCGTCGAGCGCCTGCATCGTCGCGCCGTTGTCGAACACCGTGGGATTCACCTTGAAGCCGAGCACGTGGTGCACGATGCGATCGTTGCCCGGCTCGACCTCGAACGCGGTGATGAAGCGATCGTGATCCGCGTGCAGCGGGATCAAGAAGCACTGGTAGTCCTCGTACTCGCCGCCCGGCTCGGTCTGCGGCACCGGCGTGTACTCGGGCGTGTAGACCTCTTCGATGCCCGCACCGGTGAGCACCGGCGGCATGGGGGGCTGCAGCGGCGTCGCGGGCTCTTCACCTTCTTCGAGGCCATCGTCGACCCACGCCGCGAGCGTCGCGATCTCTTCATCTTCCAACCAGCGCGCGTGCTGGAACTTGTTGCAGCTGCCGTCGTTGTTCACACCGAACGGCGGCATCGTGCGCTCTTGCGTCGCCATCACGACCGCCGCGCTCCACTCCTTCGCATCTTCGTAGGTGTCGAGGCGGAACGGCGCGAGCCCACCTTCGGTGTGGCACGTGACGCAGTGCTCGTTGAGCACCGGCAACGCATCGTCGTAGAACGTGATGCGGGGATCGCTGCCAGCTTCCGCGGTGCCCGGTGCATCGTCATCGCTCGCGCATGCGACGAGGCCGAGGGAGACGAGAGCGACGGAGCGGAGGTGGAAGCGTGGCATGTGGATGCGTCCTCGCGAGGCGGCGACCGGCCGACCGGTCTGGATGGGTGTAGCGCTGACTGGCCAGTCGGTCAACCAGAGAATGCGAAGAAAATCGCACCGGTTGGCCAGGCCCGCGGACCAGACGGAGGGAGCCGGGGGCGGCGTTACGTGGACTTGCCCGAACGTCGTCAGCGCGCGTCGGGGCGCAGGGTCGGCAGCAGCTCGAGCACCCGGACCAAGAGGCTCCGCTCGTCGTCGGTGATCACGTCGTCGGCCAGTGCGATGCGCAGGAGATCGTCGAGGATGAGCTGGCGCGTCGACCGGAGCTGACGGAACTCCTCGAAGTCGAGCACACGATCCTCTTCGACGCGCGCGAGCAGGTCGCCGAACGCATGCAGGTGCGCATCCATGCCACGCAACAAGGCGCGCTCGTCCGACGTGATGCGCCCATCGAGCTTCGCGACTGCACGCAGCTCCGACATGATCGCATCCTTTTGTACGTCGGCCAGCGCGAGTCGATCGACGCCGCCCGCGAGCTGCAGCATGCCGTGTACGGTGCGCGCCAACGTCTTGCGCAACGGCTCGCGGGCATCGAGGCTGCACAAGAGATCGACGAAGTCGAGCAGCTCCATCGCGAAGATCGCTCGCAGGCAGCGCTCGACGTCGGGACGCGACAAGCGAATCACGTCGGTGGGCACGGCGAAGCGGCGCGCGACCAGCTCTTCGGGGCGCAGCGGGCCTTCGCCGCCCGCGAACGCGAGCACGTCGCGTGCACGGCCGACCACCGCAGAGCCGAGCCGACACGCGAGCTCGCTCTCGGTGGGATGCAGCATCGTCGTGCGATCGCCGAGCACGATCGCGGATGCGAGCGCGACCATGTCGACGCCGGCGACCTCCGCCGCGTCGCGCACTGCGACCGTGGGGCCGAGCGCACCGAGTCGACGATCCTGCGCGACACCTTCGAGCGTGTTGCCGAGCGCACCGGAGAACGCGCTACAGCCCGCGGGCCAGCCGGGGAACTGCGCGAGCGCATCGCGGAGCGCGGCGATGAAGCCGACGAGGCCGAGGCCGGCGCTGCTCCACTCGCCGCGCGCAGCGAGCCCGAGTCGACCGTCGCTCAGCGAGTCGCCCGGCGCGCCGGTGAAGAGCAGGCTCGGTCGACGATCCGCGGCGAGGGCGACGAGCGCGACATCCATCACGATGCCGGGCGCGTCCGCCGGGAGCTCCGTCGTGGGCACGCCGGTCGCTTCGAGCACGTAGATTGCGAGCGCGGCGGCGGACTCGGCAAGTCGCGGCTCGTCCACCAACGCGGCCAGCACACCATCGTCGACGTTCTCTGCGCGCTGCTGTGCCGCGACGACGAGGCCATCGGCGCGCGCGTCGTGGACATCGGGTGCGGAGTCGAGCATCAGCACGCGGGCGACGTCCATGGCGGCGATGGTATCATCGCTGCGGTGCGATTCGCGACGGTCGCCGAGCTCGGAGCGATGCAGCGCGTGGTGATCGAGGTGCCGCGCTGGAGCTTCGTGAAGCGCAAGCTCGACGGACGGGTCGACTTCGTGTCGCCGCTGCCGTGCCCGTACAACTACGGAAGCATCGTGGAGATCGTGGCGCCCGACGGCGACCCGCTCGATGCGCTCGTGCTCGGGCCCCGGCTCGCGCGTGGGCATACCGCGCTCGCGACGGTGCGCGGCGTGATGGGCTTTCTCGACGGCGGTGTGGAAGATCCCAAGCTCGTGTGCAGCACGGTCGCGCTCACGCTCGCCGAGCGTCGCGGCGTCGAGCGCTTCTTCGCGGTCTATGCCGTGTTCAAGCGCAGCCTCGCGCGCGTGCGCGGCAGCAGTCGAGAGACGCGCTGCACCGGCTGGCTCGCGCTCGAGTAGCGCTCACGCCCGTTCGAGCTGTGCGCGCAGGTTCGTCGCCGCGACCACCAGCGCGGGCCGGAACAACAGATTGATGCCGGGGATCGCGAGCAGGATCAGCACGCCCACGCCGAAGCCCGCCGAGAGCGCGCGCTCGCGTTCGACGATGCGCAGCTCGGGGCTCCAGTCGCGCACCAGCGTCTCGCTGATCTCGTTGATCATGCGCACCGGGGTGAGCAGCTGTCGCCACGGCGTGCCGTCGATCTCCTTCACGACGCGCACGAACCACGGCGTCGCGCGCATCGATCGCTCGCGCGCGACCGCGGACTCGACGTCGTCACCGGGCGCGAGCGTGCGACCACTGTCGAAGGCTTCGACGACCATCCAGTGGGTGGTCCACAGCAGCTGCAGCACGAACGCGCACACGCCCCCGAACCCCGGCACCAACGCGATCACGATCGTGATCGGCGCGATGCCGATCG
>DASZPU010000362.1:0-2507 GCA_035550195.1 Nannocystaceae bacterium
CGGCGGTCCGTTTCGCGGCGCGCGTACCGACATGCAAGGCCAGGTGCGCGCCGAACGGGCGATGCCGGGCGATTACACGCTGCTCGTGCGCCCCAAGGGCGGTCGCGGCTCGCGTCACCCGATCACGATCGAGCCGCGCGCGCGCTCGGCCGAGCCCGCCGCCCTTCGCATCGAGATCCAATTGCCGCCGCCGGCTTGACCCAAGGTGGGCCCCCGCAAGACGGCGAAGCGTCGGCCCTGCTATGATGCCGCTTCCCGTGAGCGTCCCGAGCCAGACCCGGGCGGGGTCGGGCGTCCAATCCGACGGCTTCCCCCAGCTCTTCGGAAAGTACGTGCTCGTCCGTCCCATGGCTCGCGGCGGAATGGGCGAGCTCTTCCTCGCTGCGTCCGGTGATCGCGGCTTCGAGAAGCCGTGCGTCGTCAAGAAGGTCTTGCACAACCTCGACGACGCCGGCGTGCATCGTCGCTTCCTCGACGAGGCGAAGGTCGTGGTGCGACTCAACCACGCCAACCTCGTGCAGGTGTTCGACGCGGGCCGCGTCAACGACGAGTACTACCTCGCGATGGAGCTCGTGGAGGGCAAGGATCTGCGCGCGGTGTGGAACCGCTGCGCGCAGCTGCATCGCCGCATCCCGGTCGACGTCGCGATCTTCGTCATCCGCGAGGTGCTGCGCGGCCTCGACTACGTGCACGACGCGATGGGCCTCGATCTCGTGCACCGCGACATCTCGCCGCCGAATCTCTTGATGGGCTATCGCGGCGAGATCAAGCTGACCGACTTCGGGCTCGCGAAGAGTGCGATCAAGCGCGAGATGACCAGCCCCGGCGTCGTGTTCGGGCGCTACTCGTATCTGTCGCCCGAGCAGGCCAAGGGCTTGCCCGCCGATCGTCGCACCGACATCTACGCGTGCGGCATCGTGCTGTGGGAGCTGCTCACCGGGCGCCAGCTCTTTCCTTCGAACAATCGCACGCACCAAGAGGCGCTCGCAGCCGTGCGCAATCCGATCGTGCGCGCGCCGTCGGAGCTCGTGCCGGGAATTCCCACGGGGCTCGACGACGTCATTCTCGCCGCGCTCGTCTCCGATCCCGCGCGGCGCTACCAGACCGCCGGCGAGTTCCGTGCCGCGCTCTCCGAGATCCTCGCGCGTGACTATCCCACCTGCGACGTCGATCGCATCAGCGAGTTCATGCGCGATATCTTCGCGCGCGAGTACAAGATCGAGGCCCGCGACTACGCCCAGCTCGCGCAGCAGGACTTCAGCGAGCTGCGCAGCCGCGGCTCGCAGGAGAAGAGCGAGGCGATCAGCATCAGCGACGTCATCGCGCTCGAAGGCGGTGGCCAGCCGCGGCGTGGCCATTCCACCATTCCGCTCGGCGAGTCGGACATCGTCGAGCTCGACCTGCCCGGCGCACGCCCGACCGAGCAGCCCACCGCGAAGTCGCTGCGCGAGTCGGCGCAGGGCTGGGTCGGTCGCGTGGTCGCGCAGCGCTACCGCGTCGACGCGCTGCTCGGCATCGGCGGCATGGGTGCGGTCTTCCGTGTCACCCACCTCGCGCTGGGCAAGCCCTTCGCGCTGAAGGTGCTGCACAACATCTATACCCGCGACGCCGACATCATCACCCGCTTCCAACGCGAAGCGCGGGCGGCCACGCAGACCGGGCATCCCAACATCATCGACGTGCTCGACATCGGCACCACCGACGAGGGCGACGTCTACTTCGTGATGGAGCTGCTCGAGGGCCAGCACCTCGCGGCGGCGATCAAGCTGCAGGGGCCGCTCGCGATCCGACGCGCCGTCCACATCGCGCGGCAGATCTGTCGCGCGCTCGCGGCTGCGCACGAGGTCGGCATCATCCATCGCGATCTGAAATCGGAGAACGTGATCCTCACCGCGCGCGGCAAGGATCCCGATTTCGTGAAGGTGCTCGACTTCGGCATCTGCAAGCACGTCAACGCCGACGCCTCGCAGACGTCGCCGGGGCTGGTGATGGGCTCGCCCGACTACATGGCGCCCGAGCAGGGCGCAGGGCTCGACGCCACCGTCGCGTCCGACGTGTACGCGATCGGCTGCATCCTCTTCGAGATGGTGACGGGGCGCCTGCCGTTCGAGGGGCGCAACGCGATCGACGTGCTGATGCAGAAGGGCGCCCGCGAGGCGTCGCGCGCCACCGCGTATCGACCCGAGGTGCCCGAGCCGCTCGCCGACGTGATCGCGCGCTGTCTCTCGCGCGCACCCCAGCTGCGTCCGCCGTCGATGCGCGCGCTGGAGTACGAGCTCACGCGCGCGGTCGATGGTCGCGCCACCGCGGTGGCGAACATACTCGGGCTGCAGGGCGCAGGCGACTCGCTCGACAACGGTCGCGTGCCCGACGATCCGTCGCCGGCGGCGTCGGCCTCGTTCCATCGCGCTGCGATCGCGGCGATCGACGGTCGCCCCGCGGGCTATGTCCCGGTCGAACGCACGGTGATCGGTCCGCCGCCGCGTGCTCCGTCGGCCAGCGTCACC
>DASZPU010000363.1:0-6426 GCA_035550195.1 Nannocystaceae bacterium
AGATCCGGGGCTCGGCGCGGATCTGTTCGACGACGCCTATCTCTGCGACACCGGACGCGAGATCGAAGGCGTCACGATCTGGGGCTCGCCGTGGCAGCCGTGGTTCTACGACTGGGCGTTCAACCTCCCGCGCGGTGAAGCGTTGCGCGAGAAGTGGGCGATGATCCCCGCGGGCATCGACGTGCTCGTCACGCATGGGCCTCCGCAAGGCATCCTCGATCGCACCGTCGTCGGTGAAGACGTCGGCTGCGAAGAGCTGCTCGCCGCGCTCACCCGCGTGCGCCCGCGCCTGCACGTGTTCGGCCACATCCACGAGGCCTACGGCACGCAGCGCATCGGCGGCACGCTCTACGTCAACGCGAGCAACTGCACGCTCGACTACGAGCCCAACAACGCGCCGGTCGTGGTGGATCTGCCTGCAGATCGCGCACAACCGGCGGTGTTGGTGAGCGGTCGCTGATCACCGACGCGCGCGCGGCCCACCTTGCTCGGGCGTGCACATGCCGACGTTGGATCGGCAGGCATCCAGATCACGCGCAGCGACCGGCGGCGGTGCAAGACAACGCATCGTGCCTGCGTCGGTGGTGCTGGCGACGCGCTGTCGTAGCTCGCATACGCGAGTGAACGCGGTCTGGCGATCGACTTGCGTCCACGTCGACGCGGGCTTCGCCACGAGACATGTGCTCGCTCCGTCGGGAGTCGGCATCGCTGCGGGATCGCACGTCTGGGTCTTGTCGTCCTGGAGCTCGCGCTGCAACGCGTGCGCGCTCGCTTCGGCCTCGCACGACCCTGCACCACACGGACTGTCGGCGAAGCAGTAACCGCGCACGCCGACCGCATCGTTGACCGGCGGATCTTCGCCGCCATCGCCACCGACCGCACGCTCGATCTTCTCCCACACCTTGCCGATCGCGGTCTTGATCGAGGTCTCCTTCGGCTTCTCGGTGCCAACGTTGTCGGCCTTGCCCGTGCCGTCGCAATCACTCGCGAGCCCGCAGTTCACCAGCGAGCCGCGACTCGGTCGCATGCTGCGACCCGCCGATGCGCGCCGGGCTTTCTTGCATGCGGTGAGCGCGTCGAAGTAGTCGACCGTCATGTCCCACGCATCGCCCTGGTTCACGTCGAGGCCGCCGAGCCCGCTGCCGAGCGAGGGCTCCGTCACACCCGTGCAATCGCGCGTCGTCGCGCTCGACAGCACGCCGGTGAGATCGCTCGACTCGAGCGTGATCGACGAGCCCTTGCCCGTGCAGCCGAGGTCGACGCCGGCGAGCCGACCGCGAACATCCGCACCGGTGAGCACGTCATTGCGCGCGCTCGCCCAGGCGGCGGCGCCCTTGCCCACCGCGGCATCGATCTTCGCGGTGTCCTCGGGCGCGTGGCGCTTCAACGAAGCGAGCGAGGTGCACCAGATCGGGTGCGCCACATCGGTCGAGTGCAGACAGGCAAAGAACGCGTCGGGATGCTCGCGCACTTCCGTGCGTGCGACGCTCGCTTTCGACGACGTCGCGCGCTCGACCGCGGACGCGCGCTCGGCCTTTCGTTGCGCGGGCGCGCCCGAAGCATCGAGTGCGAGGGCCAGGGCGGCGAGGGTGAGCGGGGCACAAACGAGCAACTTCGCGGGGTTCATCGGTCTCTCCGAACCCGGCAGTCCGCCTCGCGATCGCTTCGATCCTCAGTCGTCGGTGTCGCGCAGCGACGAGGCCCACTTGTCGAGATCGAGGCTCACCGACTGCGTCTCCTCCGGGGAGGCCGCGACCTCGGCGATCACCTTGCGCAGCAGCTCGAGCGCGCGGCGCAGACGGCTGCGCACGGCCGGCTCCTTGAGCCCCAGCGCGGCGGCGAGCTGCGGCCCGGTCATGTCCTCCCAGAAGTAGAGCTCGAGCGCGATCTGATAGTCGAGCGGGATCCGTCGCAGCGCGAGCGCGAGCACCCGTTGATCCGCACGCGCCGCGATCACACGCGACGGCGACTCACCGAGATCCGCGACGCTCATGGTCTCGTGATCGAAGCGCTGCGCGTCGCGGGTGCGACGCTCGAAGTACTTGAACAGGATGTTGCGCGCCGCCCCGAACACGAAGGTGCGAAAGCTCGAGTCGCCGCGGAACGTGTCGCGCGACTTCTGCAGCGCCTCCATCGTCTGCTGCACGAGGTCGTCGATGCCGTCGGTGACCTTGTTGCCGAAGAAGCGATAGAGCGCGTCGAAGTAGCGGTCGAAGAGCTCCTCGCCCGCTTCCACCTTGCCCGCCTTCCAGGCGTCCAGCAGCTCGAGATCCGTCGGCATTTCGCGACTCTAGCAGGGGTCGCGGATCGACTGGGGGCCGAGCAGGACTGCCGCTTCGAGGCTTCCGAACATGAATCGCTCCGCTTGCTCTGCCCTGTTCACGCTCGCGCTCGGCCTGCCCGCTTCGGCACACGCCGAAGAGCCCGCGACGCCGAGCCCCTTCGAGCCCACCTCGAGCCCCGCGCCTGCGGCCCGGTCGAGCTCGAGCGACTCGGCTGCGACCGGCGTCGTACCGGAGCTGCCGCGCGAGGTCGTCGCGCAGCGCGTCGATCGTCCGAGCGTCGATCGTCGCGACGCGAACACCGAGGCCTTTACCGCGCGTCGCGGCTTTCGCATGACGACTGCGGGTCTCGCATTCATGGCGCTCGGCACCGCGCAGACCAGCGTCGGCAGCTGGATGATGCACAACGACGATCCGCGGCTCGGCCTCGCGCTCACCTTCGCGATCGAAGGCGCGGTCATGACGTCGATCGGCCTGGCGATCTCGAGCAGTGGCGCCCGTCGTGCACGCCGCACCAGCGACTGGCTCGCGCGTCGCGACGGACGACGCGAACGACTCGAGTCGGCTGCGAGCAGCTTCGACATGCACAGCCCCGCCGACTATCGCGAGCAAGCCGTCGTGCAACGCGGCGGGAAGATGCGACGCGTCGGTGCGCTCGTGCTCGCGACCGGGATCTTCGGCGGAGCCTTCGGTGGCGGCTTGTCGTTCGCCTACGGCAACGGTCATCTCGCCCCGCGCATCGCCGTGCCGGTCGCGTCGCTCTCCATCGTGATCACCGGCGCCGCCTTGCTCGCCGCCGGCGGTCGCCGCATGTACCACTCGGATCGCTTCGTCGAACGTCGCACGGCGTCGCGTCGCAAGCTCGAGCTGGTCGCCGCGCCGCAGCTGCAGCGCGGTGGCATGGGCATCGCGCTCTCCGGTCGCTTCTAGTAGCCGATCTCCGCCACGCGCTTGCCGTTCGCATCGTAGGTCGCCCACGTGCCGGTGCGGCGGCCCATGTCGAGCTGGCCCTTCACCCACAGTCGACCGTTGCCGTACCACTTGCGATACGGCCCGTGATCGACGAGCTGGTGCTGCGCATCGACTTCGACGCACCAGCGCTCGTAGCTGCCCTCGGCACCCGGCATCTCCTTCACCGCCGCGTTGCCGGGGCAGCTCGCGAAGCTCTCCGGCATCGCGGGGGGTCGTCGCGCCACCGCCGACTGGATCGGTTCGATCCCACGGCAGTCGTCGTCGGGATCACCCGGACATTTCTTGCCATACGACGCCGGATCGCCGACGTGGTGGAACGTGTAGACCACGTGCACGCCGCGTTGTGCCGCGACGTTGGCGGCCTTGAGCGAGTACTCGCCGGGGCGCGGCTCGAACACGAGGCCGCGGGTCTCGGGGCACGTGTCGGCCTTGAACACGAGCCCGCGCTCGCCGCAATCGGCCTCGCCACCACCGCCCGCGGGCGCAGCCGCGATCGCATCGCTGGTCGCGAGCACGTGCAGATCCTCGATGCCGAGATCCTTGTCGTCGAGCACGAACACGCCGTTGGGCGGCAGGCGCAGCTCTTGATCCGCCGGCAACGGATTGGTCAACGTGATCTGCGGATCCGGAAACAGCACCGTCGTCTCCGCGCGCGCGTTGGTCTGGTAGAACTGCACGTTCGCGGTCGCGGCGAGCTTCACCAGTGCATACACCTCGGTGCCGGTCGGCAACGTCGCGCCCGGAGGCGCGACCGCGAACGCAGACTCGCCGGGGCGCTTCGCCATCACGCGCAGCTCGAGCTGTAGATCGACGTGCTCCTCGGTCGGCGCGACCGCAGTCCACGTGGCGCGCAGCGCCTGATCGAACTCGGCAGGGCTCGCGGCCTTCTCGACCTGCAGCGCGAGCTCTTCGAAGCGCTCCATCGCACGGCGGATGCGCCCGGTCTCGTCGCGATATTCCTCGCGCGTGAGCGTGCCGTTCTTGTAGTCGCGACACACCGTCGACCACGATGCGAAGTACTTCTCGACCCACTCGTCGACTTCGCGCAGCGCCTGTTTGCTGGTGTCGAGCTCGACACTCGCGCGGTTGGGCACCGTGACGCGCGCAGAGAGGCTGCGCGCTTCGTACTCGAGCGTGTCGCAGTCCGCACGCCTTGCGTTGGTGCCCTGGCCGGCGGCGCGATTGCACCCCGCGAGCAGGAGGATCAGAGTGAGCGTGCGTTGCATGGTTCACTTCTCCGCGTGATGGTTGATGAGCTCGCGGGCGCGCGCGAGCGCAGCGGTGGCTTCGGCGCGATCGGCAGGCGTCCCGCCGAGACGATCACGAATCGCCATGGATCGCTCGAGCAACGCGATCGCCTCGCTGGGTCTTCCGAGCTCGACGAGCGCGAGCCCGACCCCGTTGAGCGCGTTCGCGGTCTCGATCGCGTCGGGCCCATACACGCGCTCGCGCAGCTGCAGCGAGCGGCGATGGATCGTCAGCGCCTCGTCGTGCTGGCCGGCGAGGCCCAGCGCGACGCCGAGGTTGTTGAGCGCGTGGCCGACCACCGCATCGTCGGGATCCGCCCCGGCCTCGAGCACCGCGAGCGCGCGACGGAACGCGACGACTGCGGTCTCGGCATCGCCGCGCTGCAGAGCGATCGTGGCGATGCTGCCGTGCAACACCGCGCTCATGCGGGGATCGTCTTCCACTCGCGCGAGCGCTTCGTCGAACCGTCGTGCGGCTTCGTCGAGATCGCCCGCGGTCATCGCGGTCATGCCGAGCGCCTCGTGCAGCTTCGCGAACAGGGCTGGTCGGGCGCTCACGCGGCGCAGCGCGCCCTCGGCTTGGCCCGCGACGCGCCGCGCTTCATCGGGCCGATACAGATCGACGCCCAGCACCCACGCTGCATCGATGACCGCACGTGCGCGCAGATCGTCGTTGCGCAGCGCGTCGGCCTGCGTGGCCGCATCGAGGTACAACCGCACCGCGCCTTCGAAGTCGGCAGCATCGCGCGCGAGGCCGGCATGCAACATCGTCGCTTCCGCGCGCGCATCGGGATCGACATCGCTGCGCGCAGCGATGGCTGCGAGCACCTGCGTGGCCTCGTCGCGACGACCACGCGAACGCAACGCCTCAGCGCGCGCGAGCTCCTCGCGGATCGCGATCCAAGCGGTGCGCGCCGCTCCCTCGGTCGGCGTGGGTGCGCCCGCGCTGAGCCGGATCGGATCCGTGCACGCTTCGAGCTCGGGCGTGGGCCCCGCGAGGGTCTGCGTCGCAGTGACGCGCGCGAGCGCAGCATCGAGGCAGAGCTGGCGGCGATCGAAGAGCTCGGCCGACAGCGCGCCGTCGCGATGGGCGATGCAGCCTTCGCGACGCGCAGCGCTCCACGCCTCGGCCCACGCGGCGGGTTCCACCGCGGCGGCTTCGCTGCCTGCGGCGACACAAGGATCGGGCGGCGGCTGTGCGGCCGCGAGCGCCACGACGCCGAGCGCAGCGATCGCCAGCAGCCGCCCGCGTGGCTTCGTCGCGCGATCGAGCGCCACGAGCACGCTCGCCATGTCGGGCCAACGTGCGGCGGGATCGTGCGCGAGCCCGCGATCGATCACGCGAGCGACCCGCACCGGCACCCATGCATCCTTCACGATCCGTCGTCGCCCTTGCTCGACCGCGACCATGATCGAGATGCGGCTATCGCCCTCGAACGGCGGCACGCGATAGAGTGCTTCGAACAGCGCGACGCAGAACGAGAACTGATCGCTCTTCGCATCGGCCGGCTCGCCGCGATGTTGTTCCGGTGACATGTAGCGTGGCGTGCCCATGACGCTGCTGGACTCGGCCGCGGTCGCGAGCAGGCCCGCGAGCCCGAAGTCGGCGACCTTCACCACGCCGGCGCGCGTCCGCAGCACGTTGTCGGGCTTGAAGTCGCGATGCACGATGCCGGCCGCATGCGCAGCCGCGAGGCCTTCGCCCGCGTCGCGGAACGCTGCGACGATCTCGTCCCATCTGCGCGGCGTTTCGCCCAGCCATGCGCGCAACGTCGTGCCGTCGACCAGCTCGAGCGCGATGAACAGGCGCCCGTCGGACTCGCCGGCCTCGTGGATCTGCACGACGTTGGGATGGGACAGCCGCGCCATGGCGCGCGCTTCGTCGAGGAAGCGTGCACGCGTCGCGGGATCGTCGGCGTAGTCCG
>DASZPU010000364.1:0-3318 GCA_035550195.1 Nannocystaceae bacterium
TATGCAGAACGTTGTCATCGGCGACCAGGGCAAGACGCGAAGCCGAAGCTGTACCGAGCGTACTGCGAGCGCTGAGCAACGCCGCCATGGTCGCCGAGGGCGACGTTATGCATGCGCGTGAATACGGGGTCGGGCTCCTAGCGGCTCAGAACCGGCCGCTCACCGACAGCATCGTGCCGCGCGCGCTCGGTGCGACGCCGAAGCGTGGCCGCTCTGCGAGCAGCTTGAAGCGCCGCTGGTACGACGCGCCCCACGCGAGCATGCCCGCGCCCGCGATGCCGACCGCAGTGGCGACTTGGAACGAGACGAGATCGTAGGTCGTGAAGCAATCGATCTGCTTGCAGCCGCTCTTGCGAGCGACCATCGCGATACGTGTGCCGAGCCAGGTCGCGAGCGCACTGCCCAGCAACACGCCACCCGCGACGCCGAGCGTCCACGCCTTGCCCTTGCGATCGCGGTGGTGCACGACGCGATCGTGGTACGCGTCGCTGCGGCCCATCAACAACCCGCCGGTCGTGACGAGCGACAGGCTCGCGAGCGACGCGAGCCCGGCCCCGATGCGCAGCCGCACCGCTTGATCGCCGAGCGCGAGACAAGCGATGCCCAGCCCTCCGACCTTCACGATCTCGCGCTCGGCCCGCGCCGGCGTGTCACCCGCGAACTTCGCAGCCGCGAGGTCCATCTGCTCGAGCCCACACGAGTCGCGCATCATCTCGAACGAAGCGACGTGCAGCCCGATGCTCGCGAGCTGCAGCGCGCCACCGGCGACGAGCGCACCCGCGCCGGTCAGCGCGGGCGGCTCGCCGGGATCGGTCGGAGTCGGGGGCGGGGCAGCTGCGAGCGCGAGCGCGACGAAGATCGACACGCCGGCATCGTAGATCACCACTCCGGGATCTGGCGCACCTCGACCTCGTGCACGCGTACGATCTCGCCGAAGCGCGTCGCCCACTCGATCGCCGCCACCATCGAGGGGAGCTCGAGGATCGCGAAGCCGGCCACGAGCTCCTTCGACTCGGCGAACGGGCCGTCGATCACGGTGCGCTTGCTGCCGTCGAAGTGGATGCGCGCGCCCTTCTTCGTGCTCCCGAGGCCGCCGGTGGACTCGAGCACGCCGGCCTTCGTCATCTCCTCGATGAGCGCCCCCATCTTCGCCATCTCCTCGGCGGTCGGCGGCGTGTCGAGCTCGGCGCGCTCGTCCTGCTGGTGCATCGACAGCACGCGCAGCGGTGCATCGGCGGGCCGCGGCGAGCCGTCGAGGTCCCACGACTCGACCACCGGGCCGAGGTAGAGCTGCACGTCGCCGATGACGTTCGCGAAGCGATCGCACCAGCCGATCGCTTCCTCGATCGATCGCACGCGCATCACCGCGAAGCCGGCGACGAGCTCCTTCGCCTCGGTGAACGGTCCGTCGGTGATCGTGCGCTTGCCGGCTTTGTACGCGATGTGCTTGCGCGTCGACGTGGGGTGCAGCCCTTCGCCGCCGTGGAAGATTCGCTGCTTCACGGCGTCGCCGATGAGCTGGCCGACAGCTTCGATCACGACGGGATCCGGGCGCAGCCCCTTCTCCATCTCCTCGGTCACCTTGTGCATGATCATGAATCGCATCGTCGCTTCTCCGGTTCGGGCGGGCCCCGTGCCTCGCCTCTCGAAAGCGGCGACGAGCCGACCCGGGTGGGATCGACAGCCGCCGAAATCTTTTTTCACGATCCCCGCGCTATCGCCGCGGCGGGCCCGGGCGCATGATGGGGAGGATGCAGCCGATCGAAGAGGATCAGAAGGCGTTGTGGAACGGCGTCGCCGGCCACGCGTGGGTCGACGCGCAGGAGACGATGGACGCGATCCTTCGTCCCTTCGAGGCGCTGCTCGTCGCCGCGGTCGCAGCGGGGCCCGCCGGGCGCGTGCTCGACGTCGGCTGCGGCACGGGCGGCACCACGTTGGCGTATGCACGACTGCCGCGCGAGTGCACCGGCATCGACATCTCCGCACCGATGATCGAGCTCGCCCGCGTGCGAGCGCAGCGCGAGCACTCGAACGCCACCTTCGTGTGCGACGACGTCGAGACGCACGCGTTCGCACCCGCGAGCTTCGCCACGATCGTGTCGCGCTTCGGCGTGATGTTCTTCCCCGACCCGGTGCGCGCATTCACGAACCTGCGCGCGGCCGCGCAGCCGGGTGCGCAGCTGCGCTTCGTCGCGTGGCGCAGTGCCGCGGAGAATCCGTTCATGACCGCGGCCGAGCGCGCCGCGGCGCCGCTGTTGCCCGAGCAGCCCGCGCGCAATCCCGACGGCCCCGGCCAGTTCGCGTTCGCCGACGCTGCGAAGGTGCGCGGCATCCTCGACGCCAGCGGCTGGTCGGAGATCGACATCCAGCCGATCGAGCTCGAGTGCACCTTCGCGGAATCCGAGCTCATGCAGTACGTGTCGCGGCTGGGCCCCATCGGCCGCATCCTCACGATGGTCGACGAGCCCACGCGCGCCGCGATCGTTCCGAAGGTGCGCGCAGCCTTCGATCCCTACGTGCACGGCGACGAAGTCCGCTTCTCCGCCGCCTGCTGGAACGTCGCAGCACGAAATCCGTGAACCGCCCGGGGGGCACGCGGGTCTAGTCCCGCCGACATGCGGTTCGGCGTCGTCGTCACGAGCGTGCTCGCGCTCGCGTGTGGATCGAGCAGCAACGGTGCGCAGGACGGGGACACCGGCGCGGACACGAGCGCGGGTTCGGGTTCGACGGACGACGGCAGCGACCCTTCGAGCGGCGCGCCGAGCTCGACGACGAGCCTCGACGAGACCAGCGCGGATGCGAGCAGCGGCAGCGAGGACTCGAGCACCGGCGACACGCCGAGCGATTGTCCCGAGCCACCGGCGGAGCCGCCGTGCGATGCGACGGGCGGCGGTCGCTGCTTCTACATCGATCCGATCGCGGGCGACGATCTCGCCGACGGCTCCGCGGGCGCACCGTGGCGCACGTTCGTGAACATCGACAGCAGCATCTACTACGGCACGTATCCGCCAACGCCGCAGTGGATCGCGCTCGCCCCCGGCGACATCGTGTACGTGGGCGACGGCACGATCACGAGCATCTTTCACCCCGGCGACGACTCGGGACCCGAAGGCGGCGGCAGCTACCTGCTCTACTTCCGCGGGCTCGAGGCGAGCGTCGACACCCCGATCACGATCACGCGCTTGCCGGGCGCGCGCCCGATCCTGCAGCCCGAAGCGGACGCGATCCCGATCCTCGTGCAGCAGTCGCGCGGCGTCGTCATCGATGGCTTCGAGGTCGTCGGCGGGTACGGCCGTGGCATCCGTCTCGAGGAATCGC
>DASZPU010000365.1:0-4668 GCA_035550195.1 Nannocystaceae bacterium
CAGCTCCGCACACATCATCGATGCATCGACGATCGCTGGAGGTCCATCGGCGCGCCGCGTGGCACGGCGATTGCTCGATAACGGGACGTCATGGCCGCCCACCGACCCGCGACCCAGTGCATCGACTTCGACCCGCTCCGCCGTCGTTGCGTTCGTCTGGCCAAGAGTGGTCAGTACCGCAAGGCCGCGATCGCGCTCGCCGAGCTCGCGCATCGCGAGCAGGATCCGGCGACGTGGGTGCGGCTGGGTGCGATGCTCCTGCGCGCCGGTCGGATCGACGCGGGCATCGACGCGCTCAAGCAGGGGCAGTGGCTGCATCGCATGCGTCGCAACCAGAAGCGTGCGGAAGTCGTCGCGGAGCTGATCGCGAACGTCGGTCGCGCGCGCGCGGCTTGATTCAGCGACCGGCGAGCGCTCCGACGCGTTGGAACCACGATTCGGGTAGACGTCGCACCACGCCCAGGATGGGCCGCCACCAGCTCGGCACGTAGGCTTCGGGCACGCCTGCGTCGATGCCGGTGACGATCATCTCCGCCACCACGTCGGCGCGCGAGAAGAGTCGGTTCTTCGGGTGATCCACGGTCATCGGGGTGTCGACCGGACCGAGCTTGAACGTGTGCACCGCGACGCCGGCACGCCACAGTCGACTCCGCAGTCCTTGCAGATACACGGTGAGGCCGGCCTTCGCCGCGCCGTAGGTGTAGTTGCGCGGGCGGCCGCGATCGCCGGCGACCGACGAGAGCACCGCGATGTGACCCCCGCTCGTGGTCTCGAAGTAGTTCGCGAGCGGCAGCAACAACGCGAGCGGTGAGAGCAGGTTCGTGCGCAGGATCTGTTCCGCGGCACTCCACTCGAGCTCGGTCGCACGCTGATCGCCGAGCAGACCGTGCGCGATGATGGCGATGTCGAGGCTGCCCAGCGTGTCGATCGCGCGCTGGACGATCGCGTCGCTGTGGCCGGTCGCGTCGAGATCGGCGAGCTCCCAACCGACGACCGCATCGCCGAGTCGCGCGCACAACGTCGCGAGCTTGTCGGGGTTGCGTCCGACGAGGTAGAGGCTCGCGCCGCGTTGCGCGTAGCGCAGCGCGATCTCCGAGGCGATCGCCGAGGTGGCACCGAGGACGAGCACACGGGACATCGGCAAAAGTGTAGCGTGGGGCGGTTGCCGTCACGACCGCGTCTGCACGATCGCGTCGTCGTCCGTCGTCACCTCCGCGCGGGGAAGGACGAGCTGGCGCTGTTCGACAGCGAACGCGAGCGTGTGCTCGTGCTCGACGCGCGCGCGTGGTGGGTGATCGGCGAGGCCGACGGCACGCGCGACTTGCCCGGCATCATCTCGTCTGCGCGGCGCCGCGGCGCGACGTGGTCCGACGCGCAGATCCAGGAGCTGTTCGACGAGCTCGGTCGTGAGGGTCTCCTCGCCGACGGCACGCCCTCGGGCTTCTTGGGCGGCGAGGTCACGCTCCCGCATCGCGACGACCACCGCGAGATCGTCGTCATGCCGGGCGCGAGCTATCACTGCGACGGTCGCGGCAGCTGTTGTCGCAGCTACGCGACCATCGCGTTCATCCCCGCCGACGTACATCGTGCGTGCGCGACCGCGCCGACGCGCTGCAATGCGGGTGACGATCCGTCGCGCGTGTTCCTGCCGCTCACCGGCTCGGCGCCGAGCACGATCCGCGCGGTGACGCTGGCGGACGGCTCGTGTGCATTCCTCGATGCCGATGGTGCGTGCGGCCTGCATCGCGTCGGTGGCAGCGAGAACAAGCCGGTCGGCTGTCGCTGGTTCCCCACGCAGCTCGTCGACGACGGCACGGAGATTCGCGCGTCGCCGGCGATCGAGTGTGCTTGTCCGGCGCGGCCCGACGAACGCGGTGCGCCGTTGTTGCCGGCGCACGTGCGCACCGCGGCCGACCTGCCCGCAGGCATCGTGATCGGTCGCGTCTGGGAGCGCGTGCGTGTGGTCGACGACGTCGATGCCGATCGTGCCGATGCACTCGCAGTGCTCGATGCATTCGGGTCCGCGATCGACGGCCGTGATCTCGCGCGTGCGATGTGGAGCTGGTCGCTGGCGCTGCTGCAGCACAAGGCGCTGGTGCCCCACACCGACGATCGGGACGCGCCGGCGATCGAGCCGATCGCCGCGTGGGCGCGCATGATCGCCGCGCGGGCGAGCGCGCGTGCCGAGGCCGAGGCGCTGTGGCGAGGCGAGCGCAACCTCGTGTGTGATCGGCTGCGCACGATCGCCGCGGCAGCCGGCGTGCTGGGCTCGCCGATCGCCGCGCGGGCGTTGGTGGAGATGGCCGCGCCCGATCCCGCGCTCGAGGCCCACGTCGTGCGCTCCGCGGTGTTCGGACGCGCGTGGCTCGAGCGCGGCCCGCTCGCGTCGCGGCTCGCCGAGCTCGCGCTGCAGCTGTGGATCGCGCGCGCACTGCCGGCCTTTCTCTCGGAGGCCGCCGACACCACGTTGCGCGAGGTCCCGCTTGCCGCATTACTCGGGGCGTGGCGCACGTGCGGACTGTCGCGCGCACTGGAGACCCCGCGATGACCCCGAGCGATCGCCTGCACGCCGTGCGTGATCAGCCGCCCGATGCCGAGGCCGAGTACGTGCTCTATTGGATGCGTGCGACGAGGCGCACCGATCACAACTACGCGCTCGACCGCGCGATCCACTGGGCGAAGGAGCTCGGCAAGCCGTTGGTCGTGCTCGAGGCGCTGCGCAGCGACTACCGCTGGGCATCCGATCGTCACCACGCGTTCGTGATCGACGGGATGCGCGACAACCAACGTGCGTTCGAGCGCACGCCGATCCGCTACCACGCGTATGTCGAGCCCGCGCACGGTCGTGGTCGCGGGCTGCTCGCGGCGCTCGCACGCGGCGCGGCGGTGGTGGTCACCGACGACAATCCTTCGTTCCACTTCCCGCACATGCTCGCCGCCGCTGCGCAGCAGCTGCAGGTGCGGCTCGAGGCGATCGATTCCAACGGGCTCATGCCGCTGCGCGCCGCGGGCAAGTCGTTCCTCGGCGCGTATCACTTCCGCCGCTTCCTGCAGAAGCGGCTGCCGCGTCACCTCGGTGCGTTCCCGCGGCGCGATCCGTTGCGCGGGCTCGCGCTGCCGCAGCTCGCAGCGCTGCCCGCCGCGATCACGAAGAAGTGGCCCGCCACCGATCTCGAGCGCTCGAACACGCAGCTCGTCGCGAAGCTGCCGATCGATCACGAGGTCGGCATCGTCGAGCTGCAAGGTGGTGCGCGTGCAGCCGCCGCGTGCGTGAAGCGGATCGACTTCGATCGCTACGACGACGCGCGCAACCAACCCGACGAAGGCGGCACCGGGCTCTCGCCGTACCTGCACTTCGGGCACGTCTCGCCCCATGCGCTGCTCGAGACGATCGCCGCGCGCTACGACTGGAGTCCCGCCGATCTCTCCGAGCAGACCAGCGGCGCACGCGAAGGCTGGTGGAACCTGCCGGCGGGCGCGGAGTCGTTCCTCGACGAGCTGGTCACGTGGCGCGAGCTCGGCTTCGTCGACGCGGCGTGGCGCGACGACGTCGAGCGCTACGACGCGTTGCCGGCGTGGGCGTTGCGCACGCTCGCGGCACACTCGGCGGACGCGCGACCAGAGCTGTACGGTCGCGCCGAGCTCGAAGAAGCGCGCACCTACGACGAGCTGTGGAACGCCGCGCAGCGCCAGCTCTTGCGCGAGGGCAAGATCCACAACTACCTGCGCATGCTGTGGGGCAAAAAGGTGCTGCAGTGGAGCGCGAGCCCGCAGGAGGCCGCCGATGTGCTCATCGAGCTCAACAACCGCTGGGCGCTCGATGGTCGCGATCCGAATTCGTACAGCGGCATCTACTGGTGCTTCGGTCGCTATGATCGTCCGTGGGGACCCGAGCGTGCGATCTTCGGTACCGTGCGCTACATGAGCAGCGAGTCGACGCGCCGCAAGCTGCGGGTCAAAGGTTATCTCGCGCGCTACGCCGAGGAGGTCGCGTGAAGGTGTTCATGCTCGGCGCGACCGGCTTGGTCGGACGCGCGCTCTCGTTGCGACTCGCACGCGATGGGCACGAAGTCGCGGCCTGGGTGCGCAACCCCGAGGCCGCGCGCGCCATCTTGGGTGCCGATGTCGAGCTCGTCGATGCGAAGGGTGGCGATGCGGCGCTGCGCGAGGCACTGCGCGGCTGCGACGGCGTCGTGAACCTCGCGGGCGCATCGATCGCGCGTCGATGGAGCGAGAAGGTGCGCGCCGAGGCGATCGCGAGCCGCGTCGAGCTCAACCGCACGCTCGCGCGCGCGATCGGTGCGATCGCCGAACGCCCGCGCGTGCTCGTGGCCGCGAGCGCGGTCGGGATCTACGGCGATCGTGGAGACGAGGTGCTCGACGAGGAATCGCCGCTCGCCGACGGTTGGCTCGCACAGCTGTGTCGCGACTGGGAAGCCTCCGCACGCGAAGCCGAGCCCCACGGCGTGCGCGTCGTCTCCGTGCGCATCGGTGTCGTGCTCGCGGCCGATGGCGGCGCGCTCGCAGCATTGCTGCCCACCGCGCGCATGGGCCTCGGTGCCGTGCTCGGCAACGGCCGCCAGTACATGCCGTGGATCGAGCTCCACGATCTCGTCGAGCTCTTCGTCGACGCGCGCGTCGACGAGCGCTGGGTCGGTGTCTTCAACG
>DASZPU010000366.1:0-9575 GCA_035550195.1 Nannocystaceae bacterium
TCGGCGCGGACGGTGGTGTCGACCCAGCGCACCGTGCCGGTGGAGCTGCGCATCGCGAGTGTCTGCAGGTGCAGGCGATCGCCGATTCTTCGCACGCCTTTGAGCATCGAGCCGCCGGTGACACCGGTCGCGACGAAGATCACTTCGCCGCGCACGAGGTCGCTCATCGACAAGTGGCGATCCGGATCGCCCATGCCCATTGCGATCGCACGCTCGCGCTCGCCTTGGTTGCGGAAGCTCAGCCGCCCTTCGAAGCAGCCACCGAGGCAGTGCAGCGCAGCGGCCGAGAGCACGCCCTCGGGCGCGCCACCGGTGCCGCACACCATGTCGATGCCGGAATCGGGCAAGCACGTCGCGATCGCGGGTGCGACGTCGCCGTCGCTGATGAGATGCACGCGCGCACCGGCACCGCGCAGCTCGTCGACCAACTTCTTGTGGCGATCGCGCTCGAGCACGACGACGGTGATGTCGCTGACGCGGCGGCCCTTCACCTGCGCGAGCGCGCGGAGGTTCTCGGTCGGCGTCTTGCGCAGCGACACCACGCCGATGCCCTCGGGCCCGGTCGCGATCTTCTCCATGTACGTGTCGGGCGCGTTGAGCAGGTGGCCCTTCGCGGCGACCGCGAGCACGGCGATCGCACCCGGCCCACCTTCGGCGCACAGGTTGGTGCCCTCGAGCGGATCGACCGCGATGTCGACCTCGGGGAACTCGTCGCTCGTGGTGCCGACCTTCTCGCCGATGTAGAGCATCGGCGCCTCGTCGCGCTCGCCTTCACCGATGACGACGGTGCCGCGCACCGGCACGCGATCGAACGCCTGGCGCATCGCCTCGACCGCCTTCGCATCGGCGGCGTCGCGATCACCACGACCGATCAAGTGCGAGCAAGCGATCGCAGCGGCTTCCGTGACGCGAACGAACTCGAGGACGAGACGACGATCCATCAGCGTGGTGGATAGCAGGATTCCAACGTGGCGACCACATCCGCCGGGAGCCGCGTCGGACGGCCGTCCGCGAGCCGAATGCACGCGTGGCGCGTCTGCGCCCACAGTAGCTCGTGGCGTGCGGTCACGCCGTCGCCGCGCGTCGTCGCGCCGTCGCCGGGCTCGATGCCGACCACGTAGTCGAAGTGCAGCCGCATCGGCGTGAGCAACGAGATCGCCACGTGGATCGACATCAGATCGTCGTAGCGCGCCGGCGCGCGGTAGCGCACCGCGAGCTCGATGAGCGGCAGGCCGAGGCCGCGGGGCTCGAAGGTCGGGATCTACAGGCCCGCACGGCGGCACAGCTCGACGCGCGCGAGCTCGAGATAGCGCAGGTACGACGCGTGATAGACGACGCCCATTGCGTCGGTGTCGGCGAACAGCACGCGCACCTTCGCGGTGCACTGCATGCGCTCGGTGACGAGCGTGGGAACGAGCGGCTCGATCATCAGTCGATGGGATCCGGCGGCAGGATGCGCAACCGCATCGCCGGTGACAAGGTGGTGTCGAGCGCGTCGATTGCGGCGAGCGCGGCCCGCAGCCGCACGTCCTCGACCTGCTCCGTGACGATCACCATGTCGACCGGGAGCTGCGGCGCGATCGGATCTTGGTTCACGCGCTTGATGCTGACGCCGTGATCCCCGAGGCAACCGGCCACGCGTGCGAGCACACCCGGCAGGTTGGGCACGCGGATGCGCACGTAGTTCTCGTGGCGCTCGTCGTCGGTGGGGATCGGCGCGACGTCGGCGATCGACGTCGTGGTCTGCGGCGGCGGACCACGATCCGCGAACGCCACCACGGCACGACACACCTCGACGAGATCCGACACCACCGACACGCCGGTCGGCATCATGCCCGCGCCGCGCCCGTAGTAGAGGCTGCGCCCGAGCGCGGCCGACTGCACGAGCACCGCGTTGTAGCTGCCGTGCACGCCGGCGAGCACGTGGCGCTGCGGCACGAGCACCGGATGCACGCGCGCACGCAGGCGCGTGTCGTCGAGCACTTCGGCGAACGCGATGCTCTTGATCACGCAGCCGAGCGCGGCTGCGGCCTGCACGTCGATGCGTTGGATCCTCGTGATGCCTTCGGTGGGAATCGCGGCCGGATCGACGCGCAGCCCGAAGCCCACCAGCGACAAGAGCGCGAGCTTCTGCGCCGCATCGACGCCATCGACGTCCATCGCAGGATCGGCCTCGGCGAAGCCCGCCGCCTGCGCCTCGAGCAGCGCCGACTCGTAGCTCTTGTCGGTGCGCGTCATCGCATCGAGGATGAAGTTCGACGTGCCGTTGACGATGCCGGTGAGCGCGAGGATGCGATCGCTCGCGAGACCTTCGCGCAGCGATCGCAGGATCGGGATGCCGCCCGCGACCGAGGCCTCGAAGTGGATCGACACGCCGCGACGCGCGGCCTCGGCGAACAGCTCCTTGCCGTGCGTGCCGAGCAGCGCCTTGTTCGCCGACACGACGTGCTTGCGATTCGCGAGCGCACGCAACACGTGACTGCGCGCGGGCTCCAGCCCGCCCATCACTTCGACGACGACGCGGATGTCGGGATCGTCGACGATGTCGGCGACGTCGGTGGTCTTCCACTCGACCGGTAGCTCGAGCGGACGACGCGCGCCGGGATGGCGCAAGAGCACGCGCTTGATCGCGATCCGGGCACCGACGCGCCGCGCGATCGACTCCTGGTTGTCCTGCAGGAGCCGCACGACCCCGCAGCCCACGTTGCCGGCGCCGAGCAGCCCGATGGCGATGCTGCGCATGGCCGGCCCCACGGTACTACCCGCGGCGCCCCTCTGCTAGGCTCCGCCCGGGAGAGCTCATGAGCAGCATCGTCGACGTGCACGCGCGCGAGATCCTCGACTCGCGCGGCAATCCGACCATCGAGGTCGAAGTCACCACGGAGGCAGGCAACGTCGGTCGTGCGGCGGTGCCGTCGGGCGCGAGCACGGGCGAGTTCGAGGCCCACGAGCTGCGCGACGGCGACCCGCGACGCTTCGGCGGCAAGGGTGTGCAGCGCGCGGTCGCCAACGTGATCGAGCGGCTCACCGAGGTCGTGATGGGGCTCGACGCGACCGATCAGGCGCAGATCGACGCGGCGCTCATCGCCGCCGACGGCACCGGCAACAAGAGCTCGCTCGGTGCGAACTCGTTGCTCGGCGTGTCGCTCGCGAGCGCACGTGCGGCGGCGCAAGACGTCGGACTTCCGCTCTTCCGCTACCTGGGCGGCACGCTCGCGTGCACCTTGCCCGTGCCGCTGATGAACGTCATCAACGGTGGCGCGCACGCGGACAACAACCTCGACTTCCAAGAGTCGATGATCGTGCCGCACGGCTTCGACACCTTCCCCGAGGCGTTGCGCGCAGGCGTCGAGACCTTCCATGCGCTGAAGAAGATCCTGAAGGACGGCAAGAAGGCGACCGGCGTCGGCGACGAAGGCGGCTTCGCGCCTGATCTCGCCAACAACTCCGAAGGCCTCGAGCTGCTCGTGCGCGCGATCGAAGCCGCGGGCTATCGCCCGGGCGAGCAGATCAGCCTCGCGCTCGACGTCGCCGCGTCGGAGTTCTACGACAAGGGCCGCCGCCTCTACACGCTCGAGGGTGAAGGCGGGCGTCAGCTCGACGCGACCGAGCTCGTCGATCTCTATGCGAGCCTGGCCGATCGTCATCCGTTGGTGTCGATCGAGGACGGCATGGCCGAGGACGACTGGGACGGCTGGAAGCTGCTCACCGAGAAGCTCGGCAGCAAGGTGCAGCTGGTCGGCGACGATCTGTTCGTCACCAACCCGCAGCGACTGAAGCGTGGCATCGAGCTCGGCGTGGCGAATGCTCTGCTCGTGAAGGTCAACCAGATCGGCACGCTCACCGAGACCCAGGTCGCGATGAAGCGGGCACATCGCGCCGGCTACAAGTGCATCGTGTCGCACCGCAGCGGCGAGACCAGCGACGACTTCATCGCCGACCTCGCGGTCGCGACCGAAGCCGGGCAGATCAAGACCGGTAGCGCATCGCGATCGGATCGCACCGAGAAGTACAACCAGCTCCTGCGCATCGGTGAGCTGTTGGGAGCGGCGGCGCAGTACGCCGGTCGCGAGCTGATGCGCGCGCGGTGAGCATGCGGTTCGCGGCGCTCTTGCTCGGCGGTTTCTTGCACGCGCCCGCGTCGGCTCCGCCGAGCGAGCCGGCCGCGCCGACCGAGCCCGCCGCGACCGCGGAGGCGACGACCACCGATGCACCGAAGGGCGCGGTCGCGGTCGACGTGATTCTGCCGTGCGGCGCGCGAGCGATCGTCGCGCAGGATCTGTCGCTGCCGGTCGCGGCGGTCGTGCTCGCGATCGAGACCGGCACCGAAGACGATCCGCCGGATCAACCGGGGCTCGTGCACGCGCTCGCGTATCACCTGCTGCAGGGCAACCGCGAGTTCGCACCCGGTGGCATCACGCGCGTCGTGAACGACGGCGGCGGGGTCACGAGCCTCGCGATCGGCCCCGCACAGGTGCGCTTCGAGAGCCTCGTGCCCGCGTCATTGACGGACGACATCATCGCGGCCGAGGCGTCGCGGCTGCGCGCACCGTCGGTGAGCGAAGCGCTGTGGAAGGACACGCTGCGATGGGCGCGACGCGATCGCGGGCGCACGTGGGCGCTCGCCGCCAACGCGCGCGCGGCCGTGCACCAAGCCGAGGGGCTCGGGCACGACGGCGCGCGGCATGCCGACACGATCGCCACGATGAGCGAGCGCGCGATCGGATCGCAGCTCGCGGATCGCTTCTCCTACGATCGCGCGACGATCGTGGTCGTGTCGCCCGAGCCGCCCGATCTCGTGATCGGCCGCGTGCTCGCGCGCTTCGCCGATCTGCCCGAGGCACCGCGACGCGCCCGCGATCGCAGCGCGGCGCCACGCACCGGCTCGTCGCCGCGCGCGTTCGAGATCCGCGGTGGGCACGGGCAGCTGGTGTGGCCGATCGCGGCTGATCCGGCCGCGCAGGCGTGGGCGCGTGCGCTCTGCTCGGCGCTCAACCATCAGAAGCGCGACGTCGGCGAGTCGAACCGTGCACGGCTGCGGTGTGCGATCGAAGACGATCCGCGGCGCGGGCTCATGATCATGCGTCCGAGCGGCGTCGACGATCCGGTCGCGCTCGTGCGAGCACGACTCGCACGCCTGCGCGAGTCCGATGCGGCGCTGCTCTCGACGTGGCGCGAGAACGTGGCCGAGCAGCTCGCGTTCGAGCTGCGCACGCCGCTCGCGCTCGCACGTCATCTCGCGCGCACGCGCGTCGATCTCCCGGTCGGGGCCCACAACGCGCGGGCGCTCGCGGAGTTGCTCGGTGCGACTGCACTGGCCGAGCCGGTGCCGGCGGAGCTGCCCGCTGCGCTCGCACCTCTGTTCGACGTCGCGGCCGCGACTTGGCTGGTCGAGCCCGGACACGGTGCGGGAAGCGAGCCTGCAAAGTGATCACGCGTCGACCGCTGTTGCTCGGCACGCTCGCTGCGATCGCAGCGTGCAAGCGCACGCGCGCGCCGAAGGTCACCGAGGTGTGGGACGAAGAGCCGGTGCCCGAGCAGGCCGATGCGATCGGTGCGCTCGCACCTCCGTGGCCTGCACCGGTGCGTGGCCAGCTCGACAGCGGGCTGCTCACCTTCTGGCTGCACGAAGTGGGCACGTCGGCGTCGCACGTGCGGCTCGTGATCCCGACGCTGCGCCGCGCAGGCGATGCGCCGCCGGCGGCTGCGATCGCAGTGGTCGCAGAGTACATCCGCGCGGAGTGGCAGCACCGCACGCTGAAGCACGGCGTCGCGGTTCGGCTCGAGCACGGCCCCGATCGCTTCGAGATCACCGCGAGCGGCACGGAGTCGAAGCTGACGAACACGCTCGCGGCACTGGGCTCGCTGCTCGCATCGCGTGCGCCCAACGGGCTCGAGGGCCAGCGCGCGCGGCTCGAGAACGACGCGGCCGCGCGCACGAGCGCCGAGCTCGCGACCGCAGCGACGATCGCGAAGCTGCTCGGCACCCACGATGCGCTCGATCGCGAGGCGCTGCGCGAGCTGTCGCGCGTCGAGCTCGGCGAGCTGTGGCCCACGATGACCGATCCGCGCGACGCGGTGCTCATCGTGCAGTCGTCACGCACGGCCGAAGAGGCGAAGCCGGAGCTGCGCAGGCTCGCGACCGCATGGCGCGGCACGGGTCGCCGCGAGCTGCTCGATCAAGCGGCGGCGCGGCTGCATCGCAACGCGTCACCGAAGTCGACCGGCACGCGATTGCTCTCCGCGCCGGTCACCGCGGTCGAAGTGGTCGAAGGCACGAGTCGTGGCCCCGGCGTGCTCGCACTCGGCCGCACGCTGTCGCTGGACAAGACCCGCGATCGCAGCCTTGCTCGGCTCGCACAACGCATCGCGCAAGAAGAGCTCGACATGAGCCTCACGATCGCGGGCAAGGTCGGTGTGGTGGTCGTGCGCACGACGATTACGAAGAGCGCTCCGGATCGCGATCTGCAGCGCGCGGTCGAGCAGGTCGCCGCGTTCGCACAGACACGGCAGCCACGCCAACGCTTGTTCCAAGCCGCGCAACTCTGGCTCGGCGCGCGCGTGGTCGAAGCCAGCCTCGCCGGCGAAGACTGGACCGGCTTGTTCGCGAAGGCGATCGATCTGAGCGATCGCGACGCCGAGATCGCCGGCGCACTCGCAAAAGACGCGAAGACGATGCTCGCGCTCGGCCCCGAAGAGCTGCACACGTGGACGAAGAAGTGGCTCGACCCGCGCGTCGGCGAGCCCGGCTGGGCGTGGTCGGCTGCGGGCTTGGACGCCGACACGGCCGCGAAGATCGGCAAAGTCGCGCAGGTCAGCTAGCGATCGAAGAGCGCGCGCAGCTGCTGCGACCACGCTTCGAGATCGTCGAAGTCGGTCGCGGGACGCTTCGGAAAGCTGCGCGACAGCGACACACGCAGCCGATCGCGTGCGGTCTCGAGGCGGCCACGGGCCGCACTCGCCGAGATGCCGAGTGCTTCGCCGAGCTCGTCCGACGTGAAGCCCTCCCAGTAGTGGAGCTCGATCGCGATCTGGTGATCGAGCGGCAGTACCTGCAGCGCGCGCAACAGCTGCTGTCGCCGATGCAGTCGCACGCTCGACGGTCCTGCCAGATCCGCGATCGAGGACACCATCTCGTCGTGTGCACCGTGCCTCCGGCGCAGCTCCTCGCGCAGCACGTTGCGCGCGATTCCGAAGAGGAAGGGTCGTACCGCCAGCGCGCCGCGAGTGTCGCGGAGAAAACGGGTGAAGACTTCTTGCGTGAGGTCTTCGGCCGCAGGTGGCAGCTTGCTGCGGAAGAAACGCAGCACGCCGGGCGCGTGGCGACGGAACAGATCGCGGCCGGCCCGCTCGTCCCCACCGCACCAGCGCGTGTGGAGCTCCGCGTCGTCTTCGTCGGCCACCGCAACCAGAGTATCCTCTTTGACGTGGGCTCCGCAGACGCGCACGAGCTGCCGACGACGCTGGGCGTGCTCGAGCGCGCGCTCTTCGACAGCGCGCCGCCGGTGACCATCGGGCGCTTCGAGATCGTGCGCCAGCTCGGACGCGGAGGCATGGGCGTCGTGTACACGGCGCGCGATCCCACGCTCGAGCGCGACGTCGCGATCAAGGTGCACCGCGGTGATCGCACTGGGCTCGGCGATGCACGGCTGCGCCGCGAGGCCCAGTCGCTCGCGCAGCTGCGGCATCGCAACGTCGTGAGCGTGTTCGAGGTGGGCGAGTCGGACTCCGGCGAGGTGTTCGTGGTGATGGAGCACCTCGTCGGCCCCACGCTGCGCCGCTTCATCGCCGACACGCACCCGAGCGCGACGCGTGTGCTCGACGTGTTCATCCGCTGCGCGCGAGGTCTGCAGGCCGCCCACGACGCCGGGCTGGTGCACCGCGACTTCAAGCCCGACAACGTCATCATCGACAGCGATGGTGAGCCGCGCATCATCGACTTCGGCCTCGCGCGCGTCGACGCCACCGTGGAGACCGAGGAGATCGACGATCGCGAAGAGGTGCTCACACGCGATGGTGTGCTGGTCGGCACGCCGCGCTACATGGCGCCCGAGCTGCGCAACGGCGAGCCGCCCACCCCGCGCTCGGATCAGTTCGCATTCGCGGTCGCGTTGTTCGAGGCGATCGCCGGCGCGCCGCCGTTCACCGACGAGCGCTATCAACCGGCCGCGCGACCGAATCGCATGCCACGGCGATGGTGGCCGTTGGTCGAGCGCGCGTTCGATCCCCTGCCCGCCCAGCGCTGGCCGTCGATGGGCCAGCTCGCGGATCGACTCGCGGCCGAGCTCGCGCCGCGCAGCTCGTCCACGTTGAAGATCGCCGGCGCGGTCGCAGGCGGAGCGGCGATCGCAGCGGTGGGATCGGCGGCGCTGCAACGTTCCGACGATGCCGCGGCGTCGAGCGTCGAGCTCGCGGCCGCATCGTCGACGGTCGAGCCGTGCGAGCCGGGCACCGAGCTCCTCGATGGCACGCTGCGGTGGTCCGAGGCGAAGGATCTGCGCGTCGGCGCCGGCGAGCTCGCGATCGATTTCCCCGCGGGGCCGAAGCGCCTCGTGTCGACGCAGCTCGCAGCGCCGGGTCTGTCGTTCCGCGATCGCGCGATCGAGTTCGAGCTCGAGCGCCTGCCCGCGCGCGACACCCCCACCGAGCTGTTCCTCGGCCTCTCCAACGGCGAGGACGAAGAGTTCTCCGTGCTCGTGTGGGGCGGCGCGTGGGTGTTCCCGATGGCCCCGAACACGCACGAGCTCGCGCTCGCGATCGATCGCGAACGCGATCGTTTCTTCCGCATCCAAGTGCAGGACCAGCGCACGCTGCCCGACATCGTCACGTTCGAGTACTCGTCGGACGGCGCGGTGTGGATCCCGATCGCGCGCGTCGAGGGCAGCCTCGGATCGGCGCGGCTGTTCGTCAGCGTCGGCTCGCACGACCCGGTGCTCGCCGACGACCGCGTGGTGGTGCGCAGCATCAAGTGCACCGAGCTGCAGCCCGTTGCCGAGATGCCCGAGGAACGCAACCGCGCGCGCGAAGAGCTGCCCAGCGGCGATCCACCGCTGCGGCGGTGATCAGCGCGGCGGTACCAGCAGCTCCGCGCTCGGTCCGGGGCCGGTGAGCGCGTGCAGGAACGCGACGAGATCGGCCTCGTCGCCGTCATCGAGGTCGAGCGCGTGCAGCTCGCTCGTGCCCGGGAATCCCCCCGGGTCGCCGCCGCGGCGGAAGAACGCGACGACGTCCGCGAGCTCGGTCATGTGTCCGGTGTGCATGAACGACGGATGGGTCGCGACGCAGCGCAACGACGGCGTGCGAAAGGCCCCGATCATCGCGTCATCGACCGTGTCGGGCAGCCGCGCGTCGTCGCCGTCGCTCCACACGCCGCGCGAGTTCAGCGGATCGCCGCGCGCAGCCTCGAGCCCGACGCTCGCGCCGTAGTCGTCGAGATCGACGAACACCACCGCGACCGTCTGCGGTACGAGCCCGACGTTGTGGAAGCCGTAGTCGCTCAGCATCGGCCCGCCATGGCAGCCGTCACATTCGCCCTTCGACACGAACGCGATCGCGCCGCGTTTCTCCGCGTCGGT
>DASZPU010000367.1:0-4965 GCA_035550195.1 Nannocystaceae bacterium
GGAAGCGACGCGACTCGACGCGCTCGCGGTGCTGCGCGAGTCGAAGGGCGATCTCGCGGGATCGATCGCGACGCACGAGCGCGCGCTCGCGCTGCGCCGCCGCTTGGTGCCGCCCAACCACCACAGCATCGGGTACGGGCTCGCGAACCTCGCGGGCGTGCTCGAGGCGACCGGCGATCGCGAGTCAGCGCGCGCGAACCTGATCGAGGCGAAGGCGATCTTCGAGGCGTCGTTCGGCCCCGACAACCCGACCACGGCGCACGTGCTCAACAACCTCGCGAACCTGCACCTGCACCTCGGCGAGTACGACGAAGCCGAGCCGTTGCTCGTGCGCACGCAGACGATCTGGCGCGCGAACCTCCCGCCCGATCACCCCGACCTCGGCGACGTGGAGAACGCATTCGGCGATCTCCGCCGCGGGCAGGGGCGCCTCGACGAAGCCGTGGCCGCCCACGAACGCGCGCTCGCGATCCACGAGCGCGGCTTCGCCAAGGATCATCCGCAGATCGCGAAGACCCAAGCGCGCCTCGCAGAAGCGCGAGCGCTGCGCGACCGTCACTGAGCCGCGCGGATCTCCGCGAGCAGGCGCTCGCTGTCCTTCGTGCGATGGTGATCGTCGCCCAGCTTCTCGCGTTCGATGTCGAGCGCGCGCTGGGCGAGCGCGAGCGCGCGGGTGCGATCGCCCTTCTTCAACCACGCCCTGGCGAGGTTGCCGAGCAACATCGCGTAGTCGGGATGGTCTTCGCCCTGCGTCTTCGCGCGAATGGCTCGCGCGCGCTCGAGCGCCGTGATCGCGGCGTCGTAGTCCCTCGCATCGATCGCCAGCGTGCCGAGGTTGTTGAGCACGTCGGCCACGCGCGGGTGCTCCTCGCCATAGCTCGCGACGAAGATCTTCAGCGCGCGCTCGTCGTGGCTGCGCGCGAGCGCGACGTCGCCGAGCTCTTCGTAGACCGAGCCGAGCAAGCCCAGCGTCGCGCCCACATCCGGGTGATCGGGGCCGAGCGTGCGCTCCCGCTGCGCCAGCGCACGCAGCAACAGATCGCGCGCCGCCGGGAAGTTGTCGCGCATGCGCTCGATGCTGCCGAGGTTGTGCAGACATCCGGCGACGTTGGGATGATCGGGCCCGAGCGAGCCTTCGTAGATCGCGAGCGCCTCGCGCATTGCCGCGAGCGCGCCGTCGAGATCGTCGCGACGCATCGCGATCGTGCCGAGCCCGACCAACGGGATCGCGCTGTCGGGGTGGTAGGGGCCGAGCACGGCGAGCACGCGATCGCGGGCCGGCTCGAGGTAACGCGCGGCCGCGTCGAGATCGCCGCGTCGGAGCTCGAGCTGTCCGAGCTCCGCCAACGTGACCGCCACCTCGCGCTCGCTGCCCACCGACTCGTAGGCCGCCAGCGCGCGCTTCATCAACGGCTCCGCGAGCTCGAGCTCCGCGAGCTGCACGTGCTGCTGACCGATCGAGATGTCGATGCGCGCAGCGCTGAATGGATCGTCGGGCAGTGCATCCGCGAGCGCGTGCGCATGGCGACCCCACGCCATCGCGTCGCGTGGGCGCGCCGCATTGTTGCCGATCGCGTCGATCAGCCCGATCGCGGCCTCGAGCGCGGTGCGGGTGTCGCCCGCCGCGGTCGCGGTATAGAAGGATTCCTCGAGCGACTCGGCGTCGGGTCCGGGGCTGCCCGCGGCAGCGCGCGCGAGGCCTTGCTCGAGCAACACCTCGGCGACGAGCGGCGGATAGCCGCTCGCACGCGCGCGCACGAGCAACGCGTCGACGTCAGCGATCGCGCGCCCACCTTCGCCCGCGTGGCGACGCGCTCGTAAGGTCGCGAGCTCGGTGCGCACCGCGGTCACCTCCGTGCGCGTCGACTCGTCCGACGGCGCGGCGACGTCGGCCAGCAACGCGTCGGCGCGCTCGCAGCCGGCGAGCTCGGGCAAGCCGTCGGCGAGGTCGAGCACCTGGCTCGCGCGGCCGAGTCGCGATTCCGCGGCGGCTTCGATCATCGCGCGCAGCTCGGCGAGCGCACGGGCGGTGCAGACCGTCGCACGATCGCGCAGCGCATCCGACCAGCCCGCGGGCCCCTCGCAGATCCGTCGCTGGGCGCCGACCCACTCCGCGGTCCAGCCGTCGATGCGCGCATCGACACGCGGTGCGAGATCGTCGAGCGCTGCGCGCGAGACCGACGCGATCGCGTCGTGCAACCGCGTGCGCGCGCCGTCGTTCCACACCTCCGCGAGCTCGCGCTCCGGTGCGCAGCGCTGGCCGCCGCGCGCGACCCAAGCGGCCACACCCGCGCTGCCGATCACCGCGAGCGCGACCGCAGCCGTGCGCGCGCGCGATCGCCAGCGCCACAGCAATCGCTCGAGCGCGTCGGCCAGCGCTGCGAGCGAAGGCCATCGCCGCGTGCGATCGGGCGACAGGCCCCGCGCCAGGATGCGACGCAGCGCAGCCGGCACGTTGGCCGCGTTCGCGGGCGTGCGCGGTTCTTCGGTGGTCACCGCCATCGCGAGATCGGCGAGCGTCGAGCCGTGGAACGGACGCTCACCGTAGAGCAGCTCCCACGTCGACACGCAGAACGCGAACTGATCGGTGAGCTCGTCCGCGGGCGTGCCCGCGAATTGTTCCGCGGCGAGATACGCGGGCGTGCCGACCAGCCCACCGGTGCGACTGAGATCCTCGCCGCCGCCGTGCGTGACCACGATCGGCTGGCTGCTCGACTCCTCGTCGGGTGCGGCTTCGGTGCCGATCGCGGCGACACCGAAGTCGGTGACACGCGCGCGTCGCTCGGGGACGTCGCTGACCAGCACGTTGTCGGGCTTGAAGTCGCGATGGACGACACCAGCGGCATGGGCGGCCACGAGCCCGCGTGCGGCCTGCAGCATGACTTCGACGACCTCGCGCCACGGTCGCGGCGACGACACCCAACGCCGCAGATCGGTGCCGCGCACGAACTCCATCGCGACGAACACATGGCCGTCGTGGCTGCCCACGTCGTGCACCGCGACGATGTTGGGATGCTGCAGCCGCGCCATCGCCCGCGCCTCGCGACGCAATCGCTTCGCCGACAGGTCGGGCTTGCTGGTGTCGCGATGCAGCACCTTGATCGCGACGCGCCGCTCGAGCTCGGGATCGTTCGCCAGATACACGACGCCCATCGCACCGGCACCGACGCGCTCGAGGATCGTGTAGCGCCCGACGACATCGGCCGGTCGCACCGAGCTCCGCCGCGCGGTGCCACCGACGGTCTCCACCATCGCAGCCTGCGGATCGGACGGCCTGTCCTCGCTCACGCGGCGTGATCGTAACGCAGCGGTGGAGGTAAATCTCCAGAGCTCACTGCGGGGCGATCAGCTCGTAGGATTCGCGGCGGGCTTCGGGGTCGTGGGTGGTGGTCACGACGATGAGCTCGTCGGCGCCGGTCGACTCGGCGAACAGCGCGAGCCGCTCGCGGACCGCCGCCGCTTCGCCCACGATGGCGCGCGCGAGCATGTGCGAGGCCTGGGCCTTCTCGATCTCCGTCCAGTACGCGTCGATGTCGTCGATCGGCGGCGGCACGGCACCCGGCTTGCCGCGCACGAGGTTCGCGAAGAGCTGCTGCACGGAGGTGAACAGACGATGCGCCTTCGCGTCCGTCGCGGCCGCGACCACGTTCACGCCGAGCATCACGTACGGGTGCTGCAGCGTCGCCGACGGACGGAAGCGATCGCGATACAACCGGATCGCATCCTCGAGCTGCGCGGGTGCGAAGTGCGACGCGAACGAGAACGGCAGCCCGAGGTTCGCAGCGAGCTGCGCACCGTAGAGGCTCGAGCCGAGGATCCACAGCGGCACCTCGGTGCCGACGCCCGGCACCGCGTTGACGCGCTGACCCGGGCGCGCGGGCGCGAGATAGCTCTGCAGCTCGAGCACCTCCGCATCGAACGCTTCGGCGCGCGCAGCATCGCGACGCAGCGCACGCGCGGTGAACGGATCGGTGCCCGGTGCACGCCCGAGCCCGAGCTCGATGCGCCCGGGATACAGCGACGCGAGCGTGCCGAATTGCTCGGCGACCACGAGCGGCGAGTGGTTGGGCAGCATGATCCCACCCGCGCCGATCGTCAGCGTCTTCGTGCCGCCCGCGAGCATGCCGATCACCACCGCCGTCGCTGCGCTCGCGATGCCCGGCATGTTGTGGTGCTCCGCGACCCAGTAGCGGCGATAGCCCAAGCGCTCGGCATCCCGCGCGAGCGTCAGGCTGTGCGTGAGCGCATCACCGGCGGTACCGCCGGCGCGAATCGGCACCAGATCGAGGATCGAGAGCTCGGCCATGACGTCGCTGTTCCCGAACGCCACACAGCGCGCGACGGTTACTCGCGATGCGCGAGGCCCACGCGGATCGCATCGCACGCCAGCTTGTCACCGCGCGCGGCGGCGGTGCGTCCAACGCGTGCTCACCCTGGGCCGCGCCGTCGATCCGCGCCTGTAACCGCACCCGCGGCCGTGGGTTATAGGCTTGCCCACCATGGCCGAGATCCGCAGAGCGACCACGAGCGATGCCGAGTCATTGTTGCCGATGATCCGCGAGCTGTTCCGCGACGAGTCGATCGCGTGGGACCTCGCGCGCACGCGTGCGGGCCTCGTGAAGCTGCTCGACGACGCCGAGCTCGGGCGCGTGCTGGTCGCGACCCACGAAGGCCACGCGTGCGGCTACGCGATCGTCACGTGGGGCTACGACCTCGAGTTCGCGGGACGCGATTGCTTCCTCACCGAGATCTACGTCGCGCCCGAGCAGCGTGGCCGAGGCGTCGGTCGTGATCTGTTGGCGGCGATCGAACACAACGCCCGCGAAGCCGGTGCGGGCGCAGTGCATCTGCAGGTGCGCCCCGACAACCCCACCGCGCGCGAGCTCTACCACCGCGCCGGCTTCCAGCCCTCGCCGCGCATCTTCTTGTCCAAGACGCTGTGATCGTCGGCCGCTCGCGGCGGGG
>DASZPU010000368.1:0-2773 GCA_035550195.1 Nannocystaceae bacterium
TCTCCGCGATCGCACCGGCCCCGCGCAACACCACGTGCACGTGCCCGCGTTCGTCTGCGACGAGTCGCCCCGGCTCGCTCCCCGGACGCAGCGCGACGCTGCCGATCGGCTTGCGTGCAACGACGTCGACCACGTGCACGGCGTCGCGATCCGGATCTGCAGCGAGTGCGAGTCGACCGTCGTCGGCGAGCAGCAACGTGCCGCCGCTCACCGCCGGCGGCATTGCGTCGGCGAGCACGACGTCGCGCATGCTCGGCTCGGTCGGACACTCGGCCGGTGCCGGCCCATCCCACCAGTCGCCGATCGAGTCGGCGACCTCGTCCTCGCTCTCGTCGTCTGGATCGCTCGATCCGCCGGCCGCAGTCACGATGCCGTCGTCGACCGCAGCGACACGACCACCGCCGCAACCGGCGAACGCCAGCGCGCAGACGCAGAGCCTCCGCATGGGGAGGATGACGTCGCCACGCGAAACGATCGGCTCAACCCGCGGGCGGGTTCACGACGAGGTTCAGGCCCGCGCCCGTCATGTCCGAGTAGGTGTACGGCGCAGTGAGGCCGCTGACGGTGAGCTGGGTCTGGTACGTCTCGGGGTCGACCTTGAACGCCGCGTTCGCGCCCTGATCGACGACCCACACGTAGCCTTCGACATCGAT
The DNA here is from genome assembly GCA_035550195.1 of Nannocystaceae bacterium. Lineage (GTDB taxonomy): Bacteria > Myxococcota_A > Polyangia > Nannocystales > Nannocystaceae > Xiheibacterium. The sequence goes on from DASZPU010000368.1 coordinate 654, forward strand.
GCTCACGCCCACCGGCATGATGCACCCGCCCAGCGCGATCGCAGGCGCGAGCAACATCTTGGTGTTCACGTCGACGACGCCGAGCCCACAACCGAATGCACCGCTGGCATCGACCGCGAACCACGCGCGATCCTCTTTGTCGACCATCACGCCGCGCATCGACTGGTTGCCGGTGTGCACGAACGTCCACTGTTGCGACGCGACGTCGAACGTCGCAGCCGCACCCGCGCTCGCGACCCACGGGTTGCCGTACTGATCGAGCGACATGCCGTAGCTCCACTGCTGATCCTGCGGCGGCACCGGCATCTCCCAGCGATCGACCTGCAGCGTGTCGCTGTCGATGCGGATGAGCGGACCTTGCTGCCAACCGATCGCGAAAAGATCGCCCTCCTTGTTGACCGCGCCACCGTAGGGGCCGTAGTCGAGGCCCTTCCAGTTCGGCACGTCGACCGCATCGAGCGTCGCACCGGTCGCACCATCGAGTCGGCTGAACTTGCCGGTGTTGCTCGCGAAGTCGTACCAGCCGCTCCACAAGCGCGGATTCGGAGCCGCACATCCGCCGTTCTCGACCGCGCCTTCCCACGCCGTCGGTCGCGGGCCGTGCTGGTACATGTCGGAGGGCACTTCGATGTTCCAGATCACGCACTCGTCGGAGCCCCACGGCTTGACGTCGGCGGCACCCGTCGACGTCTCGATCATGCCGTTGCCGTTGGTGTCGATGCAGTCGTCGGTGCGCGCGGCGATCTTCGTGACGCCGCCGTGGCCACCGAGCATCGAGCCACGGTTGCTCACCGCGACGTCGCCGTAGAGGTTCACCGACGTACGCGACGGCTCCGCTTGCGTCGCGGGACCGGTGATGTAGCGACCGACCTCCGTGCCGGTGAACGTGTCGATCTTCGACACCGTGCCCGCGGGGCTGTTCGCGATCCAGATGTAGCTGAACTCGACGTCTTCACCGGGCATGCCGCCCGCGCCCGGACAATCGCCGCCGTTGCCGGGACCGAGATCGAGATTGCCCTGCACGTCGAGCACCGGACCGTCGTCGTCGGCACCGTCGCCATCGCCATCGTTGGCGCTGCCCTGCGACGTGATGCCGTCGGTGTTCACACCGGTGATGCTGAGGACGCCGGTCTGCGATCCGCTCGCGCTGCCGTCTTCGCGCGGGTCCGATGCGCCACAGCCGAGGCCGAGCAGCGTCATGATGGCGATCGATCGTGCGGGTCGCATGTAGCCGCGGGTGCCCATGAGCCCATGGCACCACCAGCTCGTGTGCGCTGTCGAGGGTTTACCTGCTGGGACTACGCTCGATCGACCGCGATCCCAGTGCAGGGTTTCGCACGTGGTGTGTCAGGGCGATCCCATGAACCAGATCGCGGCTCGTCGGAAGCCGCGTTTCGCATCCCCGCGGGGAACCTCGTCCCGCTTGCGGAAACCGCGGTCAGAGCCGGCAGAGTCGCCACGCAGCCGGCGAGGCGTTCTCCGTCCACGCGAGGTGGGATATCGGGAGCACCTCGAGGCGCGGAGCGTTCGCTGCAATCGGCGTAGCGGCGCCGCCTTCATCGGCAGCGTCGCGGTGCACATCGTCGACGGTCACGACCCAACGCAGCTCGCGGTCGGATTCGAGCTTGCGCGCGGCCGCGATGCGCCGTGCGTAGCCGAAGTATGCGATGCCGGCGAGCGCATACCAGCCGAGCGCGACCGCATCGACGAGGTTGCGCCAATCGGGCTCGAAGCTCATGCGCACGCCGAGCACCGCGACCACCGCGAGCGTGGCCGCGAGCGCAGGCCATGCCGCGCGTCGCAGACGACGAACGTGATCGGTGAGCTCGGCGCGTTCTTCCGGCGACAACGAGCGTCGCTCGAGCCGGAGTCGGGCATCGGGAGCGATGCGCACGACGCCGTTGGGCAGCGCGGTGCGGTACGCGTGCGGACGCGCGGCGGCGATCTCTGCGACGTGGGCGAGCTGCCAACGTCGCGTCCACGCACCGTCGACGCGCACGACGAGCTGTGCGCGTGGCAGCACTTCGAGTCGAACCGTGCGCGTCGGCGGGACGTGGCCGAGCACGTGGCGCAGCGAGTGATTCCCGGGCATGCCCGGACCTTCGAAGACGTCGAGCTCG
>DASZPU010000369.1:0-4790 GCA_035550195.1 Nannocystaceae bacterium
TCCGGGCGTTCCGCAGCGATCCCACGGTGGCGCCGCTCCTGCGCGACAACGTCGCCTCCAACCCGCGGTTTGCCGCGGTCGAGCGCACCTTCGGCACCGTTGCGAACGCGATGCGCTACTTCACGAAGATGCCGACGACCGCCGTCGGCGCGGCGCATCACCTGTTGTCGGTGCGCGAGTTCCCGACGGAGCTCGCGGCTCCGGCGGTCACGATCGTGCGCGCGGCGTGATTGCGACAGCGCCCTTCGGTCGCAGTCGCTGATCGCCTGCGGCGAATTACTTCACCCGTCGTCGGCCCTTGCCGATGGCGCCGATCACGAGTAGCGCGAGCGCTCCGATGTCGAGGCCGGGTTCGTAGCCGACGACGCTGCACCCCTTCTTCGTCGCGCCGGGCTCGCCTTCGACGGTCGGCGGACCACCGCTCACGCCTTCGGGCAGCTGCGCGTCACCGACCGGCTCGTTGCTCGCGCCACCTTCGGCCGCTCCACCTTCGCTGCCTTCGGGCGGCGTGCCACCGTCGGCACCTCCGGGCTCCGCTTCGCCACCCGTACCGGCGCGTCGCTCCTCGCGTTGCTTCGCCCACTCGGGCGGCAACGCCGGAAGGATGAAGCCGACCGGACGCGTGCGCGCGCCCGACAGCTTCTTCCACTGCGCCGGCACCTGGCCACCGGGCGGCGGATTGTCGACGCCGATGAGGTAGAGCGCGCGACGGTTGCGGACCTCGTCGACGTTGTCGTCGGTCTGCACGCGCAGCGCTCGCTCGCCCATGCCTTGATAGTAGATCTCGGCCCAGAACCCCTTGTCGAAGAAGTACTTCGCGATCGCCTTCGCACGATTGCGCGAGAGCTCGTCGTTCATCGGACCGGGCCCGACGGTGTCGGTGTAGCCGACGATGTAGAGCTTCGGCGTGATGTTGGCCTGCACCGCCTCGTTGACCTTCTCGAGGCCGTCGAGCTCGTGGAACGCGACCGCGACCGCTTCGTCGAGCTTCGCGGTCTCGTCGGACTTCACGTCGAACTTCGCGCTGTCGAAGTTGATCTCGGTGTGCGGGATCTCGACCGCCCACGGCACCAGCTTGAACTCGGTGAAGCGACCGTGCTCGTCTTCGCCGCGCACCCAGACCATGAACACTTCGGCGCGGCTGTCCCACTTCACCGTGAACTCGCCACCCGCGGCGATCGGGTTGTCGGTGACGAGCTTCTGCGCGATGACGTTCGCGTCGCTGTCGTAGACCTTGTACTCGTAGTTGGTGAGCGCGAAGCTGGTCTCGTAGGTCGCCTGGCGCCGCTTCACCACGTCTTCGCGGCTGCTCTTCACCTTGAGCTTGCCGACCTTGCCCTGCGCCGCGGGCTTGACCATCTCGAACGCGAAGTCGGCACTCATCTCGCCGCCGTCGATCACGAGCTGGTACTTCGCGCTCGCCGACTTCTGCTTCCAGGTGATCTTGTGCTTGCCGCCGCTCTTGAGCGCGGGGACCTTCTTCGTGATGGTCTGTCCGTCGCCGCTGATCTTCACCTCGAACGCGGGGATGTCGTCGTTCGCGACGACCACCAGATAGGTCGCGCCGGTGGCCTCGGTCTGACCGGGGTACTCGAACGAGAACGGGTCCGCGAAGGACAACGACACGAGCGCGGGGATGAGCGGTAGCAGCATCGTTCGTAGGCTCCTGGTCCGATGACAACGCGCGAGCGCGTAGGTTCGGCCCCGGCAGGTGTACCACGCGTATCAGAGCGCCTGCGAGACCCGCGCTTGCAGCTCGTCGATCGCGACCGGGCCGGTGGCGGCCGAGAGCAACCGCACCGGGTGCTCGCGCAGCGCGAGCATGTCCGCGACCCAGGGCGGCCGGCGCATGCCCACCAACGCGCACCCGATCGGGGCCGACAGCGCCACCAGCACGGCCTTGCGCGACAGCGGCAGCTCGCGCCACGGCGTGGGTAACAGCGGATCGATGGCGCGGGAGATCTTCGCCTGCAACGTGGGCGGGCGCGCGAGCCAGGCCTCGATCGCCGTGAACGCGTCGTGCATCGCGGTGCCGTAGCGCTGCCACCAGCGCGCGAACGCGTCGCGCTCGTCGCCCTGCAGGTTCGCGAGCAAGGCCGCGCTGGCTTGGCCGAGCTGCTTCGCGATCATGTCGTGGCGCAGCGACTGCCAGCGCGCGGGATCGTCGAGCTGTCGCCACACGCGGGCGAGCTCCTGACCCCAGCGGAAGAGATCGATCGCGTTGTCCTTGCCGTCCTCGGTGACGATGCGCTTGCCGAGCTCGTCGGCCCACACGCCCTCGAGCTTGCGCACCACCGCGAGCGCTTCGCCGACGCCGGCGTCGTCGCCCGCGGGATCGGCAAGCCGCACGAGCGCATCGCCGCGGATGCCGTTGAGCGGACGGTTCACCAGCACGCCGAGATCGGCCGCGCTCGCGACTTGCAGCGCGGTGCGTCCACCTTCGCTCGCGTGCCGGCACGTCGCGGCCCCGAGCTCGAGCAGGTTCATCGGGAGCTGCACGACGCCGAAGTGGTGATCGTCGCCGCCGACCTCGCGCGCGAGCTCGACGAGACGCTGCATCGACGTGTACGTGGGCGCGGACTCGGGCAGCGGCAGGCCGTTGCTCGACGCGCCGTACCAGGAGATCGTGCCTGCGCGCGCGAGCGCTTCGAGGCACGCGAACGCGCGCCGCAATCGATCCTCGTAGACGCTGCGCTGCCGACCTTCGCCGAGGAAGTACTCGGGGTTGTGCAGCAGGAGCACGTCGAGGTGCGCGAGCCCGAGCCGCGCGAGGCTCTCGTCCAGCTGCGCACGAATGAAGTCGGGATGGATGCAGTGCCAGCAGTGCGCGTCGACCTCGACGATCTCCGGGAACGGTCGCGCACGCACGCGCGCGAGGTTGCTGCCCTGCACGTAGCCGATCTTGCTGACGACGACGATCTGCTCGCGCCGCACCGCGCCCTGCTGCACCGCCTGCGCGAGCGCGAGGCCCACCAGCGTTTCGCTGCGACCGTCGCCGTAGTTCGTGCTGGTGTCGACGAGGTTCACGCCGCCTTCGAGCGCCATCGTGAGCGCGCGACGATGCTCGACCTCGTCGTCGCGGATGCGATAGCCACCGAAGCCGATCGGTGACACGACCAGGCCGGTGCGCCCGAGCGTGCGCGCGCCCTCGCCGAAGCTCTCCGCGCCGCGCTTCGTGCCTTCGCACGTCGCGGCGCCGACGAGCCGCTCCACGCTCATCCGTTCACCGGTTGATCGTGACGCGCCCGCACGACGGTGTGGATGCCGCCGCGCACCATGAAGTCGCCCTCGACTTCGATCGTGCGCGGCTGCAACAGCGCGACGAGATCGTCGAGGATCTGGTTGGTCACCGCCTCGTGGAACGCACCGCGATCACGGAACGACCACAGGTACAGCTTGAGGCTCTTGAGCTCGACGCACAGGCGATCGGGCACATAGAAGATGCGGATGGTGGCGAAGTCGGGCTGCCCCGTCTTCGGGCACAGGCAGGTGAACTCCGGGCACTCGAAGCGGATCTCGTAGTCGCGCTCGGGGTTGGGGTTCGCGAAGGTCTCGAGCGGCGTCGACACGGCCACGGCACGCTGCCACGGCGCGTCGGAGAAAACCAGCGTCAGCCGTCTTCGTCCATGTCGCCGGTCGAGCTGCTGCCGCTGTCGCTGCTGCTCGAGTCGCTGCCGGAGGAATCGCTGCTCGAGTCGCTGCCGCTGGTCGCGTCGCCGGTGGTGCCGCTCGTGTCGTTCACGCCACCGCTGCTGCTGCCGGCCTCGTCGCCGCTGCTGCTCTCGTCGGGCGGACCGCTGGTGTCGCCGTTGCTGTCGGTGGTCGACTGCGTGCCGCCTTGCGTCACCGAGCTCCCGCTCTCGTCGGCGCCGCTGGTGCTCTGCCCTGAAGTGTCGTTCTGGGCGGTCGTCACCGACGTGCCTTCGATGCCGCTGCACCCGGTCGCCGCCACCAGCGTCCATCCAGCCAACCAACGCATGCCACGAGGATAGCGTGCTGGCGGTCGTGCCGCCACGCAGGGGCCCAATTCGCCCACGGATCGCGGCGGGGCGCCATTGCAGCCGACCGCTGGCAGATCGCTTTCGCACGCAGGCGGCGGGCGCGGCCGCGCGGTAGCATGGGTGCTTCGGGTGTCCGCATCGCAGACATCTTCGCCGGAGAAGACGCCGCCCGGCGGCAGCGTGCTGCCCACCGCATCGCGTGGGCCGAGCTTCTTGCTGCGCGGCGACGTGCTCGGTCGCTACGTCGTGCTCGACAAGCTCGGCAGCGGCGGGATGGGCATCGTGTACGCGGCCTACGATCCCGAGCTCGATCGCAAGGTGGCGGTGAAGCTCATCCGTCCCGGCGTACGCGGGCGCACCGAGGTCGCGCGCGCTCGCCTCTTGCGCGAGGCGCAAGCGCTCGCGCGACTGAGCCATCCCGGCGTGATCGCGGTGCACGACGTCGGCACGTTCGAAGATCAGGTGTTCGTCGCGATGGAGTTCGTCGACGGCATGGACATGGCGCAGTGGCTGCGTCGTGCGAGGCGATCGTGGCGCGAGGTGCTCGACATCCTGCGCCAAGCCGGTGAAGGCCTCGCGGCCGCGCACCAAGCCGGCGTGATCCACCGCGACTTCAAGCCCGAGAACGTGCTCATCGGTCACGATGGTCGCGCGCGCGTGCTCGACTTCGGGCTCGCGCGCACCGCAGGTCCGGAGGCGACGATCGATCGCAGCGGCGACGGCGAGCACGGCGATGCCGACGAGCATCGCCCCGCGCTCGCGCGGCTCGACAAGCCGATCGAAGGCACC
>DASZPU010000370.1:0-4402 GCA_035550195.1 Nannocystaceae bacterium
ATCGAGCCGCCCGCGGGCGACGTGGCGCGCAGCGTGTCGAGCCTGTTCGAGATCGTCAACGCGGGCAAGCAGAGCGTGGTGCTCGATCTGAAGCGCGGCGAAGGCAACGACGTGCTCGCGAAGCTGGTGCGCAGTGCCGACGTGCTCGTCGAGGGCTTTCGTCCCGGCGTGATGGCGCGCTTCGGCTGTGATGCCACGACCGCGCGCGCGCTCAATCCGAAGCTCGTCTACTGCTCGATCAGCGGCTACGGCCAAGACGGACCCTACGCGAGCTGGCCCGGCCACGATCTCAACTTCCAAGCGCTCACCGGTGTCGCCGACATGTCGCGTGACAAGAGCGGGCACCCATTCGGTTCGGCGCTGCCGATCGCGGATCTGTCGTCGGCGATGACCGCGGTGTCGGCCATCCTCGCGGCACTGCTCGCGCGCACGCGCGACGGTGAAGGGCGCGTCGTCGACGTCGCGATGGTCGACACGCTGTTGTCGTGGAGTCACGCATGGGCCGAGGGGCTCACGCCCAGCGACGCACGACTGTCGCGCACGGTCGCGCGCGCACAGCCCTGGATCGAGCGCAACGCTGCGACGCTGCCCGCTGCGTTGCGCGGCGCGTTGACGCGCGTGGGCGCGTGGGTCGAAAGCGAGGGCGGACGCGCACGCATCGACGCGATCGGCGAGCGACTCGGACGCACCGCGACGTTGCGCGAGCTCGTGCGCCTCCGCCTGCACGCGCTGCCGCACTACGGGCTCTTCCGCACGCGCGACGATCGCTGGCTGTCGATCGCGATCGTCGACGAGCACAAGTTCTGGCGCGCGCTCTGCCACGGGCTCGGGCTTCCGCGGCTCGCGGGCATCCCCCTCGCTGCACGCTTCGTCGCCGGCTCGCCGCTGCGCCGCGCAGTCGCGGCCGCAGTGCGACGTCACGATCTCGACCACTGGCTCACCGCCTTCGATCGCGAGCAGGTCCCGATCGCACCGGTACTGCCCATCGCCGGAGCACTCGCAGATCCACAGTTGGTCTGGCGCACACGTCTCGCGGGCGCGCGTGTAGGCGCTCCGGTGCCGCTCTGCACCACGCCGCTCGGCCCCGCACCGCGGCTCGGCGAGCACACGGCAACTGTGTTGGCGGAGCTGGCGTGAGCGCGGACCCCTTTTCGGGCGTCGCGACTCGCGTCATGCTGCGAGGATGCGTTGGGTCGCTCTCTTGGTGGCGCTCGCGGGTTGCACCGCGAACAATCCCGAGTTCGGACTCGACGGCGGCGCTGGCTCGAGCGGTGTGGACGCGGAGGGAAGCTCCTCGCTCGGCGCGTCGCAAGAAGGCAACAGCGCCGACGAGAGTAGCGAGGGTCCGCAAGGCGATCAGTGTGCCGAGCCCGACGATCGCCGCACGCACATCAAGCTGCTCGGCTCGATGCTCGGCACGGGTGCCACCACCGGGAGCATCGCGATGGTCGACGGCCGGCTGCACGTCGACTGCACGTCGAAGTGCGCGAGTGCGATCCCCGGCGAGTGCACGCCGTTCGTATTCGAGATCACGCCACCGCTGTGGGAAGGTTGGATGCCACCGACCGACTGCTTTCGCTTCCAATGGGCCGGCGTCCCCGACGTGATCCAGGAGCTCCGCGTCGGTGCGGTCGATGATCGCGAGCAGCTCATCGTGCTCGGGCCCGAGCCGCTCTCCAACAACCTCTACGACGTCGAGAGCGTGCAGGAGTCGAGCTGCTCGTGCGAGGGGCGCGAGTGCTGCCCCGACGAAGCCGGTGACTACGCGATCATCGTGCACGCCGACATGGACATCATGTTGTACGACGAGTATCCGGCGCGCGACGACGTGCCGTGGTCGAACGCGACCTACCGCGTCGAAGTCGGTGGCACGTCGATCGTGCCCGATTGCGAAGTGCCGAAGCGACTGCAGTTCCGCGCCTACCGCAGCAACTGATCGTCGACGTACACGCTGGTGAGCGGCACGCCGTCGAGCGTGATCACGTCGACGGGCGCGGTGGTGTGGAGCTGCTCCCAGAGCTGGTACTCCCACGTGGCCATGTGCAGCTCGTGGAAGACGAGGCCGGCTTGCGCGCGCGACAGCGGTGCGGGCTCGATGCGTGCGGGCCAGCGACCTTCGCGGAGATACTGCCGCTGCGCGCTGTCGATGAGATCGTGCAGGTAGAGCCGCGTGGCGCCGCCGAGCACGTCGGGCAGGCGCGGCAGCTCGCGCACGATCGCGTGACCCCAGAAGCCGCGGTTCAAGCCGAGCTCGGCGCCACCGCGTGCACCGCCCGCGAGCGGGGCGTACTGCGACATGCCGTAGGGATGGCCGTCGATCGTCGCGAGCGCGGTCGGGCCGAGCACGAACGCGAGCGCGAGCGGTTGCAGCTTCGCGAACCGCGACGGCACCTGCACCCACAGCCACGGCCACGCGCGCGCAGCGAGCAGCGCCATGAACGGGTACGCGGTGATCCAGTGCTTGGTGCCGCCGAAGATCGGTGTGCTCGGCAGGGCGATGAGCGCGAGCGGAAACGCGGCCATCATCGCGAACAGCAGCGTGTCGTGGCGCTGCCAGCCGTCGGGCAGCGCGACCGCGAAGCCGGCACGCGGCGCATCGGCGCGCTTGCTCGCGAGCTCGTTGCGCAGACCGAGCACGACGCCGATCGCTGCGAGCACGAGCAGCACGCTCGGCACCGTCGCCCAGGTGAGGATGAACGGATAGCCGATCGGCATCGGCGGCTGGTTGTAGTTCGTGCCGAGGAGCTCCATGTTGTAGTAGGCGTGCTGGCGATGGAACGCGAAGTACTCGCCGATGCGCGCGAACGTGTCGGACCACAGCCACGGCCACAACGCGATCGCGACCGGTGCGGCGAAGAGCCCCATCGAGACCAGCGGTAGCGGGATCCACTGTGCGCGCGTGATGGGCTGGCCTTCGCGGCGCGCGAGCAGCAGGCACAGCCAGTAGTGCAGCGCGAGCAGCGGGCCGAGGAAGAGCGCGTTGTGCTTCACCGCGATCGCGACGCCGAGGATCGGGCCGAGCGCGAGCGCCCACCGCCGACTGCTCAGCGCACGGCGGTAGGCGAGCACGACGGCGAGCAACGCGACCGCGACCGGCACGTCGAACGCGTGCAGGCCCGCGTAGAACCACACGTGCGGCAGGAGGATGAACGCGCCCGCTGCGAGGCCGCCGGCGACGAGCCCATCGCGGCGCGCCGCGGTGACGAAGAGCATGAGCACGCCGAGCGCCGCGAAGATCTGCGCAGGCAGTCGCATCGCCGCGCCCTCGTCCATGATCGGCAGCGCGCCGCCGTCGTCGCGCAGGCCTTCGACTTCCGTGCCGGGTGCGGGTGGTCTCGCGAACGTGCGCGCCGAGATGCCGGCGAGCGACTTCAACAGCGCGGGGTGCTCGTGGTTCTCGTTGAAGCGCTTGTCTCGCTCGGCGCGCGTGAGCGCCTTGCCCGGTGCGCGCACGAGCTCGCCGAACCATGCGGCGTAGCTGCGGCTCGCGGAGAAGTAGATGCCTTCGTCGCGCGCGTAGCCGACCTGGCGATGGCCGAGCGCGAGCAAGAGCAGCACGAGCGCGGCGAGCACGGTGCCGAAGATGCCGACGTGCTTCACGGCGCCGCTCCGATCGTGCGCGCCTCGAGACAGATCGTGCGCACGGGCGTGGGGTCGTAGGTCTTGCGCTGCCACGTCCCCGACAGACCCGCGGTGACTTCGAGCTCGATGTCGGCGCGTGCCGGTGTCGTCGCGATCGCGAACGGGCGCCAGCCTTCCATGTCGCTGACGGTGATGCGCAGCTGCTCTTGGCCGTCGATGCGCACGCGCAGATCCGCCGGCGCATCGTCGCGCAGCCGTGCGTTGTAGTCACCGAAGCCGAGGTGGCCGCGCAGCGACGTGCCGAGCTCCGCGTCGGGCCAGCGCAACGTCACGGTCGCGCCGTCGCTCACGTTCATGCCGATGCAAGCACGCGGGCGATACTCGACCTCGACGATCGCGCCCGCGATCTCGCCCTCGTTGCACTTCCACCGATCGCGCCCGCGACACGAGCCGGCTTCGCTGTGCACTTGCAGCGGCGCGTCGAGCAGCGACGCGATCGTCGTGCCCGCCGTGGGTTGTGCCCAGGTCGCCCAGACGAACGGACCGATCGAGCGCTGCTCGAGCAGCGTAGGGGCGGGCAGCTCTTCGAGCTCGCGTTGCAGCAGCTCCGACCACGCCGCGAGCCCGACGGTGTGGAAGCGCGGGAGCCCGTGCAGGTCGGCGCGCAAGAGTGCGTGGCGCTCGGCGATCGCGGGCACGTGCATCCGCGCGCTCGGTGACAGCCACTCGCTGGCGAGCAACACCGGTGCATCGTCGCCGCGTGCAGCGATCGCGTCGGCGAGCTCGTGCCACCGCGCATCGCTCAGCGGATCGCGGTAGG
>DASZPU010000371.1:0-3496 GCA_035550195.1 Nannocystaceae bacterium
AGGTCGACGTCCCGCAGCAACAGCGATCCCGACACGACGTGCGGGCTGCCGGCTGCGGTCATCACCTGGCTCTCGACGTAGGTCGTCGCGCTGCCCCACATGGTGCCGGTGCCGTCGGCTCCGTCGCGCGCGGGACATCCCGTCGAAGGCACGTCGCCCGTGCTCTCGTCGACGCCGCTCGTCTCGATGCTGCCTTCGTCGTCGCCCGCTTCACCTCCGAAGAGGCCGCAGGCAGAGGTGAGGAGGAGACCAACGAACGGGGCGGTGCGTCGCATGCCGGCCCGCTTCGCAAGCGCGATGCCACGTTCGTGTGCCACGATGATCGCGTGCTCGCGGCGGTCGGCCGACGCGATCTGAGTCATGGCCGCGACGCACGACCCGTTTCGGGTGACGTGGAGTATGCGCGTCGCACTTCGGCGCATTCGACCCCGACGCGTGGTACACCTCGCCGATGGACGGGAAGCACCGGGTCTTCGCGATCTCGTTCGCGAGCGTGTATCCGCTCTACGTGCAGAAGGCGACGAAGAAAGGGCGGACGCAGGACGAGGTCGACGAGATCATTCGTTGGCTCACCGGCTACACGAAGGCGCAGCTGCAGAAGGTCATCGAGAAGAAGATCGACCTCGAGACCTTCTTCGCGAAGGCGCCGCGGATGAATCCGAACGTGCGGCTCATCCAAGGCGTGGTGTGTGGCGTGCGCGTCGAAGAGATCGAGGATCCGCTCATGCAGAAGATCCGTTGGCTCGACAAGCTCATCGACGAGCTCGCGCGGGGCAAGCAGATGACCAGCATCCTCCGCGTGTAGCTGTCATTTGTGGCCACGGGGCGGTCAGGAACGACGATCTGTGGCTTTCTCGCCACGTCGCGGCGCGCGACGCTGTGGCGTTTCGCGACGCTGCCGTCGCGTCATGGCTCGGCGATGGCGTAGGCATCGCTCGTGCACCAGGCCGCGGCACCATGAACACCCCACGATCGACGATTCCGGTCCTCGTTCTTCTCGTGACGGCCTGTTCGAACGGAAACCAGCCTACCGCCGATCTCGACTCCGCGCGCAGCGGTTGGCGCTCGACCGAAGTCGCGCTCGCGAGCGCGGGCATCCACACCGGATGGAGCGGCTCGGCCACGGTGGGCGAAGATGGTGTGCAAGGTGTGGTGATGGGCGCGGTGGATTGTCCCGACGGTGGCTCGTTGAACGTCGAAGCCGAAGCCGAGGTCACCGAAGGTCGCACCGAAGGCGAGCTGTCGATCACGTTCGACGGCTGCAACGCAGACGGCGTGACGATCGACGGCGCGATCACGTACGCAGCGCTCGTGGACACGACCGACGGCACCGACGTGACCGCGGAAGTGCACGGCGAGCTCGAGTGGTCGGGCGACGCCGAAGGCACGTGTGCGGTCGACATCTCGGCGCACGTCACCAGCGATGGCGCGAGCGCGACCAGCTCGGTGTCGGGCGGCTTGTGCGGTCACGGGTGGACCGACGTGTTCGCGCACTGACCCGCGTCAGTGCCGCGCGAACCAAGGGCACGCGCGCAGCAGCTCGGCGTGCGGTATGTGGTTGCACGAGAAACCCTCGTGCACGCCGTTGACGATCGTCGGCTCGCACTCTTCGACGGTGTCGAACGACGACTCGTCGTCGGGATCCGGCGGACGGTCACACTCGCCCAAGCGATGGATGTCCCAGTCGCGGTGGTTGTGCTCCGTCACGTAGTACTCGATACGCGCGGTCACGCGCGCGCCCTCGGCGACGTTCGCCATGCACTTCGCGAACGCAGCGTCGCCGCGGATCTGCTCGTGCTGCGTGCCCGGGCAGTGGGGATACTCGAGCTGCACGTCGACGTCGAGCGTCTCGCCGTCCTCGCCGACCTGCACCGGCACCACGCGCACGATGTCGACCTCGGTGTCGAACCACTCGCTGCGGTTGCATGCGCAGCACAGCGACAGCAGCAGCGTCGCGTGCTTCATACGAACATCCCCGCGGCCAACAGTGCAAACGTGAGCGGCACCCCGACGCGCTTGGCGAAGCGGAAGATCCGCTCGGTGTGCTTCTCGTCGAGCGCGAACCACATCCACGTGCACAGCATGTGCAGCGCCAGCGCGCCGTACACCGCCATCATCAGCTTGTCGGCGCGCGTCAGATACGGCGTCGCCGGCAGCTCCTGCATGAGCGCGAAGTGGAACAGCACCGCGGCGGCCAGCATCGGCGTGGTCGCGTTCGACCGCACCTCGAGCTGGCTCTTCGGCAGCCACAACCCCGACAGCGAGATCAACACGATCACGATCGCCGGCACGAACACCGTGAAGATCGCTGAGAGCCCGAACCGTCGCAGCCCGAGCCCCAGCTCGAAGCGCTGGTAGTAGAGATCGTCGTCGACGAAGCGATCGGGAAAGTTGTGCGTGACCACGCGTGCGCGCAGGAACGCGGTCTGCCAGCCCGACACCTCGAAGCCGCTGTCCAAGTGCGTGTGCGCCTGGTCGGCCACCAGCACCAGCCGATCCACGCCGACGCGCTCGTCCTCGATCTCGATCGTCAGCTCCTGCGTGTCGAACGGGAAGTCGCGCAGATCCGGCAGCGACGTGAACGTGCCGATGAAGTGGAATAGCTTGAACTGCGGCTCGTCCGCGAGCGTCTCCGCGAAGTCGATCTTGCCGTTCGTGAAGCCGGGCTCGAGCTTCGGCATCGCCGCGTCGCTGGTGTACGAGAGGTAGAAGTCGGCCTCGAAGCTGCCCTCGAGGATGTCGTAGCCGCGCACGTTCGTGAGCAACAGGCCCACGCGTGCTTGCACCGGCGACCCGCCGTCCGTGCGCGCGAACGGCGATGCGAAGCCGTGCGTCGCCATGCGTTCTTCGCTCGGGGCCGCGGCGAGCTTGCGCGCGCCGAAGCAGAGCGCGAGCAGCAAGCCGAGCGCGGTGAGCCAGTTGCGAAAGGTCGGGTGCATGCGGGCGGGCAAGTGCGCGACGACGCTACCGCGAGGTCGAGGTCGTGCGACGCCGCAATGCGTGGACGCGCGCGTGGGTTGGGCCAAACCGACCCAGTCAGCGCGGCAACGCGAGCATTCCGCTCACCGCGTTGCGAGCCTGTAGCGCGGTGCGTGCATCCACGAGCGCGCGTGCGAACGCGCGTCGTGCCTCGGGCGTGCGGCCGAGCGCTGCGCGTGCGCGACCGAGCTCGACCTCCGCTTCCGCGAGCGCGCGTGCGTAGCTCGGCGAGCCCTCGGCGAGGACGATCGCGTGCTGGGCGAGCCGCTCGGCTTCGGCGGCGTCGTCCAGCGCGAGGGTGCAGCGCGCCGCGAGCACGGTGCCGTCGATCTCGAGGTAGCCGTGGTTGCCCGCATGCCCGATCGCCACGCACTCGCGCGCGCGGGCGCGGCATTCTGCGGGCTCGTCGAGCTGTGCGAGCGCGAACGCCAGCGCGCACGCACTCTGCCCCGCAGGCCGGCTGGCGGGCCCCGCCGATCGCAGCGCGGCTGCCAACGCCGAGCGCAGCGACGCCAGC
>DASZPU010000372.1:0-6508 GCA_035550195.1 Nannocystaceae bacterium
GTCTGCGCGCGCGCTACGGCTTGAAGAACGTGTGGCTGCAAGCCGGCCTGCAAGGTGGCTTGTTGTTCCCCGGTCGCGCGCTGGTCGATGCGCGCGGCGACAAGGATCGCCCGACCTTCGGCGGCTGGTTCCGTGCCGAAATCAGGTACTGAGTTTTGCTCGCGCCCTCCGGCGCTCTTCCTGGCGCGATCGGTCGTGCTCGCTGTCCGCCGTGGCAAAGCCACGTCGGGCTCGAGGCTTCGTCGACGTGCGCAGGCCGCTACGTAAGCCGCGCAGGCACATCGCGATCGGCAGGAACCTTTCGGGGGCTCCGACCAACATCGCGTACGAGACGGTCGTTGTCGGGCTCGTCCTCCGCGTAACCCCGCCTGCCGCCCCACCCTTTGTCGGGGGGCGCGAATGCCGGGCCCGACACGGCCGCTCGAATTTTCCTCTGTAGTTCTCGGTCAGCAGGCAGCTGTCCCGTGCGAAGGTCGAGGCTGGCTGCGGCGTGGTACGGTCCGCGGCCGCGGCCCATGCGCTCGCCCCACTTCGACGATCTCTGCGCGGACATTCGCGGCTTCGATCTCGGTGACGACGAGCGGCTGCTCGCGGAGCTCGGCCCGCGCCTCGAAGCCGACTCGGGATCGATCGATCACGAGACCTGGACCTTCTATGGCGTGCTCTGCCACCGCACCGGCGATCACGTCGCGGCCAACGACGCCTTCGAGCGCGCCGGTGCGACCGGGGCTCCGCTCGGAGTGATCGAATTCCTGCGCGCGCACGTGCTCGCGGAGCTCGGCCACTTCGACGAAGCCCTCATCGCGCTCGACACCGTCGCGCACACGAGCGACGGCGAAGAGATCGCCAAGGCCGATCTCCTGCACGCACGCGGTGCGCTCGCGCTCGCGCAGGGCGATCCCGCCGGCGCGCTCAAGTCGTTCCTCGCCGGGCTCGAGGACGATCCCCACGACGCTGCGCGCTGGCTGCAGACCGCACGTTTGCTCGGCGAGCTCGGGCGCCACACCGAGTCGGCGCAGGCGGTCGCGCGTGCGCTCGCGGAGGACGAGAACGCGATCGATGCGCTGTACGAACGCGCGTCGATGAACCTGCGTCGCCCCGATCAAGCCGCCGCCGAGCTCGCGGAGCTGATCGAGCGCGAGCCGACGTTGCGCGAGCGTGCGCTCGTCGATCCGCGTTGGCGCAGCGCACGAACCACCGCCGCGATCGCGGAGGTGTTGTCGCCACCGCCGCTCGATCCGCGCTGGATCCCGTCGGCGCCCGCGTGGCTCGCCGCGCTCGGACAAGAGCCGCTCGTGATGGCGCTCGGCGTGCAGTGGCTGACGCGCGGGCAATCCGAAGCGATCGCGGCGCGACTGCAACGCGCGTTCGAGCGCGGGCCGTCGGGCACGATCCACACGCCGGCCACGCTCGCGCTGTGTCGCGAGCGGCTCGCGACCTCGATCCCGGTCGCGACCGGTCCGGTGACGCTCGCCCGCGATCGCACGCCGGCCGCGATGGTGTGGTTCCTCGATCGCGTGCAGCAGCGGCTGCGCCTCGCACCGTCCGAGGCCTATCCCGCCTTCTTGTGGCTCGACGGCGGCACCGACGTCGCGGGCATGCGCAGCGCGCTCGACGAGCTCGTGCCGGCGCCCTTCCCTGCACGCCTCGCGCTGCGCAAGACGGTGCGAGGCTTCATCGGGTATCGCCTGCAGTTCGGCGTACCGAGCCCGTACACCGGCGAGCTCGAGCCCGCGAATGCCCACGAGCTCGATCGCCACTTCACGTTGTCGCCGTTCGTGGAAGCGGGCGCGTGGGGCAGCGCGATCGCGGACGATCCGTGGCCCGAGCTCTTGCCCGATCAGCCCGGCCTGCAATTGAAGATCGGTGCGCGCGAGCGCAGCGTCACCGCCCAGGGGCGCGGACGCGTGTGGTCGATGGCGCGCCGCACTCGACACTCGCGCTCGCTGTTGACGATCGAGCTGCACCATCGCGATGTGTTCGTCGCCGAGGTGCGCTATCGGCCGAGCAAGCACACCGACGTGGTCGCCCGCGTCAACGCGCACTTCGGCAGCGACTACCCCACCGACCTGCCGATCGACGCGCTCGCGGCGCTGCTCGGCTTCCGCTTCGACGGTGCGCGCGACCTCGAGGCCGAGCTCTCGCGTGCGCAGGACGGCGACACCATCGCGGGGCTCCTGCAGGTGTTGTCGGCGCTGCGCCACAGCGATCCCGGCGCGACGTCGTTGTATCGCCGCTGGCTCGAGCACCACGACGAGAGCGTGCGCTCGACGCTGTACAACATCTTCATCGCACACAATCACGAGTCGCTGCTCGAAGAGGCGGTGGTCGTCGAGCGTGACCCCGAGCTGCGCGCGCAGATCGAAGGCGTGCTCGACGACGGCATCGCGCCGGTCGCGTGGGATCCGTACTCGGACTACGACACCGACGACGACAGTGCGGAGGAGTCGGCATGACCGCGGTGCTCGTGCTGGCCGACGTCGCCGATCTGGTGGGCGTGCGCGCGTGGCTCGACACGCGCGGCGTGCTCGTCGAAGAGGTCGCGCGTGGGCACAGCGAGCTCGCATGCGTGCGCGTCGCTGCGAAGGACGGCACGGAAGCCGCGTTGCTCGACGATCACGTCGGCGACGTGCGCTACCTGAGCTTCACCGGCCCGCAGGCGGCGGCGTGGGCCGCCGAGGTCGCGCGTCGCTTTGCGTGCGAGTCGGCGCCGGCGTTGCTGATGGCGCTGCGCGACGATGCCGATCCGCGCCGCTGGATCCGTGCGCTCTCGAAGCTCTCGGTGCTGCGTCCGGCGCACGCCGAGCCGCTGTGGATCTCCGCGTGGACGCGCGCGCTGGCCCACCCCCATCGCGCAGTGCGTCGCGCCGCGATCCGCACCTGCTACGGCGCGCGCTGGCCCGAGCTCGAAGCGCTCGCGCAACGCCGCATCACCGAAGACCACGAGCTCGCCGGCCCGCTCGCCCAACTCTGCGAGCACCTCGCCCGCGACGACGACTAGTCCGACTTCAGCTGACCATCGGCGGTCAGCGTCATGTAGAAGCGCGGCACCCAGCCCGGCGGGAGCTCCTTTTCCTTCGCCCACGCCTCGAACTTCGTCGGGTCCGTGTTGCAGTGGCGGGTGAGCACGAAGTGGAGGATCTCCTTCGGGTTCTGCACCGCCTTCAGGAAGCGCTCCCAGTTGCCCTCGAAGTGCTTGTCGACCTCGGCGCAGATCGCCTCGTAGGAGTCGACGTCGGTGTCGTCGGGACGGATGACCTCGGCCGGGGCCTCGGTCGCTTCGGGCTCGTTCGGGTCGGTCATGCGATCTCGGATCGGCACGCTAGCAGATCGCCGGGCCGCGGGGCCATTGTGCGCTCTGCGGGCCCGTGCCGCCCGCGCGCGTGCGCGGACGCGACAAGCTGCGATACTCGTGCGCCGCGACGAGATGGGCGAAGCCGACGAGCGACTGTCGCGACGCGAAGCCGACGAGGTGCTGAGGCGCGCGGTCGAGCTGCATCAGCGCGATGCGGGCTCGGCCGGCGAAGCGCTCGCCGTCGGTGATCTGCAGCGACTCGCGAGCGAGCTCGGCATTCCGCCGGAGACGGTGCAGAAGGCGTTGGTGCAGGTGCGCACCGAAGCGCTCGCGCGCCCGAGCGCGCCGCCGAGCGCGATCGATCGCTTCTTCGGTCCCGCGACGGTCGTGGCGGCGCGCAGCGTGCCCGGGCCGCGTCACGAAGTGGTCGCGGCGATCGAAGCGATGCTGCGGGCCGAGCTCTTTCGCATCGAGCGCAACCTCGGCGATCGCGTGGTCTGGGAGAATCCCGACTCGCTCTTCCATCGCGCGCGCCGGTTGTTCGACGTCGGCGGGCGCTTGCGACTCGGCGTCGCGCGGCGCGTGACGGTGGAGCTGCACGGCTCCGACAGTCGTGTCGACGTGCGACTCGAAGCCGATCTCGAGCTGCGCCGCGGCAGCCAAGTGCGGGGTGCGAGCATCGCGTTCGTGGGTTGGAGCGGGATCGGAGCGCTCATCGGCTCGGTGCTCCTGACCGGACCGGTGATGATCGTGCCGATCGCGACCGGGCTCGCGCTCGGCAGCACGTTCGCACTGGGATCACGACGCACGTATCGGCGCGACTTCGAAGCGGTCGGCGTCGCGCTCGAGCGCTTCCTCGACTACCTCGAGCGCGAGCGACTCCGATGATGTTCGCCGCCTAGGAGTGGATGCAGACCAGCGCGTCTCCGCCCGCGCCCTTTCTGCGGGTGTCGTCGCAGTCGTAGCCGGGGCGGCAGTCTTCGTCGTGGGCGCAGGGCAAGAGGCAGACGCCGCCGGCCTTCTCGATGCAGACGGTGCCGTCGGGGCAGTTGCCGTCGTAGTCGCACCGCGTCGTGCACGTGCCGTCGGGGAAGTCGCCGCCCTCGACGCAGCGCTCGAAGCAATCGTGATCGTGGCCGCAGGGTCCGCCGACCAAGGGACCATCCCAACCGACGCCTTCACCGGGACGATGGCAATGCAGCGAGCCGAGCAACGCGACGGCGAGCGCGAGCACGAGCGTGGGGGCGGAGCGATGGGCCATGACCCGATTCTATCGCCCCGCCTGCGCTGCTGCGCGGTCATGAGCGGCGTCCCGCTTACCAAGCGATCCCCCGAACGCGGTCCAAATCGCGTCTCGGGAACCCGCGACGGCGCACGCCCCACGGAACCAACGTCGACGCGCGTCTCCCTCCGGCGCGCGCCCGATCGTTTCGTCCGCTCGACACGCGCGCGTCACTGTACGCGTCGTGTCGATCGCTGCACGCTTCGCGTCGATCGTTGCACGCTTCGCGTTGTGCAACTTGCATCGCGTTGAGCAGTTCGCACAGCGATCACGTTCGCGATTCGTGCATCGGAAAAACTACGCAGCTGCGTGTCGAATCTCTGCACACGCGAACGCGACAATCGCTAGGCTGGGATGCGATGGCGTCCTCGTCGAATGCGTTCACTGCTGCGTTGCTCACCACGCTCGTCGCGACGCCGACCATCGTGCACGCGCACGACGATGTGCTCGCACCGCCCGATCTTCCGCGCGGCTCGTATGTGCAAGTGCCGGCGGTGCTCACCGATGTGCCGCATCCGCAGGGCCACGCTGCGCCGCACATCCTCTATCTCAACCGTTGCGCCGGCGGCGTGAGCATCTCCGCTGGCTGGCCCGACGACAACACCGTCAATCGCTCCGGCATCCTCTCGGGCACCGTCAACTTCCCCGAGTATCCGTTCGGCGACGCGTCGTGGAACGAGATGGTCGCCCACGCGCGCGACATCTTCTCGCCGTTCAACATCCAGATCACCGACGTCGATCCGTCACCGATGCCGCACGACGAGGCGATCATCTGCGGCAGCGGATCGCTCGCGGGCTTCAGCGGTGCGGGCGGCGTCGCGCCGTTCACCTGCGGCGTGATCGATGCACCGATCACGTTCACGTTCCCGGAGTCGCTCGGCGACTACCCGCGCTCGATCGCCGAGGTGCTCGCGCAGGAAGCCGCGCACGCGTGGGGCCTCGAGCACGAGTACAAGTGCGAGGACCCGATGACGTACCTCTACGGGTGCGGCGACAAGACCTTCCAAGACGGTGCATATCCGTGCGGCGAGTACTCGGCGCGCGCGTGCGAGTGCGGCGGATCCGATCAGAACTCGTACCAGTACATCCTCGGCTTGTTCGGCTCCGCGGTGCCCGACGAAGCCGCGCCGACGGCGACGATCGTCTCGCCGCAGGACGGCGACGTGTTCGCGGTCGGCGACATGTTCGACATCGCGGTGCAGGTGTCCGACGACAGCGCGGTCGAAGTCGTCGAGCTCTACCTCGACGGTGCGCTCTCGAGCGCCGACATGTCCGATCCCTTCGGCCCGTGGCCGGTGGTCGACGCGGTCGCGGGCAGCTACGAGATCTACATCGTCGCGAAGGACACGTCGGGCAAGGAGACGATGAGCGACGTCGTGCACTTCGAGGTCACCGAAGACGGCGCACCGCCGGTCGATCCCAGCGACGACGACGGCGGCGACAGTGGTGGCGCTGGCGACAGTGGTGACGGCGGCGGCAGCCTCGACGACGCGGGCGACGGCGGTGACGACGGTGGTGACGGTGGGGGCGACGACGGCATGCCCGGCGTGCTGCCGCCGTTTTACGGCTTGAACGGCGACGCGCAGGGCTGTGCATGCACGAGCGATCCGCGGACACCGATGCACGGGGCGTGGTTGTTCGCGCCGCTCCTCGTGTGGCTGCGGTGGCGCGCGCACGGCCGACGATCGGCGTGAGCACGGCATCGCCCCGACGCGAATCTGCGTGCGTGGGTTGCCTCACTGCCCGATCGCGGCGGCGACCCGTATGCTGCTGAGCCATGCGAATGGTGCCGTGGCTCCTCGCGCTCGCGCTCGCTCCCACTGCCGCGGTTGCGAACGAGCCGCGACTCGTCTCGAACCCGAACGCGAAATCCGCGAGTGGCCCCGTCGTGATCGACGTGCGTGCCGGCACGGTGAACGGTCGCGTGCGAC
>DASZPU010000373.1:0-4515 GCA_035550195.1 Nannocystaceae bacterium
GTTCGATCCGGACTGCGCGGACGCGACGTCCGCATCGTGCGGGTTCTGCAACGACGCCGGTTCGTGCGACGACACTGGTGGCGGTTGCCCCGGCATCATCGACGACGACGACAACAGCGTGTGCGACGCGGGTAACAGCGAGGATCTGACCGCGGGTCCGGGCCTCGCTCTCGCGGTGACCGACGGTGGCTACGACGGCACACTCGGCAGCATGACGTGCGTGACCCTGCCGCTCGCGGCCAACGGCGTGGACACGGTGTCGGGCGTCCAGCTCGTCATCGGATACAACCACACGTGGATCGGCGACGGCACCATCAAGGTGGTGAGCCCGGCGGGTACGGTGGTGACGGTGCTGAGCCGCCCCGGCGTCGCTGAAGCGTCGGACAACGGCATCGATCCGCCGTACGGCGACAGCTCGAACACGGTCTCGACCTCGCCGATCACCTTCGTCGATGGTGGCCCGACGGACGCCGAGACGATGGGCGCGACCACGCCGGCACCGGACAACGTCTGCGAGAACGACGGACTCTGCGTGTACGATCCCAACCCGGGTGCGGCGCTCGCCGGCGACTTCTCGTCGTTCAACGGCCAGAGCGCGGTCGGCAACTGGCAGGTGTGTGTCGGTGACGCGGCCACGCCGGATCAACCGGTGATCGATGCGGTCACGCTGACGGTCGATCAGATCTGAACGACGCGCGGGCGACCGCGCGGACTAGCCTTCGGGTACCACGAGGACCTGATCGACGGCGACGTCGGTCGGGTCCTCGCCAATTCTACGGTGCGTCGTCGAAGCGCGTCGCGGCCAGCATGCCGCAGGCGGCGTGACGTGCTGCGCCGCCGGAGTAGCGGCGCATGAATGGGATGCCGGCGGCGGACAACGTGTCGAGCAGACGATTGCGCTGCTCGTCGGTCGCGCGCACGAAGCCGTCGTCGCGCGCGTCGTTGACGTCGACGAGGTTGAGGCGAATCGGTACCCCGTCGAACAGCTCGCGCAGGCGCGCGACTTCCTCGTCGCCGTGGTTGAGGCCACCGAGCAGCACCCACGCGAGCGTGATGCGGCCGCCGTGCGCGGCATGGTGCGCGCGCACGACCGCGGCGAGCTCGGCGATCGGATGCCGCGACGCGATGGGTAGCAGTCGTCGGCGCAGCGCTTCGTCGGTGGTGGTGAGCGACACGATCAAGCGGAAGGGATGGCCTTCGGCGGTGAAGCGGCGGATCTGCGGCACCAGGCCCACCGTCGAGATCGTGATCGCATCGCCGGAGATCGAGCCGCCGCAGGGGTCGCGCAGGCGCTCGGCCGTGGCGATCACTGCATCGTAATTATGGAAGGGCTCGCCTTGGCCCTGGAACACCGCACCGCTCACGCGCCCCGGGGCTTCGTCGCGCACGGCGAGGAACGCCGCGAGGATCTCCCACGTCGCGAGGTTGCGCGAGAAGCCGAGCCGCCCGGTCGCACAGAACGCGCAGCCCATGGCGCAGCCGACCTGCGACGACAGACACACGGTGAAGCGACCAGGGCGATGCAACGGAATGCGCACGGCTTCGACCACCGCGCCATCGGCCGCGCGCAGCAGGTACTTCACGAAGCCGTCGGAGGGATCCTCGGCGCGCTCGACCACTTCGAGTCGTTCGTCGCGGACGATCGCGGCGATCTTCGCTCGCATGCTCGCGCCCACGGTCTCGCGCCGCTGCGGTGCATCCGGTCGCGCCCATGCATCGACGAGGATCCGCCGCGCGTGCTCGATCGGCAGCGCGATGTGGTGGGCAGCGGCGTGCGCGACGAGCATCGCGGGCGACAGCGTCAGCACGTGCGGCCGAGGTTCCATGGAATCGTCGCGACCGTACTCTGATCCGCGCTTGCTCGACATGCGAACACGATGCGACCGCGCTCACCGTCGTCGCGACGATCGAATGCGGTCCTGCGCGTGGTCACGGTTCCTCGCGCACGCGGGCGGGGCTTGATCGAAAAGGCCTACGTGCGACGGTTGACAGCCTGGTGGGGCCGTAGTATGAGACCTGAATCGGTCGTCATGTTGCACCGCAACATCGGGCCCCAGCGGCCCGGGCGACCGCGAGAACGCGAAGGAGCCCCACCATGCGCCGCACCCTCGTTTCATTCTTGATGCTCGCCGCCTGTGGCGGCTCGATGCTCGCCGCCTGCAGCGGCTCGGGCGTGTCGACCACCGCGCGCACCACCGGCGACTCGATCGGTGAAGCCAGCGACGGCGCGAGCTCGGCCGAAGAAGAAGGCGACAGCGCGCCGTCCGACGAGAGCGACGCGGATGCGGATGCCGACGCGGACTCCGGCGATCCCGGCAGCAGCGAAGCCGGCGACAGCGCGGACAGTGCCGACAGTGCCGACACGACACCCGCCGAGAGCGACAGCGGCGCCGACACGATGCAAGAAGAAGTCGGCTTGCAGGGTGCGTGGCTCAGCGAAGGTGAGAACGTCGCGCCGTTGCTGGTCGAGCTCACGCACGCGGTGTCGATCGATGCGACCTTCGGCCCCGACACCTTCAACGTCGAGACCGTCGACGATCAGGGGCAGATGGTGACGCAGCTCGGCGTGTACACGGCCGAACCGTCGGGCGTCGGCAACATCTACAACATCATCCTCGAGCAGAACATGCCGCAGGCGATCACCGTCACCGGCATCTTCGAGGTCGACAACACGGTGAGCCCGCCGATCATGCGCTACGAAGTGGTGCAGACCGAGCCGAGCGTCGGTGCAGTGCCGCCGACCGCCGAAGGTGGCTTCGGCTCGACCAGCTTCGGCGACGACCTCACGCAGATCTTCGTGCGCCAGTAGGGGCGAGTCATGCTGCCCGCGCTCATCGCCGCGACGCTGGCGTTCGCGCCCGCGCCTGCTCCCGAGCCCGATCCGTTGGTCGAGAAGGCGCCCGAGCAGATCCATCGCACGCAGGATCCCGACTCGTCGTTCAAGATCTACGGCTACTTCCTGACGCGGGCGGAGATCACCAACGTCTCGCCGCAGAACGATCTGTTCAAGGGCCAGATCGTCGGGCGCTTGTTCGGGCCCAACACGACCACGACGAGCAAGGACCGCGCGGTCTTCCTCGAGCAGCGGCTCATCCCGTTCTTCATCGCGGAGCCCAAGCTGCTCGACAGGCGTGCACGGCTGCGCGCGAGCTTCGAGCTCGACTGGACGTTCGGCGACACCTCGAACTCCGCGGGCGGCAACTTCGGTTCGGCGATCACTGCGGATCAGGTCAACCTGCAGACGCAGAACATCGCGGTCGAGATCGATCTGTGGAAGGGCTGGTCGGTCAACGTCGGCCTGCAGCGCCTCTACGACAGCGCGCTCGATCCCTACCGCACGCCGGTCTCCAACCTGCAGCTCTCGGGCTCGCGCATGGCCTTCTGGGGCACCGATGCGGTCGGTGCGGTGCTGCACGGCACGTCGGCGGGACAGCGCTTCAAGATCGGCGCGTATCAGCTCTACGAGAACCTGATCCAGAAGGACGACGACGTCGCGCTCTTCGAGCTTGCCACCGATCGTCACCTCGGTCGCACGTGGCACGTCGGTGCGAACGTTCGCTACGTGCGCGATGCATCGATGGGGCAGGGCGGCATCGGCATCCTCGGCCAAGGTCCCGACAGCGCGCTCGTCGACTACAACGGCGGCTATCGCTTCCCGGTGTCGCGTGTGAATCCGGAATCGTGGCGCGGTCACTTCGTGTGGACCGGCGCCGATGCGTCGTTCAACCCCGAGCTCACCGCCGGTCGCTTCGGCGGCAACGCATTCGTGGTTGGCAACTTCGGGCAGATCGTCACCTCGATCCCCAACCAACCCGGCGACTACCAGAAGCTCGCGAACATCGTCGGCCTCGCCGCCAACCTCCGGCTCGCCGCGAAGTGGGGCAAGAGCCCGCGCGATCACGTCACGCTCGACATGCTCTACACGTCGGGCGATCACAACGGCCTCGAAGACGGGCGCTACAACGGCGTCGTCACCGGCAACACGTGGGGCTCACCCGCAGCGCCCTTCACCACGTTCGGCACCTACTTGCTCATGCCGCACGGCAACGTGGTCAACCGCTACTACGCCGCGGCGATGGACATCTCCAACGTCGGCTTCGGCATCAGCGCTGCGTCGCTCGGCTTCGGTGCCGACATCATCCGCAACGTCTTGTACGCGCGCGTCGGTGGTGCGGTCGCGCGCTCGAACATCCAGCCCATCGACGGCAAGCGCTTCATGGGCGCGGAGGTGAACGGCACGCTGTCGTGGCGCATCCGTCCGTTGCTCGATCTCTCCGGCCACGCCGCGTATCTGCGGCTCGGCGACTACTTCACCAGCCCCGAGATCCTCGCGAGCGGTGCGACCACGCGCCCGCGCGATCCGTGGACCTTCTTCCTCACCCTCAAGTGGCTGCTCGTGTGAGGCGCGACATGAAGCACACCATCGTCACCATCCTCCTCGCGCTCGCCGGCTGCGCTGCGAAGCCCGGGGTCGCGTTCACACAGCTCGACTATCCGATGGCGACGCAGACGGTG
>DASZPU010000374.1:0-21397 GCA_035550195.1 Nannocystaceae bacterium
CGTGCTCGTTTCTTTGTTCGCGATCCTCTTTGCGTGCGGCGACGCGGCGTCCGACACCGGTGACGACGGCAGCGAAGGCGAGGGCGGCAGCAGTGGCAATGCGAGCAGCACCTCTGCGGGCAGCAGCGCGACCAACGCGACGAGCTCGCCGACCGATCCCGATGGATCGAGCTCCGCGAGCGACGACAGCAGCGACGACTCCAGCGACGATGCGACGACGGGTGTGGTGCCGAGCGGTGGTTGCTTCGAGGCCGGTGAGATCCCCGGCACTGCGAGCCCGTCGGGATTCGCGATGCCGACGCTCGACGACGAGCGTGCGACCTACGAGCGTTGGGGGCTCACGTGGGCCGCCGACGCGGAGCCGAGCGTACCTGCGGATCCGGCCTTCAGCGTCAGCGACCCGGACATCCACGGCAGCACCGAAGGCGACGATCTCTGGACCAGCCTCATGATGTTCGAGCGCACCGGCGAGCAAGGCTATCTCGATCGCGCGACCGCGTGGCGTCGCTACTTCGTCGAAGACTTCGCGAGCTGCGTCGGAGGCGAGTCCGCGAGCTTCTGCTACGACCGCGATGCGTTCGGTGGCGATCACATGTGGGGCTGGGGCTTGCTCGCATGGCACGAATCGATGGACGACGCCGCTGCGCTCGCCGCCGCGGAAGAGCTCGGCGGCGTGCTCGAGACGCTGTGGGCCCCCGACAGTCCGTTCGGTTGCTTGCCCACCAACGGCTGCGTGCACTACGGCCTGCGTCAGATCGGTCGCCATCTGCTCATCGCGTCGCGACTCGCCGAGCTCTCCGACGATCCGCGCTGGCCCACGCTGCGCGACACGATCATCGAGCGCTTGCTCGCCGCACCCGAGTGGGACGCCGAGCGCGGCATGTACTTCCTCGGCGAGTGGGGCACCGACGAATATCTCGGCATGGGCGCGTGGCAAAACGGCGCGCGCATCCAGTCGCCGTTCATGATCGGTGTGCTCGGCGAAGGCATGGATCACGCGTACCGCACCACCGGCAACGAGGAGCTGCGCAACCGCATGGTCGCGATGGCCGGCTACATCGACGAGTACGGCCTCGATCCCGAGTATCAGTACACCGCGTCGATGTTCGGCATCGTCGACGGGCAGGTGTGGCACAGCTACGCGGCCGAGCAACCGGTCGAGTTCTGGGATCCGGTCTACACCACGTCGCTCGTGAACACGCTCGTCCGCGGGTGGCGCTACACCTGCGACCCCGCGTACTACGAGCGCGCGCGCGTCTTCTTCGAGCGCGGCAACCGAGGCATCTACGGCGAGCCGGTCGAGACCTCCGCGCCCGACGGCACGATCCATCACTTCGTCGACACCCGCTTCGACACGAGCAGCGGCTCGTTCTTCTACGACTACAACAAGGGCGAGCTCCAGTACACGTACCTGATCTTCGATCCCGAAGCGCCGTGAATATGCCAATGTGATCGCGGTGCGTCGCGCGTCGCTCCCGCCGCTCTGCTTGGCCGGTTGCCTGCTCGAGTTCGATCCCGTGCTGCTCGAGCAAGCACCGAAGAGCGCGATCGCAGCGGGCACGATCCACACCTGCGCGATCGCAGACGACGATCACACCTACTGCTGGGGCGCCAACTCGTTCGGTGCCCTCGGCGTGCCCGCGCCCGGCGAATCCACCGATCCACTGCGCGTCGACGATGCGCGCTGGCGACACGTCGCGACCGCGGGCAACTACGCGAACTTCACCTGCGGTGCGCAGCACGACGGCTCGCTGTGGTGCTGGGGCGCCGACGGCGATGCGATGCTCGGCCAAGGCGAGCTCGGCGATGCGCTCACGATGCCGGCATCCGTCGCGCTCGACGGCGACGTCGTGATGGTCGGCGCCGGGTCGACCGCAGGCATCGCGCTCGACGACGAAGGTGTGTTGTGGGCGTGGGGTTGGAACAACGCCGCACTCGGTCTCGCCGACGAAACGCTCCCGTATCTCTACGAGCCCGCGCCGCTCGTGCCCGATGGTGGCGAAGCGTGGTCGTTCGTCGACTACGGACGCATCCACGGCTGTGGCATCCGCGGCGACGCGAACACGCTGTGGTGTTGGGGCGATCCGGAGACGACGGCGCTCGGGCGCGACGACGGTGAGCGCATACCCGCACCGATCGCGAGCGCTGCCGATGGTTGGCGCATGGTCGCCGCCGGCGACAGCGGCATGGACAGCGCACACACCTGCGGCATCAAGCAGGACGGTACGTTGTGGTGTTGGGGCACGAACGTCGACGGACGCCTCGGCATCGCGGATGTCGACACCACGATCGCACCGCTGCAAGTCGGCGACGCGGACGACTGGCACACCGTCGGCGGCGGCGAGCGCCACACCTGCGGGATCCGTGATCCCGGCACGCTGTGGTGCTGGGGTGCCGGCGACTACGGTCAGCTCGGCGATGGCGGCACTACGGCGCGCGCCACTCCGTTCCAAGTCGGCGATCGCGACGACTGGATCGATCTCTCCGTCGGTGCCGCACACAGCTGCGGTCGCACGAAGGACGGCACGCTGTGGTGCTGGGGCAGCAACAGCAACGGCCAAACTGCACAGCCGCAGTTCGGCGTCACCGCGCGCCCGAGCAACGTCGCGTTTCCGTGATCAGTTGCACGGACACAAGCTGCGATACGCCGAGCCGTCACTGCAGTCGGAGATGCCCAAGCTGTCGGCGCCGGTGCGGTGAGCGGTGGGGCAGAACGGATCGGTCGAGCAGTACAGCAGCCCGGTGATGCCCATGTTCGGCACGTCGTCCGAGCCCGGTTCCTCTGCGCATGCCCAGGCGTAGCTGTTCACGTCGACCGTCCCCATCATGCCGAACGCGTCCGCGATCGCCTGGCACTCTTCGGGAGTGTCTTGCGCCGCGGACCAATCGGAATCGGCGATGTCGAGCGCGAGCCCGAGCGAGTCACAGATCTCCGTGCACGTCTGGCCGCAGATCTCCGGGTTGTAGCACCACTGGATGCCGTCGACCTCGGCGCACGAAGGTGGCGTGGTGAGACAGCTCGTCGTGCAGCCGTCGTTGTTCACCTGATTGCCGTCGTCGCAATCTTCACCGGGCTCGATCAAGCCGTTGCCGCAGAACGGTCCCTCGCACGGACACACCGATCGTCGCGCACCCGGCAGATTGCAGATGCCACCGAGGTCGTCCATCTGCGTGCGATGCGATCCGGGGCAGGTCGGATCGGTGGAGCAGGTGAGCGCTCCGGTCAATCCGCCGCCGACGGTGTCGTCGTCGCCGGCGTCCTCGAGACAGCCATAGGTGAGCGCATCGAGCTGCGCAGGCGCGGCGAGCCCGAACGCATCGGAGATCGCTTGGCACTCGCCGAGGGTGTCTTGCGCGGCGAGCCATGCGTCGTCGTCGGGCTCGATCACCAGCCCGAGTGACGTGCACACGTCGTCGCAGGCCTGCCCGCAGTTGTCGTTGTCGAAGCACCACTGACGCCCGTCGACGATGCGGCACAGCCCGCCGAAGTCGCCTTCGATCAAGCAGGCGCTCGAGCAGCCGTCGCCATCGTCCATGTCGCCGTCGTCGCAGGTCTCGAGCGCCGCGAGATTCTGCAGGCCGTCACCGCAAACCGGCGCCGTGCAGTCGGTGTCGCACGTGGCACTCGCACCGGCGTCGTCGCAGTCCTCGTTGTGGCTCGAGTTGGTGATGCCGTCGCCGCACACCGGCGCGGTGCAGTCGACGTCGCAGCCGAACGACTCGCCGCCCGCATCGCAGGTCTCGCCCGCGAGCGTGTTGACGTGCGTGTCGCCGCACGAGGCCGCGGTGCAATCGGAATCGCAGCTCGCAGACTCGCCGCTGTCGTCGCACTCCTCGCTGCCCGACACGATGCCGTCGCCGCACACGCTGGGCGGACCTTCACTGCTGCTGCTCTCCGCAGGCGCGGTGCTCGAGCTCTCGCTGCCGTCGCTGCTCGAGCCGCTGCTGCTGCTGTCGACCGCGGTGGTGATCGTCGTCTCGCTGCTGCCGGGACAATCGTCGCTGCAGGTCGTGTCGAGCGTGGTGACCTCGCCGCTCGAGGTGTCGTTGCCGACCGTCGTCGTCGTCGACAGCGTGCTGGTGTCGCTCGCGCTCGATCCGGCTTCACTCGACGACCCGCCGATCGGCACATCGTCCGAGCTCGGGCAACCCAGCACCAAACCCACCAAGATCAGCCGATACCGCAACATCCCCGCAGCATCACACAACGCGCGCCGCCTGTCTCGCGGCGCGTGACCGTTCGGCCCGGCGTGGAGCTCAAGGCCGCGGCGGGCGGCCGTCGATGCGCTTGCGGACCTCGCCGCGCACGAGATCCTTCACCGCGTCCGACTGCAGGAACGCGAGCGGGAAACCGAGCGGCACCTTGCTGACCTCGTCGAGCGTCGCGAGGTGTGCGGCCGACAGCTCGACGGTCGCAGCCCCCAGCGTGTCTTCGATCTGCTCGACGGTGCGTGCGCCGACGATCGGAATGTAGCGATAGCCCTGCGCCTTCACCCACGCGGTCGCGACCTGGGCCGAGCTCGCGCCGATCTCGTCGGCGATCTTGTCGACCGTGCGTGCGATCGTCAGCGCGCGCTCGCTGGTGCGTCCGCGCTGCTCGTTGTTCTGGCTGCGCTTGCTGTCGATCGCACCGCCGCGCGTGTACTTGCCGGTGAGCACGCCCGCCGCGAGCGGCGCCCAGCCGACCACCGACAGGCCGAAGTGCTCGGCCATCGGCAACAGCTCGCGCTCGACGGTGCGCTCGAGCAAGCTGTACTCGATCTGCAGCCCGACGAACTGCGACCATCCGCGCAGCTCCGCCATCACGTTCGACGCCGACACCACCCACGCGGGCGTGTCGCTGATGCCGATGTAGAGCGCCTTGCCGGAGCGCACGACGTCGTCGAGCGCACGCATCGTCTCTTGCCACGGCGTCCAGTCGTCCCACGCGTGCACCCACAACAGATCGACGTAGTCGGTCTGCAAGCGCCGCAGGCTGTCTTCGAGCGCGAGCACGAGGTTCTTGCGATGGTTGCCCGCCGAGTTCGGATCGTCGTGATCCATCGCGAGCGTGTACTTCGTCGCGACCACCATGCGGTCGCGACGACCCGACAACCAGCTCCCGACGATCTCTTCGGTCTGACCGCCGTGGTACTTGTTCGCGGTGTCGAGGAAGTTGCCGCCCGCGCCCGCGTAGGCATCGAGCACGCGATGGCTGGTGGGCTCGTCGGCCCCGAAGCCCCAGGTCTCGCCGAAGCTCATCGTGCCGAGGCACAGCTCCGAGACGCGCAAGCCCGAGGGACCGAGGAGTCGATAGCGCAGCTGTGCCATGGGTGCCAAAGGCTAGGTCCGCGACGGCGGGCAGGGCAACCCCACCGTATGGGTGGGAACAAACGACACGCTCGTGCGTCCACTGACGACGATGCGGCGAAGGTGGATCGTGCTCGCGTGCGTAGCCGGATGCATGGCGCCGGTCGAGCCCGCGGATGCACCCGACGAGCTGGCGATCGAGCCCGAGCCACGCGCCGAAGCGGTCGTGCCCGATCGCGAAGAGACGCCGCTACAGGCCGCGCTGCGCGAGCACGACGAGTTCCTGAGGTCGCGCAAGGTCCCGCCGCCCGCCAACCGCAAGGAGCGACGCGAGCGTCGTCGCACGCTCGACACGATCACGATCGCGTGTCTCGAAGGCGAGCGTTGGGCGAACGAAGAGCTCGCCGAGGGTTACTTCGGTCGCGCGCAACACGGGCTGATGGACGATTGCTTCGATCGTTACGCACGCGCGGCCTGGGATCGCTACAAGGTCGGCTTCCACCTGATGGGCTGCGTGATGGACGATCGCAGCGGGTCGCTCGCGGGCTGTTACAACCACGTGATGGACCGCGCGATCCTGAAGGAGCACGGCCCCGAGGTGCTGGAGAACCTCTGGCAAGAGGTCTGCAGCAAGGATTGATCGAGCGGGCGCGAGCGCTGGTACGCTCGCGCCGCAATGAAGTGCACGAGCTTTCTTGGTGCGGTGCTGCTCGCGGTTGCCTGTGGCGGTGACGATGGTGGTACCGGCGAGGCCGGCAGCAGCAGCGGCGGCGGTGGCGAGACCAGCAGCGCGTCGACGATGACCACGACGACGGTCGCGACCGAGAGCAGCAGCGGCTTGGTCGACAGCAGCAGCGGTGTGGCCGACAGCAGCAGCAGCAGCGGCGCGGTCGACAGCAGCAGCAGCGGCGGTGGCGTGTGCGCGGACGAAGTGCCCGCGATCGTCACCGACATCGACGAGACGCTCACCACCGCCGACGAAGAGTTCTTCATGCAGATCATGGATCCGACCTACGATCCGATGATGCGCGCCGGCGGCCCCGAGCTGATCAACGGCTATCGCGATCTCGGCTATCGCATCCTCTATCTCACCGCGCGCGGCGAGAACGTCGACATCCAGGACACCGAAGAGACCTCGCACGAGATCACCGTGCGGTGGTTGATGGAGCACGGCTTTCCGCTCGATCCCGACACGACGATGGTCGTGCTCGCGCCCCAGCTCGCTGCGGGTGCAGCGGCGCAGGCCTTCAAAGGCGACACGCTGATGGAATTCCAAGCGATGGGCTGGCGCTTCGACTACGCGTACGGTAACGCGACCACCGACATCGGTGCGTACGCCGACGCGGGCCTCGATGTGGCCACGACGTTCATCATCGGCGAGCACGCGGGTGAAGGCGGCACGGTCGCGATCGAAGGCGAGGACTGGATCGCGCACACCGCCGAGCAACTCCCGATGGTGCCCGCGGTGTGCGAGGCCGCGTAGTGGGGCTGCTCGCTCCCACGCCGCCACCTTACGATCCGCTCGAGTGGGCGAAGAAGCCGTTCGCCGAGAAGGCGCGGATGGTGTGCGAGTCGTGGGCGCTGCAAGGCTACGGCACGCCGGTCGGCATCTACGTCGTGTACGCGCTGAAGGTCGCGCTCTACATCGGCGCGTGGGCGTTCTTCTGCAGCTTCACGCCCGGGCTCGGCTCGCTCGGCGACATCGCAGCGTGGTGGTTGTCACCGATCGCGTTCCAGAAGGCGATCGTGTGGAGCATGTTGTTCGAGGTGCTCGGGCTCGGCTGCGGCAGCGGTCCGCTCACCGGACGCTATTGGCCGCCGGTGTCGGGTTTCCTGCACTTCCTGCGCCCGGGCACGATCAAGCTTCCGCTCTCCCGGCGTTGGGGCACGCAGCGCACCGTGATCGATGCGCTGCTCTACCTCGCGCTGTTGGTGTTGCTCGTGCGCGCACTGATCTCGCCCACGCCCGACGTGTTGCCGATCGTGCTCGTGCTCGTCGTGCTCGGCATCTCCGACCGCACGATCTTCCTGGCCGCACGCGGCGAGCACTACTGGACCACGATGGTGTGCTTCGTGTGGGCGCCGAATTGGATCGCCGGTGCGAAGGCGGTGCAGCTCGCACTGTGGTTCTGGGCGGGCTTCTCGAAGCTCAACGCGCACTTTCCCACCGTCGTCGCGGTGATGACGAGCAACAGCCCGGTGCTGCGCTTCGCGTGGCTGCGTCGCCGGATGTATAAGCACTTCCCCGACGATCTGCGACCGTCGCGGCTCGCGGTGGTGATGGCCCACGCTGGCACCGCGCTCGAGCTCGGCACACCGATGGTGCTCGCGTTCGCGAGCGGTGGTCCGATGCTCGTCGTCGGCATGGTGCTCATGCTCATGCTGCACGGCTACATCACCAGCAACGTACCGATGGGCGTCCCGATCGAGTGGAACGTGATGGTGGTGTACGGCGCGTTCGCGTTGTTCTGGGCCCACCCCGAGATCACCGCGCTCGACGTCGGCTCGACCGGCATCGGCATCTTCTTGATCGCGATGCTGGTGGCGGTGCCGCTCCTCGGCAATCTCGTGCCCGGCGCGATGTCGTTCCTCTTGTCGATGCGCTACTACGCGGGCAACTGGGCCTACGGCATCTGGTTCTTCAAGGGCGAGTCGTATCGCAAGCTCGATCGCCTCACCAAGACGTCGGGCTGGGTCTACGATCAGCTCGATCGCTTCTACGACCGCGCCACCGGAGTCGGGTTGTTCGGCAAGGTGATCGCGTTCCGGCTCATGCATCTGCACGGACGCGCGTTGCCGGTGCTGATCCCCAGGGCGATCGATCGCTACGAGGACTACGAGCAGGTCGACGGCGAGCTGGTGGCCGGGCTCGCGCTCGGCTGGAACTTCGGCGACGGACACCTGCACGACGAGCAGCTGCTGCGCGCGGTGCAACGCAAGTGTGGCTTCGAGCCCGGCGAGCTGCGCTGCATCTTCGTGGAAGCGCAGCCGTTCATGGGGCGCACGCAGGAGTGGCGCATCGTCGACGCGGCGACCGGTGAGCAGTCGCGCGGCGTGCTCGACGTTCGCGACCTGCTCGCGCGTCAGCCGTGGTCCGCGACGTGATCGTGCGTTCGTGCTCGTGCCACGATCGCACAGTGCACGATGAAGCCGTACCGCGCGCGTCGCCGTTGCGAGGCGATGTAACGACACGGCCGTTCGGTCCCTCTGGGGGTGCATGACGACCCGCACCCGCAGCGCCACGTTCGCCTTTGCATTGATCGCCGCCGCGTGCGGTGACGACGACGACGACAACGACGAGGGCGCAGACACCAGTGGCTCCGCGACCGGCGGCCCGACGACGACGGCATCGTCGGGCGTGACGGCGACGACGACGGTCGGCGGATCCGAAGCGACGACTGCGACGACCGCGGGCGAGAGCAGCACGGTCGGCGAAGGCAGCAGCGGCATCGCGGAGAGCAGCAGCGGCGGATCGACGACCGGCGGCATGCCGGGGCTCGAGCCCTGCGATCTGGACGATGGCCAGTGCATCTTCCGCTTCGACACCTTCGGTGACGAGCAGCTGTGGACCGACGTGCTGCGCCTGCACGAGCTCGTGCAAGGCTTGCCCCCGACCACGGCGCTCGGCGTCGGCTTGAAGGTCGACGCGGCAGCGGTGCCCGCCGACGTGCTCGCGACCGCGGATCTCGAGGATCCGGCGACCACGATCGCGTTGCTCGAGCTCGATGCCGTGGTGGGCGTGCGCGCGCAGATCGAAGACGGCGCGATCACGCAGATCGGCATCACGTGCGCGCTGTGTCACTCCACCGTCGACGACTCGGTCGCGCCCGGCATCGGCATGCGCCGCGATGGTTGGCCGAACCGCGAGCTGAATCCCGGAGCGATCATCGCGCTCACGCCGGGCTTGTCGGCGTACACCGACATGTTGGGTGTCGACGTCGAGACCGCGACGGCGGCGCTGAACAGCTGGGGCCCCGGTCGCTACGACGCGCGCTTCAACCAAGATCTGATGAGCGCGCCGGTGTTGATCCCGCCGGCGTACGGGCTCGCCGACGTCGCGCTCGAGACCTACACGGGCGACGGTCCGGTCTCGTACTGGAACGCGTACGTCGCGGTCACGCAGATGGGCGGGCACGGCAACTTCTCGGATGCGCAGCTCGGCATCGAGATCATGCAAGAGCCCGACATGGTCACGGCGAAGCTGCCCGCGTTGCGCGACTACCAGCTCTCGCTGCTCGCTCCGGAGCCGGAGGAAGGCTCGTTCGATCCCGAGGCCGCTGCGCGCGGTGACGAGCTCTTCGACGGCATCGCCCAGTGCGCGACGTGCCACGCCGGCGACACGTACACCGACGCGCCGGTGCTGCACACGCCCGAAGAGGTCGGCATGGAACCGCTGCACGCCATGCGCAGCAAGACCGGGCTCTACCGCACGACGCCGTTGCGCGGGCTCGTCACGCATGCGCCGTACTTCCACGACGGCAGCGCGGCGACGCTCGACGACGTGGTCACGCACTACGACGAGCTCTTCTCGCTCGGGCTCGACGCGGGGCAGCGCGCGGATCTGATCGCGTACCTCTCGACACTGTAGTGCGGCCACATGGCCAGTGCGCGTCGCAGCGATTGCTCCGACGCGCGCTTGGTCGCTAGCATCGAGCCTGGTGGAGCGCGCCCCGGACAACGCCACGTGGCGCGAGACCGTCGAAGCGTTGCCGGCCGAGCTCGCGCCTTCGCAGGACGTCGAAGTCGAGCGTGACGACATCGACATCGCGCAGCGCATCGGTCGCTTCGTGCCGATCGAGTGCATCGGCAAAGGCGGCATGGGCGTGGTGTGGTCGGCCTACGATCCGCAGCTCGATCGCAAGGTCGCGATCAAGCTGATCGCGGGCGACGTGCACGGGCCGGGCACCAAGGGCGA
The DNA here is from genome assembly GCA_035550195.1 of Nannocystaceae bacterium. Taxonomy (GTDB): domain Bacteria; phylum Myxococcota_A; class Polyangia; order Nannocystales; family Nannocystaceae; genus Xiheibacterium. The sequence goes on from DASZPU010000374.1 coordinate 10,205, forward strand.
GCTCGCGGCGACGCGCATGCTGCGAGAAGCGCGTGCGCTCGCGAAGCTCACCGATCCCAACGTCGTCGCGGTGTACGACGTCGGCACGCAGGAAGACGGGCTCTACATCGCGATGGAGTTCGTCGAGGGCAAGACGCTCGACAAGCACCTCGCGACGAAACGACCGTGGCGCGACGTGCTCGCGCTGTTCGTCGCCGCGGGTCGCGGGCTCGTCGCAGCGCACGCGGCCGGGCTCGTGCACCGCGACTTCAAGCCCAGCAACGTCGTCGTCACGCCGACGGGTCGCGTGGTGGTGCTCGACTTCGGGCTCGCACGTGCCCCGGTCGCGGCGTCGCAGGAAGTCGCGGCAGCGACCGGCATCGATCCCCACGCGACCGAGGGCGGTGCGCTGCTCGGCACGCCCGCGTACATGTCACCCGAGCAATGGCGGGGCTTCGCGATCGATGCGCGCTCCGATCAGTTCAGCTTCTGCGTCGCGCTGTGGGAGGCGCTGTGTCGCACGCATCCGTTCGATCGCACGTCGACGCTCGTGCTCGCGCAGTCGGTGACCACCGGCCAGCTGCGCGAGCCGCCGCTCGACGTCGAAGCGCCGTCGCGCGTGCTCGCGGTCGTGCGGCGCGGGCTCGCGAAGGAGCCCGAGCAGCGCTGGCCGTCGATGGATGCGTTGCTCGCCGCGTTGGCCGGCACCGAGCGACGCAGCGGGCCGTACGTGCTCGCGCTCGGAGCTGCCGCCGTCGGAGCCGTCGCGTGGCTGTCGCTGTCGGGCGCGCGTGCGCAAGACGATCCGTGCGCCGCGACCGGTGATCGCGTCGACGCGGTGTGGAACGACGCGCGCAAGGACGCGGTGCGCTCGGCCTTCGCCGCGACCGAGGTCGCGTTCGCCGACGACGCGTGGACGCGTGTCGATGCCGCGCTCGCATCGTATGCACGGGCCTGGCGCGCGGCCGCGACCGATGCCTGCGTCGCGGCGCAGCACGGCACGGTCGCGGCCGAGCAAGCCGCGTTGCAGAGCGCATGTCACGGTGATGCGCTGCATCGCTTCGATGCGCTGGTGCAGCGGCTCGGTCACGCGAGCGTCGAAGGTGTGGTGCGGGCGACCGACGTGGTCGCCGATCTACCGCCGCTCGATCGCTGCGCGGATCTCTCGCGGCTGCGCGCCGCCGATCCCGGCACGAGCGACGAGGAGAGCACGCAGATCCGCCAGACGCTGGTCGAGCTCGATGCCGCGATGGACATCGCGGACCACGAAGCGATCGATGCGCTCGTGCCGGCGCTGCACGCTGCGGCGGCGCGCATCGACGATGCGTCGCCGATCGATCGCACGCTCGGCGCGGAAGTGTTGCAAGCGCGTGCACGCCTGGCGTGGCAGGCCCACGATGCGCACGCCGCCATCGCCGATCTCGATCGCGCGGCCGGGCTGGCGATGGCGGCTGGCCGTGACGAGCTGTTCTCCGACATCGTCGTCGATCTCACCGCGGATCTCGTGCTCTCCGAAGGCTCGACGGATGTCGCGGAGACGTGGTGGAAGATGGCGAGCGCAGCGGTCGCGCGTGCGGGCTCGCATCCGTTGCGCGTGCTCGAGTCGCTGCGACTGGGCACGCTGGTCGCGATCACGCGGCACGAGCTCGTGCGTGCGCGCAAGCTCGCGACCGAGGCCGAGGCCCACGCGCACGCGCATCTCGGTGACATGCACATGTCCACGCTGCGCGCGACCGGTGACGTCGCTCGCGTCGCGAGCTTGCAAGGCGACTACGACGTCGCGTTGCGGGCCTACGACGAGATCGTCCCGGCTGCGCGCGAGATCTACGGCGCGCGTCACCCCGCCACCATCGATCTGATGACGCAGCAGCTCATCGCCACGGTCGAAGCCGGGCGCCGCGAAGGCTTGGTCGCGCGCGCACAGGAAGTGCTGACGATCGCCACGGCGGCCGACGCCGACGTCACGTGGGCGCTGCTCAATCTCGGCAGCGCGCTCGGTGCCGAGGGGCGTTGGAGCGAAGCCGATGCGGCGTTCGCAAAGGGACACGCGGGCATGACCGGCCACCACGGCGCGGAGTACCGCGCGTCGGGGATCACCTGCGAGCGCGCGCGCGTCGCGTACACGTCGGGCGAGCCGGCGATCGCGTGGACGCGCGCGCGCGAGTGCGAAGCCGAGCTGCGCGCGTGGGCGGCCGGGGGCTTGCCGGGTCACGACGCGATCACGATGGTGTCGGCGCTCGTCGACGTCGCACAGATCGCCGTGCTCACCGATCACCGCGACGACGCGCGCAGACTGCTCGGCGAGATCGAGACCAAGCTCGCCGGTGTCGAGGCCGACGAGGAGATCGTCGCGATCGCGATGCTCGCCCGCGCCCAGCTCGCGCTCGCGGAGAACGATGCGAAGGCGGCCGATGCCCACGCACGTGCAGCGTTGGAATGGCTCGAGCAGCGCGATCGCACCGAGCGGCGCACGTATCTCGAAGCGCTCGCGCTGGCGATCGACACCGCGCGGTGGGCCGGTGATCGCGACGGCTCGGCTTCGCGCGCGACGCTCGCGACGAACAAGCTGCGCGAGAGCTCCGCGGGGCACCTCGGCGCGCGTCGGCGGTTGTGGCTTGCGATCGCAGGCACGGGCTCGGCGGAGGCGCTCGACGAAGCGAAGCGGCTCGCGGCGATCGCACCCGTCGATCCCGAGCTCGAGCTGCGCGAGCGCATCGAGGTGCTGCGTCGCGCCGGCGACGACGTCGCGCTCGGGACCGCCCGCAGCGCGGCGAAGACGTGGTCGCCCGCGCTGCGTCGCTTCGCGCTCGACTAGGCCGACTGACGCTGCACGGAGTGGATCCGCCGCACGACCGCGCCGACGAGGCGATCGCAACGCTCGCCGTCGAACGCGAATGTGGCCACCAGCTCGCCGTCCCACGCGTCGCTGAGCTGCTCGCGCAGTCGCGTGTGCGCGCGATGCAATCGCACGCGCACGTTCTCTTCGCTCACCCCGAGCACCTCGGCGACTTCACCGGTCGTGAGCTGCTCGACGTCGCGCAAGAGCACGACGAGGCGCTGGGCCGGCAGCAGGCGATCGATCGCGAGCTCGAGCACTTCGGCGATGCGGCGGTGATCGACCTCCAGCTCGGGTCCGTCGAGCACCGGTGCGATGGGCAGGCGATCGAGCTCGTCGAGCGACGCGTGCGTGTGGTGACGAGGCATGCGCTCGAGCGCGCAGCGCAGACCGATGCGGCACAGCCACGTCGCAAACGCGCCCCCGCGCTGCAGGCCGGCGAGGTGCTCGTACGCGCGCAGCCACGCTTCTTGGCAGGCGTCTTCTGCTTCGGTGTCGTCGGGCAGCACGCCGCGGATCACTCGGAAGAGCCGACGGTTGTAGCGACGCATCAAGATCGTGAAGGCCGGCACATGACCGGCAACGACGTGCGCGACCAGCTGCGCGTCCGTGATCGATTCGACCGCCATCTCGACGGCAGTCTGCGCGCTGCTCGCGTTGCGTCCACTGCGGTTCGGTCGATCCAGCGCGCCGCGGTCGATCGCGTTCGCGGGATCACGCGTGCATCAGCGATCGTCGTCCGCACCCAAGTTCGCATTGACGCTCGCGGAATCGGGCAGTAGCGTGGGATGGTCGGCGTTCGCTGGGGGGCGATGCGAGTCGGAACACACATGCGATGGCTCGCTGCGCTCGCGCTCGCGGGCGGCTGCTACAGCGGCATCTCGAGCCACGGCGAGTCCGCGGCCGACGGCAGCACCGGTGCATCGTCGTCGCCGGGCACGGCTGCGAGCGACAGCGGCGACAGCGGCGGCGACACCGGCGAAGGCGAAGAGGTGCCGCCGCCGACGATGCGCCGGCTCACCACCGCCGAGCTCACGCATGCGATGCACGATCTGCTCGGGCCGGTGACGATCGGCGCGGTCGAGCCCGACTCCGAGCAAGAGGGCTTCTTCTCCGTCGGTGCGGCTCGCATCGCGCTGTCGCCCTCGGGCGTCGCGTCGTACGAGTCGACCATCGACGCCGCGCTGGTCGAAGCGCTCGGCGATCCGGTGAACGCAGCGACGCTGCTCGCGTGCGTGCCGTCGAGCGCCGACGACACCGCGTGCATGCAGCAGGCGATCGCGAAGTTCGGTCGTCGCGCGTGGCGACGTCCGCTCGCGGACGCCGAAGTGCAGCGCTGGGTCGCGATCGCCACCGACGTCGCCACCGAGACCAGCGATGGTCTCGTCGGCTTGCGTCACGCGCTGTGGGGAATGCTGCAATCGCCGAACTTCCTCTACCGCATCGAGATCGGTGCGCCGTCCGACGACGATGGCGGGCGCCTGAAGTACTCGTCGTGGGAGATGGCGTCGCGCCTGTCGTTCACGCTGTGGAGCACGATCCCCGACGAGGCACTGCTCGATGCCGCCGAAGCCGGTGCGCTCGACACCGCCGAAGGTGTCGAAACGCAGGCGCTGCGCATGCTCGACGATCCGCGCGCGCATCAAGGCCTCGAGAACTTCGTGCGCGAGCTGTACGGGCTCTGGGGCCTCGACGAGAAGGTCAAGGACCCGATGATGTTCCCGGAGTGGACGCCGACGCTCAAGGAGACGATCCGCAACGAGCTCATCGCGCGCGTCGACGACGTGGTGCTCGTGAATCCCGACGACTACTTCTCGCTGTACGACGGCAAGAAGGTGTTCGTCGACAACGAGCTCGCGCGGCTCTACGGCCTGCCCGAGATCGAGCCCGACGCATTCCGCGAAGCGATGCTGCCCGAGAGCGATCCGCGGCGCGGGCTCATCGGCTCCGCCGTGATGCTCGCGATGAACTCGTTGCCCGCGCGCACCTCGGCGACCAAGCGCGGACAGTTCGTGGTGGAGACGCTGCTCTGCCGCACCGTTCCACCGCCGCCGCCCAACGTCGACACCAACCTCGACGACGACCCGATGGGCACCGGCGAGCACCACACGCTGCGCGAGCTGCTCGAGCCACACCGCGAGGATCCAGCGTGCGCGGCGTGCCACAACCTCACCGATCCGATGGGGCTCGCGCTCGAGCACTACGACACGCTCGGGCGTTGGCGCGACACCGATCAAGGTCTCACCATCGACGCGAGCGGCGAGCTCGACGGCGTGCCGTTCGCCGATGCGGCCGAGCTCGCAGTGCTGTTGCGCGAGCATCCCGAGGCGCCGAGCTGTCTGGTGCGCAAGCTGTCGACCTACGGTGAAGGTCGTCTGCCGTTCGCATCCGAGCTCGACGCGCTCGCGGCGATCGAAGACGACTTCGCGGCCGCCGACAACCGCTTCGATCGCCTGTTGCTCGCACGCGTCACCGCAGAAGGCTTCCGCTTCGCGAACCCCAGCGGCACGATCGTCGTCGAGGAGGAGCTGCCGTGAAGCTCGCACGACGCACCGTGTTGCGCGGGCTCATCGGTGGCACCGCGATCGCACTGCCGCTGCCACGGCTCGCCGCGATGCTCGACGGCAACGGCACCGCATACGCCGGTGGCTCGCCACTGCGTCCGCGCTACCTGACATGGTTCTTCGGCAACGGCACCGATCCCGCGACGTGGGTGCCCGCGGCGCAAGGCGTCGGTGCGGCGTGGTCGGTGAGCCCTTCGCTCATGCCGCTCGCCGAGTTCAAGGCGTGGCTCAGCGTGTTGTCGGGCTATCAAGTCGTCGTGCCCGCTCTGTACGCGCACAAGTCCGCGCCCGCGGCGGTGCTCACCGGCGCACAAGCGATGGACGGTGGCGACGTGCAGCTGCCGTCGATCGATCAGAAGCTCGCGCCGATCCTCTCCGCCGACACCGCGTTCCCGAGCGGCATCCACGTCGGCATCAGCAACGTCACCGGGGCAGGCGCGCTCGACTTCAACATCTCGTTCAGCGGCCCCAACGCGCCGAATCCTCCGAACTACGATCCGGTGAGTCTCTTCCAGACGCTGCTGGGGTTGTCGGGCACGGTCGAGCCCGATCCTTCGCTGTTCCGGCGCAAGAAGATCCTCGATGCGGTCGCCGAAGACGCGGCCGCGTTGCGCGTGCGCCTGGGCGTCGAAGACAAGGATCGCCTCGATCGCCACCTCGACGGGCTCGATCAGCTGCAGACGCAGATCGACGCGGCGATCACCGCGGAAGATTGCGGCATGCCGATCGATCCCGATGTCGCGTACCCCGAGCGCGGCGCCGACGGTGCGATCACCATCGCGCGCTGTCAGGCGTTCGCCGATCTCATCACGTTCGCGTTCTCGTGCGAGCTCACGCGCGTCGCGACCCACGTGTTCTCGTGCGCGGCGTGCCACGCGGGCTATCCCGAAGCGGGCCTCGGCGAGGTCACGTTCCACGAAGACTTCGGCCATCGCCTGTCGCCGATGGGTGTCGACTACGCGACCAACGGCTTCCACACCGGCGTCGCGTACTGCATGAGCGGGCTCGCGGAATTGTTGAAGCGCTTCCGCGACACGCCCGACGGCGTCGACGGCTCGAACCTGCTGGACAACTCGGTGATCTACGTGACCTCGTGCGTGGGGTTGCCGTGGGATCACTTGATGACCGACTTCCCGATGCTGGTCATCGGCAAGGGCGGCGGGTTGTTCCGCGGCGACATCCACTTCCGCAGCGCGGGCGAGAACACCAGCCGTGTGCCGTTCACCGTGCTCAAGGCACTCGGCCATCCCGACGCATCGTTCGGCATGGCCGAAGGGCTCGTGTCCGACACGATCCCCGAGATCCTCGCGTAGCTACTCGACGACCACGCGCCACATGCCGGCGCCGAGGTTCGACGAGTAGAGCAGGTGATGCACCTCGTCGTACGCGAGCTGTCCACCGTTGCTGAGCATCGGTGAATCGAGCTGCGACCACGTGAGGCCATCGGATTCCGATGCCGTCCAGAACGGTTGGTAGAGATCGTCGCTGGGATCCCACGGGAAGCCGCGGCTCGCCCACATCGTCGTGCCGTTGCCGGTGAGCCCGAGCATCACGTTGCCGCTGTTGGGCACCGTGTCCCACGACGTGCCGTCGGCGCTGCGCAGGATGCCTTCGAGCGCGGGCAGGTAGAACGCACCATCGGACGCGCGATAGAGCTGACCACCCGCGTGGCCCTGCGCCATGTTGTCGGTCACCGCCGTCCAGCTCTCGCCGGCATCGTCGGTGCGCCACAAGCCGTTGCTCTGCGAGCCCCACAGCCACGTCTCGCGATCGTCGAGGAAGTAGATGAACTGGCCTTCGCCGCCGGCCCACTGCGGCTCGCCGTCGATGAGCCGCCACGTGTCGCCACCGTCTTCGCTCTCGCCGAAGCAGGCTTCGGAGTGCGGTGCTGCGCACGTCGCATGGAACGACAAGAGCAGGTGCTGCGAATCGTCGGGGTCCATCTCCACGGCGGCGACGAAGTCGTACTCGACGACGCCCTGCAGCTCGGGTTGTTGCGGCGGCCACAGCTGCGACCAGCTCACGCCGCCGTCGATCGACTTGAACGCGCCGTTGCTGAACGAGCCGTAGCCGCTGTTGGTGTAGAGCACGTCGGGATCGCCGGGATCGATCGCGAAGGTCCACTGCCGACCCGCGTCGAGCACGTCGCCGTTCTCGCCGGTATTGATGTGCGCCCAGGTCGCGCCGCAATCGCTGGTCTTCCAGATGCCCTGGTTGCAGCTGCCCGCCCACACCATCGCGGGATCCTGCGGGTTCATCGCGAACGCGCCGCCGTACGGACACGGCTCTTGATCGGGCAGCGGTTGCACGGGTGGCGTGATCTCTTCCCACGTGCCGACCGGCGCGAGGCCGTCGCACGGCGAGATCGTCGGACCGCTGTCGCTGCTGCTCTCGTCGGCGCTGTCGCTCCCGCTGTCGTCGACGTTCGTGGTGCCCGCATCCACGCTGTCGTTGCTACCGTCGTCGGTGGGCGATGTCGTCGTGCTCGGCGCGCTCGTGTTGCTCGCGGGCGCGCCGCTCGAGCTCTCGTCGGATCCGCCCGTCGTCGCATCGCCCGGGGGCGAATCACCACAGGCGACGAAGCAGGCGAGCAGGGTCGAGGGGATGCGCAGACGCGGCACGACGAGCGCCCATGCAGCGCGCGCCCGAGATCCGTGACGCAATCGACTCACGGGCAGTTCGCGACCGCGAGGCCGCTCGCCTGCATCGTGTCGGCCATCGGCACGGGCGGAATCATGCCCATGAACGCGAGCTCGACCGCGATGTCGATCGTGCACGGCCACCCGTTCGCTCCGACATCGTAGAGATCGATCGAGCCCGCGGCCGCGGTCGCGGTCTCGAAGCCGGACATCGGCGGGTTGTCGCTGTCGCACGACTCGGGGACATCGTTCGCACCGACGCTCTCGACCTGCCACGGGCGCGTGACGGTGACATCGTACTGCCCGCCGCCGTCGGGCCGCACGACGGTGAGGAACACGCACGTGCCCATCGCATCGTCGCGTTTGGTGATGCGGATGCGATCGAGCGCGCCGATCACCGCGACTGCGCCGTAGACCGCGTCGCCGCTGCTGCCGCTCGACTCGCCCGACGTGTCGAGTGGCTCGGGATCGCTGCCGCCGTCGCTGCTCGACTCGCTCGACGTCACGGTCGCGGTCGTCGACGAGATCGAAGCGCTGCCCGTCTCGCTGCTGCTCGTACCGTCGGCGGTCGTCGACGTCGTCGGGCTCGTGCCGACACTGGTCGCGGTACCTTCGTCGTCACCGCACGCGATCACCAACGCAACGATCCCGAACGCTCTGCGCAGCATGCCGCGATGGTCTCACGCATCGCGGCACCCCGGGCGGCGGCGCGCAGAAGCCCGCGGATCATTCGTGGCCGCTGTTGTCGTCGTCGGTGTCGCCGTCATCGGTGCCGTCGTCGTCGCCACCGCCGTGGTGATCGTCGGTGGCCTCGTCCTCGTCGTGTTCATCGTCGTCGTCGTCGCCACCGTGGTCGTCGAACTGGTCGTCCTGCTCCGACTTCAGCACGGTGCCGTCGGCGGAGAGCTCGAGCTCCCACACGACGCCGTCGGCGAGCAGCTCGACGTCGAACACACCTTCGCTGCCGTCGGCTTCGATCTCGAACGCGATGCCCGAGACCTCGGCCTCGGCAGCCGCGATCAACATCGCCCAGTCGACGCCGGTCGCGAGCGCGGCTGCGGCCGCGTTCTCCTCGTCGTTGCCCGAGCTCGCGTCGCGCGAGCGCAACACCGATGCATCTTCGGGCGAGATGTCGACGCGACGCTGACCCGCATCGCTCATCAGCTCGACGCGATACACGTCGATGCCGTGCTCCGGCTCGAGCTCGGCGTCGATCGCAACGCCACCCGACTCGGCTTGCGCAGCCGCGATCGCTTCGGCGAGCGAGATGTCGGCTTCGTCGATCGCCATACCGATGCGCTCGGTCGGCGTCGGACCCGCCTGCTGATCGCAAGCGGTGAGCGAGAGGGCGAGAAGGGAAAGGACAGCGAGGGTCTTCATCGTGGGGTCTCCAATCGAACGGTTCGCACCACCAGTGCCCGACCTCCGCGACGCGTTACAGCGTTCACGGCGCCCGCAGCGGCCCGTTTCGGGCAATCTTTGCGTGTAACGATCGCGTCGCTGCGGGCACCATGGCACCGGAGATCCGTGGACGAAGCCGACCGCACCCTGCCGCTGCATCGCAACGTCGAGAGCCCGCGCACGAGCGACGCGAGCGACGATGCAGAGCTGGTGCGACGCGCGACCGCGGGTGACGAGCGTGCGTGGGCACGCCTGTATCAGCTGCACTTCGATCGCATCTTCCGTGACGTCGCGTATCTCGTCGGTGCGAGCGCGGGTGCAGAAGAGATCGTGCAGGAGACGTTTGCCGCGGCGCTCGTTGGCCTTCCGCGCTACGACGCGCGTGCGAGCTTCGTCACCTGGTTGCGAGGCATCGCGCACAACCTCGTGCGTCGACACTGGCGATCGCACAGCCGACGCGAGCGCGCGTACGATCGCCTCGCGCAGCTCTCCGCCAACGTGCGCGGACAGGATCCCGAGAGCGCGCACCTGCAAGATCGTCGCGCCGAAGTGTTGCGTGCCGTGCTCGACACCGTGCCGGATCAATTGCGCGAGGCGTTCGTGCTCACCGATGTGCAGGGTCTGCCCGCGAACGAGGTCGCGGAGCGGCTCGGCATCACCGTCGGCAATGCGCGCGTGCGTGCGAGCCGTGCACGCGCGGTGATCCGTGGCGAGCTCGAGCGGCTCGGTTGGCTCGAGCCCGGAGGTGGATCGTGAGCGACGAGCAGCTCGCGATGTTCTCCGACGCGCTCGCCGAGCTGAGCGAGCGAGAGATCGCGCGCTGGGCTCCGGTGCCGGATCTCGCGGACGTGCTCGCGCGTGCGCGTGCGCAGGATGCTGCCGCGGTGCCGGAGAGCTGGCGCGGCGTCGACGACGACGAGGTGGTGCCGCTGTCGCGCCGTCGCGCGCTGACGCAGGAGACGATCGATCCCGGGCTCGCGATGTTCGCCGGTGCGCTGCACGATCGTGTCGAGGGCGAGCTGCGCGAGCGCGGGCTCGCGGAGATCCCCACGCCGCAGCGTCGGCGTCGCAACTATCGCGTCGTCGGTGCGGCCGTGCTCGCGCTCGCGGCGGTGTTCGTCGCAGCGTTCGTCGCACTGCCGCGCTATCTCGCGGAGCGTGACGACGCGTCGGTGTCGCAGGCCGTGCGCACGCTGCAGCGCGCGACGCCACCCGATGCATGGCGCATCGCACCGCCCGCGCCGGTGCAACCGAAGACGATCGTGACGCCGCAACCGATCGAGGTCGCGCCTTCGCTCGCGCCCGCTCCGCTCGAGCCGAACACGCCGCGCCCGGATCGCCGCGTCGTGCTCGACGGCCTCGCGCGCGATGCCGAGGCGATGTGGCGCGCGGGCGATCTCGCGGGCGCCGAGAAGGCGCTGCGCAAGATCATCGCGCAGGGTGGCACGTCGTCGCGCGCCGAGCTCGCGTACGGCGATCTGTTCGCGCTCGCGCGACAGCTGCGAGGCAAAGACGGTCCGGTCGCAGAGTGGCGCGGCTACCTGCGTCGATTCCCGCGCGGTCGTTTCGCCGAAGATGCGCGCGCGGGCTTGTGCAAGCACGCCGAAGCAGCCGACGATGCACGCGCGTGTTGGGCCGACTACCTGCGCCGCCATCCGTCGGGCAGCCACGCCACCGAGGCGCGGCGTTGGATCGAAACACCGCCGTGAACGTCCGCATACTCTGGGTGCTCGCGTTCGTCTGCGGTTGCGCCCTCGAATACACGGTGCCGATC
>DASZPU010000375.1:0-38878 GCA_035550195.1 Nannocystaceae bacterium
AGGCGTGCGAGCGCGCCACGATCGGCGACGCCGGCCGCGAGCAGTGCCGCGGCGTACTCGCGCAACAGCGTGCTCATCGCGCGCGCGTCGAAGCTCGGCAGCGTCTCCCCCGCGGCGCGGCGGAACAACCATGGATCGGCCATCGCCGCGCGTCCGATCATGAACGCGGTGCAGCCGGTCTGCTGCGCGCACGCCTCGAGATCCGCGACGCTGCACAAATCACCGTTGGCGACGACCGGGATCGCGATCGCAGCGCGTGCGCGCCCGATCGACGGCCAGTCGACCGGCGGCGCATAGAGCTGCGTGCGCGTGCGGGCGTGGATCGTGAGCCACGACGCACCGCCGGCCTCGGCCGCCTTCGCGATGTCGACGACGTGCGCGGCCGAGTCCCAGCCGAGCCGCACCTTCGCGGACACCGGGATCGCGGGCGGCACCGCAGCGCGTACCGCCGCGACCACGGCTTCGACGCGACACGGCGCGCGCAACAGCGAGGCGCCGCCATCATGGTTGTTCACCGTCTTCGCGGGACAACCGAAGTTCAGATCGATCGCGAGCGCACCGAGCTCGGCCGCACGCAGTGCAGTCTCGGCCATCGGCTCGGGCTTGCCACCGAGCAGCTGCACGGAGACCGGCACACCCACGCGCGTGCGACCACCTTTCGCGAGCTCGGGCACCTCGCGCAAGAGCACGTGCTTGGGCATCGCATCGGCGTTGACACGCACGAACTCGGTCACGCACAGATCGATGCCGCCCACGTGCGTGGTGAGCAGCTCGCGGTAGACGGCATCGGTGATGCCGTCCATCGGCGCGAGCGCGAGGAAGCGGCCCGCATCGCGCGGCGTCTTCACGTGGAGCCCTCGAGCCCGAGATCGAGCTGACGATCGAGCGCCGCCGACCACGGCACCAGCATCAGCTCGTACACGCGCGCGCGGATGCTCTCGCCGTCGATGCCCTTCTTCTTCACCGTGCGACAGACGAAGCCCGCGGGGGTGAGCCGTCGCTTCTCGAGCAGGCTCCACACCTCGCGCTCGACGTGCTCGGCCGCGAAACCGCGGCCTTCGAGCGTGTCGACGATCGCACCCAGCGCGACGCCACCCGGGCCGGCGATCTCGGCGAGCTCCAACACGGCATCGGTGATCGGCGCAGCCATCAGGGCACGAAGTCGAGGTCGTTCGTGACGATGATGCGCTGCAGCGCCGCGGCCTCGCCGGGATCCATCGTGTTCGCCGTGCCGCCCTCGGTCGGCGTGAACACGACCGAGTGCTCGCCGGGCTCGAGATCGAACACGGTGCGCGAGTCGGCCAGACAGATGTCGTCGTTGGTGCCGACGTACTCCCAGTTCCAGTTGAGCACGCCGCTTCCGCAGCCGTAGCGCCAGTCGACGCTGGCGGCGCCCAGATCCACCTGCATGCGATCCGCAGCTTGCCCGGCGATGTCGACGATGATCGGATCGCCGTCGTAGACGAGCCCCCAGATCACGTACTCGTCGGCGCACAGCGTGACGAACGAGAAGGTCGCCGTGCCGTCGTTCGCAGTCTCCGTGTAGAGATACTGCTGCCCGTTGCCGAGCACGCCGAGCATCATCGAGCCGCCGAGCATCGCATCGGCGGCCTCGAGCGTGATCTGTACGAGCTGCGGATCGGCGCACGGATCGACCTCGCCGGTCGTGGTCTCGCTCTCGGGCGGACCGCTGTCGCTCGACGTGCCGGTCGCGTCGTCCGTGGTGGTGCTCGACGTCGTCGTCGTGGTCGCGCTCGTCACCATGCCGGTGGTCTCGGCGTCGGAGCCCAGCGTCGTGGTGGCTTCGATCGTCGTGCCGCCCGAGCTGCTGCTGGTGCCGCTCGTCTCCGTTCCATCGGCGAGACCCGAGCCGTGGCCGATGCCACCGGCGTCGAAGGCACAGCCGACGACCGACAGCGAGAGCAGTGCAGGTCGAATCATGACGACGCCCGAGGATATCGCTACTCGGGTGCGGGTGCCTGCAGCTCGGAATCCGCGCTGCGATACCACGCGCTGGCGATGCGCACCGCGTTGGTGGCCGCGCCGAGCCGCAGGTTGTCGCCCGCGACGGTGATGCAGATCGTGCGACCGCTGGCATCGCGCGCGTCGAGGCGGATGCGTCCGACCTGCGCGCGATCGCGGTCGCCGACGCAGGACAACGCCGACAGCCCGTCACCCGCAGCCCCCGCACGGAAGCGCACGAACGGGGTCGCGTTCGCATCGCCGAGCACCGCTTCGATCTCCGCGATGCTCGCCTTCGTCTCGAGGGTGATCCACGCGTTCATGTAGTGCCCGACCGCGACCGGCACGCGGCAGCACTGCGCCGAGATCGCGAGGTCGCCGAGCTCGAGGATCTTCTTGCTCTCGAACATCAGCTTGCGCTCTTCGGCCGAGAAGCCGCCTTCGTCGGTCTTGCCGTTGTGCGGCACCGTGTTGCCGGCGTACTTGCTGGCATCGAAGCGCGTGCCGATGCGCTCGGGCTCCGCGTAGCCGCGCTGCGAGTCGGCGAGGAACTCGTCGAGCGGACCGATGCCCGCGCCGCTGATCGCCTGGTACGTGCTCACCGTCGCCGCCGAGAGGCCCCAACGACGCACGAGCGGCGCCATCGCGAGCGCGAACGGGATCGTGGTGCAGTTGGGATTGGCGACGAGCCGCGTCTCGTTGCCGACGCGCCGCGTGTTCACGCCGCCGGTGACGAGCGGCACCTTGGGATCCGCGCGATAGGTGTTGCTCTTGTCGACGACGCGGTAGCCGAGCGCGAGCAAGCGCGGCACGTAACGCGCGCTGTGATCGTCGTCGAGCGCGACGAACGCGAGGTCGCCCTTCGGCGCATCGTCTCGCTCGAGCGACGGAGCACCGACGACCGACCAGCTGCGCCCCGCGTGCGCGAGCGTCTGATCGCGGCTGGCGAACAGCGCGAGCTCGGCCTGCGGCCACGCGCGCTGACACAGCTCGATGGTTTCGCGTCCGACGAGGCCGGTGGCGCCGAGGATGCAGATCCGCATGGGCCGTGGCATAGCACATGCGCAGCATCCATGAATGGGTTGCGGTGCGCCGCGCGTGCCGCCATGCTGCCGCCGTGGAAGCAGCCACGCCGTTCCTGACCGCGCGCTGGCTCGACCTCGCGCTCGTCACCTGGCAGATCCCTGCGGAGCTGCTGCGCGCGACGTTGCCCGCGGGCGTGGAGCCCGATCGTCTGCCCGACGATGCCGACGACGTCGCATACGTCAGCTTCGTCGCGTTTCGTTTCCTCGACACGCGTGTGAAGGGCATCGCGGTGCCGTTGCACACCGATTTCCCCGAGGTGAACCTGCGCGCTTACGTGCGCGAGGCCGGTGGGGCCCGCCGCCGCGGCGTCGCATTCATCGCGGAGCTCGTGCCGAAGCCCGCGATCGCGATGGTCGCGAACCTGCTGTACCACGAGCACTACCGCGCGGTGCCGATGGACGTCGGCGTGCGCGACGACGGCGAGCTGCATGCGATCGACGTGCGCATCGAGCTCGGCGAGCGCACGCACGCGATGAGCCTCACCGGTGCGAGCGCGACCGAGATTCCGCCCACGGATTCGCTAGAGCACTTCTTCAAGGAGCACGAGTGGGGCTTCGGCAAAGACGGCGACGGCGGCGTGGTGATCTATCGCGTGCACCATCCGATCTGGCCGGTCTATCCGACGAGCCTCGATCGGCTCGAGCTCGCGGTCGACTTCGGCGAGCTCTACGGCGAGCCGTGGAGCGTGCTCGACCGCACCGCACCGCGTCATGTCGCGTTCGCCGTCGGCTCAGAGATCGCCGTATATCCGCGCGAGAGCTAAGGACATCGCCCGCGCGGTAGCAGTCGGCGCGCGTCCGTGATAGCCCGGTGCCGCGATGACGAACCGAGCCGATCGACCTGCGCGGAGCTGTGACGGTGCACTGCACGAGCTGATGGTGAAGACCATCAAGGCGCTGGTGATCGACGGCGTCGAGGCGGCGAAGTCGGGCCACCCCGGCATGCCGATGGGCACCGCCGACATGGCCGCGGCGTTGTGGCTGCGCTATCTCGTGCACGATCCGGCCGCGCCGCACTGGCCGGATCGCGATCGCTTCGTGCTGAGCGCGGGCCACGGCTCGATGCTGCTCTACTCGCTGCTGCACCTTTCGGGCTACGACCTGCCGCTGTCCGAGCTGCAGCACTTCCGCAAGCTGCACAGCAAGACGCCGGGGCACCCCGAGTTCGGACACACCGTCGGCGTCGAGGTCACCACCGGTCCGCTCGGCACCGGCTTCGCCGCGGGTGTCGGCATGGCGATCGCCGAGCGCGTGCTCGCGGCGCGCTTCAACCAGCCCGGTCATACCATCGTCGATCACTTCGTCTACGGCATCTGCAGCGACGGCGATCTGATGGAAGGCGTCGCGTCCGAGGCCGCGAGCATCGCGGGCCATCTCGGGCTCGGAAAGCTCGTCTTCCTCTACGACAGCAACCGCATCACCATCGACGGCTCCACCGATCTCGCGTTCAGCGAAGACGTGGCCAAGCGCTTCGCGGCGTACGGCTGGCACGTGCAGCAGTGCGATGGTCACGACGCCGAAGCCGTGAGCAAGGCGATCGCGACCGCGCGCACCATCGGCGATCGCCCGCATCTCATCGAGTGCCGCACCACCATCGCCCAAGGTGCCCCGACGAAGGCGGGTACCTCGGCGAGTCACGGCGCGCCGCTCGGCAAGGCCGAGGTCGAGGCCACGAAGAAGGCGATGGGCTGGCCGCTCGAGCCCACGTTCATCGTGCCCGACGAGCTGCGTCACCAGCTCGCGACGCGCCGCGAAGCGCTCGCGAAGGATCACGCGTCGTGGAGCGAGGGGTTCGAGCGCTACCGGGCCGCGCATCCCGAGCTCGCCGCCGAGTTCGAAGCGGCGCAGCGCGGCGAGCTGCCCACGCACGTCTTCGACGCGCTGCCGACCTTCGAGGTGGGCAAGCCCATCGCCACGCGCAAGGCCCAGCAGAAGGTGGTCGAGGCGCTGCTCGCTTCGTGTCCCAGCCTCATCGGTGGCTCTGCCGATCTCGCCGAGAGCAACGGCGTGCACATCACCGACTTCCCGAAGCAGAGCAAGGCCGATCCCGGCGGACGCATCCTGCACTTCGGCGTGCGCGAGCACGGCATGGCCGGCGTGTGCAACGGCATCGCGGTGCACGGTGGGCTGCGCGTCTACGACGCGACGTTCCTGGTGTTCTCCGACTTCATGCGCGGCTGCCTGCGACTGTCGGCGTTGATGGGGCTCCCGGTCGTGCACGTGTTCAGCCACGAGAGCATCTGGCTCGGCGAAGACGGCCCCACGCACCAGCCCATCGAGCAGTGCATGAGCCTGCGCATGATCCCGAACCTCGACGTCGTGCGCCCCGCCGACGCGAAGGAAACCATCGGCGCGTGGAAGCACGCGCTCGGGCGCAAGGTCGGTGACGGGCCCACCGCAGTGTTGGTCACGCGCCAGAACCTGCCGGTGTACGCGGAGTCGAAGGACGACATCTCGTGCGGTGCATACGTGCTGTGGGATCCGCCGGGCGTCGCCGCGAACGCGCTGCACGGCATCTTCATCGCGACCGGCAGCGAGGTCGCGATCGCCTACGAGGCCGCCAAGCAATTGCACACGAGCGGCAAGGCCGTGCGCGTGGTGTCGATGCCGTGTTGGGACGCGTTCGAGCGCCAGAGCAAGGCCTATCAGGACGAAGTGCTGCCGCCCGCCATCACGCGACGCCTCGCGATCGAGGCCGGCACCACGTTCGGCTGGCAGCGCTGGGCCGCGCACGCCCACGGCATCGATCACTACGGTGCGTCGGCGGCGGGTGAAGACGTCGCGAAGGAGTTCGGCTTCACCACCGACGCGGTCGTGAAGCACTACGCGGAGCTGCCGTGATGCGACGCGTGGCGCTCGCGTTGGCGTTGCTGGTCGCGTGCCAGAACGACGGCCGCTCGGCGGGCTACCACGCACCCAACATCGCGCTCGGCGGCGGCGATCTGGCGCTCGTGTGGCTGCGCAACAACCCGGGCGCCGAAGAGCTGATGTTCGTGCGCGCCGATCCCCAGACCGCGAAGGTGCGCGGCGAGGTGCGCTCGCTCAGCAAGCGTGCGCGCGGCAGCGATCCGCCGTTGCTCGCGTGGGACGGCGAGCGCTGGCGCGTGGTGTGGACCCACGAGAGCGGCATCTGGACGATCACCGTCGATCAGCGCGGCCGCGTGCGCGGCGAGCAGCGCATCGCCGAAGGTAAGGCACGGCTGTGCCCGCAGCTCGTCGCGAACGGCAGCGAGCTGCTGCTCGCGTGGCGCGACGAGCAGGCGACACACATCGTGAAGCTGCGCGGCGCGTCGGCGACGATGACCGACGTCGTCGAGCTCGAGAGCGCCGAGCTGTCGCCGTGCGCGCTCGCGTGGAACGGCCACGAGCTCGGCTTCGCGTGGGCGGTCGCGAGCGCAGATCCGGCGCAAGGGCTCGGGCTCATGACGCTCACCGCCGACGGAAAGGTGTTGGCGCGACGCTCGTTGCCGACGCGCGCATCGTCGGCGCTCGCGATCGCAGCCGAGCAGGGCGGTTGGGCGATCGCAGCCGCGTCGAGCGAAGCCCGCGGCTTCGATCTCGTGCGCCTCGACACCACGCTCGCGGATCGCAGCGTGACGCACGCGCCCGGCGATACCGGGTTCGTGCGCGGCGTCGGCCTCGCGAGTGCGCCGCGATCGCTGTCGATCTGGTCGACGGTGCCGGCGCAATCCGATCGCGTCGGCACGATCTGGTTCGCCGCGCCGCGCGAAGACGGTGCGATCGTCCCGCAGCAGATCGGCGAAGCCGGCCACGGCCGCAAGGTCGTGAACACCACCGCAGTGCGCGACACCTTCGCGCTCACGTGGGCCGAGAATCGCAACGGCAGCACGATCAACTGGGCCGTGCTGCGTCGTCGCGGTAGTGAAGATCACTACGACGTCAGCAGCGAGCTCGTGTCATCGCAGTGATCGACGTTCTTCCGTGAAAACCACCCCGAGATGCGTGCGCATCCGCCCGCGTGTCGCATCTTCCGGCGGAGGTTTCACCGATGACACGATCAACGCTGTTCACGATCGCCGCGCTCGCGCTGATCGCTTGCAAGAACCAGCCGCCCGCGGAAGACACCAGCACGCCGCCGGATCAGAGCTACTCCACCGTGCCGACGCAGGAGTCGATCGAAGCGTCCGCGGATGCCGACGCCGAGCGACGCGAGCAAGAAGCCGCCGCCGCGGAGGCCAACAAGCCGAAGGAGCCGCCGCCGCTGTCCGACACCGACAAGACCTTCGTCGACACCGCCGCGAAGGCCGGCATGGCCGAGGTCGACATCAGCACCGCCGTGCTCGAGAAGGTCAAGAAGAAGACCGTCAAAGAGTTCGCGCAGAAGATGATCGACGATCACAGCAAGGCCAACGAAGAGCTCAAGGTCTTGTGCGCGAGCCGCAACATCATGTTGCCCACCGAGATCGACGAAGAGACGAAGACGAAGCGCGACGAGTTGCTGAAGAAGACCGGCAGCAAGCTCGAGAAGGCATACGTCGACATCATGCTCGACGACCATCGCAAGGCGGTGGAGCTGTTCCGCAACGAGTCGCAGAGCGGCGGCGATCCCGAGCTCAAGCAGTGGGCGGGCGCGACGCTACCCAAGCTGGAGGAGCACCTCGCCCACGTCGAGATGCTCGCCGCCGGCAAGACCTACAAGCCCAAGAACACCGGGCAGGTGTCCGCGACGAATCCGACGCCGACGGACGCGAGCGCCGAAAAGACGACGGCTCCGGCCCCGAGCAAGTGATCCGCCGCTTTGGCGACCCGCGCGCGCGGGGCGTTGAGGCAGCTCACGCCCCCGCGTCTGGTGCCGGGGGTCAACCATGGCCACACTCCGCCCCGCCATGCTCGACCTGGCCCACACGCGAAACATCGGGATCTCCGCTCACATCGACTCCGGCAAGACCACGCTGACGGAGCGGATCCTCTTTTACACCGGCAAGATCCACAAGATCGAAGAAGTGCGCGGCAAGTCGGGCGTCGGCGCAACGATGGACTCGATGGAGCTCGAGCGCGAGCGCGGCATCACCATCCAATCCGCCGCGACGCACGTCACCTGGGCCGATCACCACGTCAACATCATCGACACACCCGGCCACGTCGACTTCACGATCGAGGTCGAGCGCGCGCTGTCGGTGCTCGACGGTGCCATTCTCGTGCTGTGTGGCGTTGCCGGCGTGCAGTCGCAGTCGCTCACGGTCGACCGTCAGATGCGGCGCTACAACGTTCCGCGCCTCGCGTTCATCAACAAGATGGATCGCTCGGGCGCCGATGCGTATCGCGTGCACGAGGCGCTGCGCAACAAGCTGCGCCTCAACGCCGTGATGATGAACATCCCGATCGGCGCCGAAGATCAGTTCGAAGGCGTCATCGATCTGCTCAGCCGCCGCGCCTACTACTACGACGGCAGCAACGGCGAGAACATCCGCGAGGCCGACATCCCCGACGGCTATGCCGACAAGGTCGAAGAGTTCCGCAGCAAGCTCGTCGAGGCGGTCTCGGAGTTCGACGACACGATCATGGAGAAGTTCCTCGAGGGCCAAGAGGTCAGCGGCGAGGAGATGATCCCGGTCATCCGCAAGGCCACCATCGAGCTCAAGTTCGTGCCGACCTTCGCGGGCTCGGCGTACAAGAACAAGGGCGTGCAGACCATGCTCGACGGCGTGGTGCGCTACCTGCCGAACCCCACCGAGGTCACCAACAAGGCGTTCCTCCGCGAGGGCAAGACCGAACAAGAGGTCGTGCTCGAGACCAAGAACGACCTGCCGATGTGCTCGCTCGCGTTCAAGCTCGAAGACGGCCGCTACGGCCAGCTCACCTACCTGCGCATCTACCAAGGCAAGGTTGCGAAGGGCGACTCCATCTACAACGCGCGCACGCAGCAGAAGAGCAAGGTCGGTCGGCTCGTCCGCATGCACGCGGACGAGATGGAAGAGATCGAGTCCGCCGGCGCGGGAGACATCTGCGCGCTGTTCGGCATCGACTGCGCCGCCGGTGACACCTTCACCGACGGGCAGAAGGAGTACTCGCTGCGGTCGATGCACGTGCCCGACCCGGTCATCTTCTACGCGGTCAAGCCCAAGGACAACGCGACCTTGTCCAACTTCTCGAAGGCGCTCAACCGCTTCGCGAAGGAAGACCCCACCTTCAAGGTGCGTCGCGACGAGGAGTCGGCCGAGACGATCATCGCCGGCATGGGCGAGCTGCACCTCGAGGTCTACATCGAGCGCATGCGTCGCGAGTACAAGGTCGAGACCATCGTCGGTGAGCCGCAGGTCGCGTACCGCGAGACGATCCAGCGCGAGACGCCGTACGAGTACACCCACAAGAAGCAGACCGGTGGCTCGGGTCAGTACGCGAAGATCGGTGGCGTGATGCGTCCGCTGCCGGATCCGCAGCCGGGCGAGCACTACCGCTTCCTCGACAAGATCGTCGGCGGCATCATCCCGCGCGAGTTCATCCCGTCGGTCGACAACGGCTTCCAGATCGCGAAGGAGCGCGGCGTCCTCATCGGATTCCCGGTCGTCGACGTCGAGATGGAGCTGAACGACGGCTCGTATCACCAGGTCGACTCGAGCGACATCGCGTTCCAGATCGCCGCGCGTGCGGCCTTCAAGGAGGCGATGCGCAAGGCCGATCCGGTCGTGCTCGAACCGCTCATGAAGGTCGAGGTCGAGACGCCCGAGGAGTTCCAGGGCGCGGTGCAGACCACGCTCATCCGTCGCCGCGGTGTCATCGTCGGCTCGGAGGCGCATGCCGGCACCTCGCAGCTCGAAGCCCACGTGCCGCTCGCCGAGATGTTCGCGTACAGCAACGAGCTCCGCTCTGCCACGCAGGGCAAGGCCGAGTACTCGATGGAGTTCGAGAAGTACGCTCCGGTCCCGCGCAACATCCAAGAAGCGCTGGTCACGAAGTACAAGGATCGCCCGAAAGGCTGATTCTGAAGGGTGGTGCGCGCGCCCGGTGGCGGCGCGCGTCCACTTCGTGGATGATGGGAGCGGTGAAGCGCCGCGTCCCCAGCGTCGTGTCCGCCATGACGCCGTTCCCGTACGCGATCGATGCGGGCGAGAGCGTGGATGCTGCGCGCGCGATGATGCGCGAGCACGAGATCCATCATCTGCCGGTGCTGCGTGACGGCGTGCTCGACGGCGTCATCTCGGCGCAGGACATCGACGTCACCTACGACGTGCTCGCGAAGCAGACCGTCGCGGTGCAGCTCACGGTGGGCTCGATCTACACGCGCGATCCATATGTCGTCGAAGTCGACGCGCGGCTCGACGAGGTCGCCGAAGAGATCGCGCGGCGCCGCATCGACTCCGCGCTCATCACCAAGCACGGCAAGCTGGCCGGCATCCTCACCAACACGGACGTCTGCTACGCGCTCGTGGCGTTGCTGCGCGAGAGCGCCGGCGGTCCGGGCGACGACGTGGCCTGATCACCAGCCGACGTGGGCGCCGAGCTCTTCGACGAGCCGTGCGGCCATGCCCTGGTGGGTCTCGACGGTGGGGTGGCCGTCGCAGCCGCTGCCGATCCACTCGACGTTGATGTTGGCCCAGCCGATCGCGGTGTCGCCGGCGCCCATGCGTGCGTCGACGACGTCCTGCAGGTAGCCGTCGACCATCGTCGCTTCGTCGCCGAAGAGCGACGGCGACAGCAAGAGGATGTACGCGTCGGGGTTGACCTCGCGGATGTGCGTGACGAACGCGACGTACGCGTCGACGTACTGCTGCTGCGTGGGATCGCCGTCGGTGCTGAAGTCGTTGGTGCCGAGGTTGATCGCGACGACGTCGGGCTGCCACTGCGCGTAGTCCCACGACGGCTCTTCGCCCGCGATGATGCGATCGTAGAGCTCCGGCATCGGCTGGTTGGTGTCCTCGCCGTAGTTGAAGATGATGCCCTTGCCCGACCACGCGATGGTGTGCAGCTCGGCACCCACCTCGCGCGCTGCGATCGCGCCGTAGGTCATGTAGTGGTTCTCGGTGTCGGCCGTGAAGCCGCACGGCGAGATGCCTTCGTTGCCGTATCCGCAGGTGATCGAGTCGCCGACGATCTCGATGCGGCGATCCACGGCAGGCGGCGGCAACAGCTCGCCTTCGAGCGTGACGTCGACGATGGTGGTCGAGCCGAAGCTGCCTTCGGTGCGGCGGTAGACCTCGATCACGTGCTCGCCGTCGGGCAGACCGGTGGCGAGCACGTAGTCCTGCTCGCCGCCGCCGGTCGTCACGGTCGGCTGCACCGCACCGTCGACCACGACGGTGAGATACTGGCCCTGATCGTCGATGCGTGCGGTCGCACCCGTGCCGGTGAAGCGCACGACGAAGCCGACGCCCGACCAACCCATGCGCACGTGCGTGGGATCGCTGTCGTCGTAGCGACCGACGTAGTGCACCGCGGGCTCGCCGGGATCGACCTCGGTCGTGCTGTCGGCCGAAGAGTCGCTGGTGTCGCCCGGCGTCGTGGTGCCCGGGGTCGTGTTCGACGCGGTCGTGGGATCTCCGCTGGGATCGGACGAGCTCGGGTTGCTCGAGCTCGGACCCGTCGGATCGGTCGCCTCGGTGCTCGAGACCGTCGTCTCGGTCTCGCCGCTCGCGTTGCCGTCGTCGTCGGCCCCACATGCAACGAGCGTTGCCGCGCAGCCGAGCGTCACCGAAAGCCAATCTCGTCGTCGCACGGCCGCAGTCTAGCAAACGCGATCGAGCACGAAGGGCGGGCCATCGTGTGATCGCGTGGGGCTTGTGCGCGGAAGGTTGACCCCTCGTGCACCACCGCGGTAGCGTTGCAATGTGAGAAGTGCGCGCTGGCACAGGCGAACGGTGCTGATCGGCGGAAGCGTCGTGGCCGCCGCGATCGGCGTCGGCGGCTGGATGATCGGTCGCGGACGTATGCGCGGACACCAGCTCGGACCGGTCTTCGCGATCGCGCAACCGGGCACGCGCGTGGGTCCCTGCACGATCGTCGCGGTGCATCCGCTGCACTTCGGTGCGGTGCCGATCGTGCTCGAGACCTCGGTGGGTCGTCGCTATCAGGTCGACGTGCTCGCACGCGATCCCAGCGGGCCCGAGGGCGTCGCGAGCACGCCACGGCTCAGCCTCTTCGTGTCGAACGGTGGCAACGGGCGCACCGACACCGACGAAGAGCAGGGGCTCGGCGCCATGGCGCTCGCCGATCTGCTCGGTGCATCCGATCGCAACGGCGTCGAGCTGCCGCCGCTGCTCACGATGCAGCAGCGCCGCGACAGCCACAGCGACGGTTCGTTCGGCGTGCCGCTCACGTGACCGCGCGCGCGCGCGTTCGACTCACGACACGCTGCGACGATCGCTGCGTCTTCTGTGGGCAGCACGGCATCGCGGAGCGCGACGAGCCCGGGTGGCGCGACGAGCTGCAGCGCGCGCGCGCCAGCTCCGACGAGGTGTCGTTCGTCGGTGGCGAGCCGACGCTGGTCGACGCGCTGCCCGAAGCGATCGCGGCTGCGCGTGCGCTGGGCTTCGTCGCGATCGGAGTGCAGACGCATGCGCGTCACCTCGCGCCCGCGCGCATCGACGCGCTCGTGGAGGCGGGGCTCGGCGACGTGCACGTCGGGCTGCACGGCGGGCGCGCGGCGGTGCACGACTGGCACGAAGGCATCGACGGTGGCTTCGTGGCGACGACCGCGGCGATCGAGCGCCTGCGTGCGCGCGGCGTCACGGTGGTCGCGAGCACCGTGCTCACGCGCTCGAGCTTCCGTGTGATCGGCGAGCTGCCGCCGTTGCTCGCTGCGCTCGGCATCGCAGCGTGGACGGTGGTCGTGCCCCACGTCGCGGGCCGAGCGGCGGCGGACTTCGATCGCGTCGTGCCTCGCCTGGCGTTGTCGCTGCCGTTCGCGCTGCACGCGATGGATCGCGCGCAACGACAAGGCGTCGCGGTCGCGATCGCCGGCGCGCCCGCGTGCTTGCTCGGGCCCTGGGCCGCGGAGCACGGCGATGCGGTCGCACGCACGTATCCGCCGCAGTGCGAGGGTTGTGGCGCGCGTGCGCGCTGCGCCGGCGTCGATGCGATCTACGTC
Source organism: Nannocystaceae bacterium (assembly GCA_035550195.1). Classification (GTDB taxonomy): domain Bacteria; phylum Myxococcota_A; class Polyangia; order Nannocystales; family Nannocystaceae; genus Xiheibacterium. Next base: position 13,093 of record DASZPU010000375.1, read on the forward strand.
GCGCGCTTCGGCGATGCCGAGCTGCGTCCGCGCGCTGCGGTCGATCGCGCACGCGCGATGCCGGCCGCGCTTGCACGCATGTTCGTCGGTGCCGGCGAGCTCGTGCCCGTCGCGGTCGCGGAGCACGACACGCCTCGGGCCGCGCGTCATCGACTGCCGCAGGTCGGCAAGGTCGCGCGTGCGCACGACGAGGTGCGCGGCGCATCGACGGAGAACCTGCGCGAGCTCTTCCCGGATCTGTTCGAGCCCGACGAGTAGTCGCTCACGGCTCGGGAATGTCGGCTTCGTGCTTGCCGATGCGGCGCGCGAGCCCAGCGGTGATCGCTCGCACCGCGCCGTCGGGGATCTTCGTGTCGGGCGGCACGGCATGGCCGTAGTAGATCGCGTAGCGATCGGTCTGCAGCGCGGGGTTCTCGGGGCGCGCGCCCATCGGTGCGATCGTGACGACGAAGCGCTGGCCGTCGCGCTCGAAGCCCACTTCGATCGCGCGATCGCGGGGGCCGTCGAGCGCGATGACGGTCCAGCCCGCGACGCGTTGGCCGACTTGCAGCCCGTCGAGCAGCTCCGCGGCGCGCGGTGTGATGCTGGGCGCGTGCGGCTGCGCGGCGGCCGGTGCATCGCGCGACGCCTCGGTTGCGATCGCAGCGGCGGCGCACGCGATCGCGAGCGCCGCGGACGGCAGTGCCTCGCGTACGCTCATGGGCGCGACTCCTCGCGGATCTCCGCGATGCGCACGCGCAGGCTCGCGACCTCCAGCTCGAGCCACGGCTCCCAGCGCGCCGACGGCAGCACGAGCTCGAGCCGCGGATCGTCGACGAGCACCAGCAAGGCGTCGCGCGGCAGCTTGCCGGGCGTGAGCCCATCGGGCAGCACCGGCACGCCGTAGAACTCCTCGTCGATCGTGGCGAAGAGGCGCTCGCGTTGACCCCACTCGGGATTCGCGAGCGCGACGAGCTCGTGCAGCTGATCGGCCTGCACGATGTAGTGCACCGTTGCGCGCTCGGGATCGACGCGCTGCAGGTGGGCGGCGAGCAGCGGTGCGTTGGTGTAGATCGGGCGCGTGCGCCAGTCGGGGTGCTCGGCGAGGCGTGCGACGATCTCGTCGAGCTCGGGCGCCTCGCGATCGCGACGCAACCGCGCGCCGTCGTCGAAGCCAAAGGGGCCGATGCACGCGAGCGAGACCGCGATCGCGACGCCGATGCGCGCTCGACCCGCGCGCGCACACGCGACCGCCGTCGCCGCGATCGCCACGGCGGTGAGCCCGGCCGCGTGCGCACCCTCGGTCACCGCGCGCCACGAGAGGATCGCGAAGCCGACGAGCACCGCGAGCTCCCATGCGCGACGACGTGGGGATGCGGGTTCGTCGAGCGCCGCGATCGCGCGGGCACCGGCGAGCGCGAGCGCCGGCACCACGCCGAGCAGATAGCGCGGCGAGAGATCGAAGTTGAACGCGCGCCAGCGCGGCAACGCGAGCAACACGCCGAGCTCGAACAACGCGAAGGCGATCCACGCGAGCTCGGCGGTGTGCAGGCGTCGCGGCACGAGCGTGGGCGCGAGGATGCACAACGGACCGAGCGCGAGCAGGCTCGCCAGCAGATCGGCGGCGCCGATGCGACCGTCGTGCGTGGCCCAGTAGGGATTGCCCGGCATCGGCTCGGGTAGCGCGGGCGGATGGTGGCCCATCCACAGCACGTCGCCGTGCACGACGGCGCCGGCGATGCAGTAGCCGAGCGGGAACACGAGCGCACCGAGCCACGGTGCGCGCTCGCGACGAAGTGCCGCGACGACGAGCAGCGCGAGCGACAGCGGTGCGAGCTCGGCACGGATCCACGGCAACATGCCGAGCAGCACACCGCCGGCGAAGCCGCGACCGCGCGCGAGCCACAGCCACGACGCGACGCACGCGAACGCGACGCCATCGCTGTTCGACACGCCCGCCGCCGCAGCGGCGAAGTAGAGCGGCGACGTGGCCAGCAAGAGCCCCGCGAGCGCCGGCCACCGTTGGCCGCACGACTTCGCGAGGCCGCACAGCGCCGGGATCGCGAGCGCAGCGACGAGCACGTGGGCGATGCCGAAGGCCAGCGGGCCGATCGCGGCGATCGGGGCGTAGAGCGCGGAGATCGGCGGTCGTGTCTTCTGCAGGAAGAACGCCGCGATCGGATCGTCGGCGGTCATGCGCGCGAAGTAGAACGTGAGCAGGCCTTCGTCGTGGAGGTGACGCGCAGACGCGACGTCGACGATGCCGGCGATCGCGAAGATCAGCGCGAGTGCCCACCCACCGCGCACGCCGAGCCAGCGCGCGTTCATGCCGGCTTCCGCGCGCGCGCCCACGCGATCGTGCGGCGTAGGCCCTCGGGTAGCCCGAGCTGCGCGCGCCAACCGAGCGTGTGCGCGAACGAAGCGTCGCAGCACAAGCGCGTGACCTCGGCCGCGCGCGCGGGCACGTGCTCGATCGGCGAGCGCGACTCGCACGACGTGACGACGAGCCGCGCGAGCTCGGCGATCGTGATCGTCTCGCCGCTGCCGAAGTTGGTGGCGCGGCCGACCAAGCGCTCGTCGTCGCCAGCGCGCAGGAACGCGTCGACCATGTCGTCGACCCAGGTGAAGTCGCGGCTCTGCGTGCCGTCGCCGAAGATCACGAGCGGTGCACCGGCGAGCGCGCGCGCGATGAACTTCGGGATCACGTCGTACACGTGGCGCGGGCCGTAGGTGTTGAACGGCCGCACGACCGCGACCGGCACGCCCCACGTGCGATGGTACGCGAGCGCCATGCGATCGGCGGCGAGCTTGCTCGCGGCGTAGGGCGAAGTGGGCTCGAGCGGATGATCCTCGGCGATGCGCTCGCGTTGCGCGGTGCCGTACACCTCGCTCGACGACGTCACCACCACGCGCTCGATGCTCGCGAGATCTCGCGCGAGCTGCAGCACGTTCATCGTGCCGTCCAAGTTCGTGCGCAACACCTCGCGCGGCTGTGCGAACGAGCGCTCGACCCACGCGTCGGCGGCGAGGTGATAGACGAGCTGGGGCCGCGCGGCGGCCATGCGCGCGCACGCGTCGGGACTGGCGACGTCGACCGCGATCACCTCCGTCAGCCGCTCGCGCACCGGCGCGAGGTTGCGCAGCGCCAGCTCGCTCGTGCCGACGGTCGAGCTCGGACGCACGAGCGCGATCACCTCGTCGCCGCGCTGCAGCAGCCGCTCGACCAGGTGCGAGCCGAGGAACCCATCGGCACCCGTGACGAGCACGCGACGCGAACGATCGCGCATGCGCAGCCACGATATCACTGGTTATCATCCCGAGCGATGGCGCCTCCGAGCTGGCGTGCGCGCGCGCGACTGGTCGCGGGGCTCGCGGAGACCTGGTTCCGGCGCCCGCCCGGGCCCACGCGCGTGGTGCTCGACGTGACGCGGCGCTGCAACCTGCGCTGCGCGATGTGCCGCACGTGGGAGCGGCCGCGCGCGCAAGAGCTGTCGGCGACGGAGATCGGCGCGGTGCTGCAGCGACTCGATCGCCTGCGCTGGCTCGACGTCACCGGCGGCGAGCCGTTCGTGCGCGGCGACATCGGCGACGTGCTCGACGCGGTGGCCGCGAACACGCCGGCGCTGGAAATGCTGCACTTCCAGACCAACGGGTGGGCGGGCGACCGCATCGCACGGAGCACCGCGCGACTGCGCGCGCGTACGAAGGCGCAGCTCGTGGTGACGGTGAGCATCGACGGGCCGCAAGCGCTGCACGATCGCATCCGCGGCGTCGCGGGCTCGTTCGCGCGGGCGATCGCCACCACGCGGGCGCTCGCCTCGTTGGAAGGTGTCGAGGTGCACGTCGGCACCACGATCACGAAGCTCAACGCCGATGCGATGGACGACACCTGGCGCGCGCTGCAGCACGCGCTGCCGGCGTGGCCGCGCACGCGGTGGCACTGGAACGCGATGCAGCTCTCGTCGCACTTCTATGCGAACGCGCAGCAAGCCGCGCTGCACGTGCCGGTCGACGCGCTCGTGCGCGAGCACCTGCGCGCGCGCGGCCGTCCGCGCACGATGGTCGAGGCGATGGAGTCGGCGTACCTCGTCAACCTCGCGTTCGTCGCACGCGGCGAGCGCTCCGGCATCGGCTGCCAAGCGCTGCGCAGCACGATGTTCATCGCGCCGGAAGGCGACGTGCTGCCCTGCCACATCTACGATCGTCCGCTCGGCAACGTGCGTGAGCGCGATGTGCTCGCGATCTGGCACGACGCCGCGACGTTGCAGGCGCGCCGCGACATCGAGCAGCTCGCGTGCGGCGGCTGCTTCTCCGCGTGCGAAGCGTATCCGGCGATCGCCGGCGCGCCGCTGCAAGCGATCGCGCGCACCGGCAGCCGCGCGCTGCGACTGTTGCAGGAGCACGCGCGTGGGTGACGGCACCGCGAGCGATCGCGGCGATCGCCTGCGGACGTGGTTGCGCAGCCCGCAGGTGGTCGACGCCGACGGGCGCGTGTGGTCGTGGCACGACGATGCGCAGCCCGGCTATCCGTATCCGGAGGCGGGCGGGCTGTGGCTGAGCTGGGCCGCGCGCACGCTCGCGCCCGACGATCGCGGTGCGGCCAGCGTCGCGCGCTGGCTCGCGCACGAGCTCGATGCCGATCGCGTCGGTCGCGACGGCATCGCGTACGCGTTCGATCTCGGCGTGGTGGTGCGCGGCTGCCTCGCATGGGCCGAGGCACGCCGCGTCGCGCCGGGCCCCGCGACGATCGCGGGCGCACTGAAGTTGTGCGACGCGATCACGGCGAAGCGCGCGACGTGGGGCGCGACCGCAGACGAGCGTTGGAGCACGCGCTTCGGCGATCACCACCTGAAGCTGCTCTTCGCGCTCGCGGCCATCGAGCGCGCGGGCGTGTGCGCGGTCGATCGCGCGCGCGACGTGCTGCGCGAGACCTGCGTCGGCGTGCGCGAGCCGTATCTGCACGCACGCCTCTACGCGCTCGAAGGCCGCATGCTCGCGGGCGCGCCGATCGACGCCGAGCTCGACGCGCTCGCGCAGCTGCAGCGGCCGAACGGAGGCCTCCCCGCGTGGTCGAACGGCGAAGGCCCGACGCGCAGCGACGCCACCGCCCAAGCGATCCGACTGTGGAGCTGCTGCGATCACGCGCGCTGGTCCCACGCGATCCGTCGAGGCCTCGCCTTTCTCGCGTCGCTGACGACGCACGAAGGCGTGCGCTACGACGACACGTCGTCGCATCGCAACACGTGGTGCACGCTCTTTGCACTGCAGGCGATGCAGCCCGCGGCGCACTTCGAGCTGCTCTGATACGATCGTGGGATGAAGCGCATCGTATGGCTGTTGCTGGCGACCGCGTGTGGCGGCCCATGGGACGAGGTGTCGTTCGTCGACGAGGGGCAGCTCTGCTTCAGCACGCAAAGTGACGGGATCGCGGTCGAGGTGCAGGCACCGGATTGCCTGAGCAGCAGCTGCTCGCGCGACCCGCACGGCACCTGCGAAGCGACGATCGACGGCGAGCGCATCACGATCACGAGCGAGTTCCACTGGGAAGAGCGCAACGGCGGGATCAAGGGCTGCACGCTCGACTGCGGTCGGGTCGTCGCCGACTGCACGCTCGCCGGGCTCGCGCCCGGCACGTACACCGTCGTGCACGGCGAGGAAGAGGTCGAGCTCGTCGTTCCGCTCGCGCAAGAAGGCTGCCCGTTGTGACGTGCAGCGTCGTCGTCCCTGCGCGCAACGAGGTCGTCGCGATCGGTGACGTCGTGCGCGGTTGTCTCGTGCACGCAAGCGAGGTCATCGTCGTCGACGACGCCTCGAGCGATGGCACCGGTGCCGTCGCCCGTGCTGCGGGTGCGATCGTCGTCCGCGCCGACGTTCCGCTCGGCAAAGGTGCGGCGGTGCGCCGCGGCATCGCGCGCGCACGCGGAGACGTCATCGTGCTGCTCGACGGCGACGGCCAGGATCCGCCGCACGAGGTTCCCCGCTTGCTCGACGCCATCGCGCGCGGTGCCGACCTCGCGATCGGCTCGCGCTTCCTCGGCACCTTCGAGCCCGGTGCGATCACCACGATCGATCGCCTCGGCAACCGTGCGCTCTCCACGGTCTTCGATCGCCTCTACGACGTGGCGCTCACCGACACGCAGGCCGGCTTCCGTGCGCTGCGGCGCACGCTGCTCGATCGCCTCGAGCTGCGCGCACGCCACTACGACATCGAGACCGAGCTGCTCGTGCGCGCGCTCCAAGCCGGCGCACGCGTCGTCGAAGTACCGGTCGTGCGCCGGCCGAGGCAGCACGGCAAGAGCGGCCTGCGACGGATTCCCGACGGCCTGCGCATCCTCGCGTGCATGCTGCGACTGCGTCGCGACGGTGCCGCGCTGCAACCGCCGAGCGCGTGATCCGTCGCGGAATTCGTGGCAGGCTGATCGAGCGTACGCACTTGGCATGGTTGCCGCTCGCATCATCGTCGGCGTGATCGCTGCGCCGCTCTTCGGTTGCCCCGGCGGCGACTCGCCCCCCGAGGATCCGCAGCCGGTGTTGCTCGCACGCAGCGGCGACTGGATGCGCGTCGCCGACGCGAGCGTCGATGCGTTCGCGGATCAACGCCCGCCCGGCACGATCTGCGACGAGGTGATGGGCTACGGGATCGATCCGGTCGGCTTCGCGTTCGAGATCAAGACCGACCTCTGCGACTACCTCACGGTCAGCCAACCGACGCTCGTGCCGCTCGCGGCCGGCGACCTCGTGCACGTGCGCATCTGGCACGACGAGCTCATGGCGCCCGAGCCGAGCACCGGCTACGTCGGCTTCGCGATCGAACGCGAGATCATGTGGAGCGCGACGCAGGAGATCCCCCACGGCGTCGACATCCTCGAGGGCGACGTCGAGGTCGGCGTCGATCTCCCCGCTGGCAGCGAGCTGCAGTTCCACGTGCACAACCACGGCATCAACTCGTGGAACATCCTCGACGTGATGTGCACGAACCGCGAGTCGAGCTGACCATGCGTCGCTGCACGATCCTCGCGTCGCTGCTGCTCGCGTGCGAGCCCGCACCGCCGTGCGCGTCGCGGGCGGGCTACGTGTGCCCGATCGCGGGCACCGGCGATCTCGGGTTTCGGCGCGACGGCGAGCTGGCCACCGACACGCCGCTCTTCCTGGTCTCGGCCGCGCGCCGCGGCCCCGACGATCGCGTCTACGTGATGGACTTCAACAACCAGCGCCTGCGCGTCATCGACGAAGACGGACGTCTGCACACGATCATCGGCAACGGCTTCCACGCGCTCGCGTCGATCGACACGCCCGCGCTCGACACCCCGCTCGAGAATCCCATCGACTTCGACTTTCTCTCGGACGGACGGCTCGTGTTCGTCTCGTACCACGATCCGCGCGTGATCGTGCTCGACGACGATGGCGTGATCCGTGCGCTCGCGGGCAACGGCGAGATCGGCACGATCGGCGACGAAGGCGACGGCGGTCCCGCGACGGACGCGATGTTCATCCAGCTCGACGGCATCGCGGTCGGTCCGCACGACGAGATCTGGGTGTCGGACAGCAAGGCGAACCGCGTGCGACTCGTCGCGAGCGACACGATCACGACCGTCGCGGGCACCGGCGAGCTCGCGTACTCCGGCGACGGCGGGCCCGCGGTCGACGCTGCGATGTTCTGGCCCACCGCGCTGTTGCTCGACGAGGACGGCGGGTTGCTGGTCGCCGAGTCGCGCAACCACGTCATCCGACGCATCGCGACCGACGGCACGATCTCGACGATCGCCGGCAACGGCAGCGAAGGCTTCTCGGGCGACGGCGGCCCGGCCACTGCCGCGCAGCTACGCCAGCCCAACGGCCTCGCGCGCGGCGACGACGGTACGCTGTACATCTCCGATCGCGCGAACTTCCGCGTCCGCGCCGTGGCGCAGGACGGCACTATCACCACGTTTGCGGGCGACGGCAGCGAAGGCAACCGCGGCGACGACGGCCCCGCGACGAAGGCGAGCTTCGGATATCTCGCGCGCATCGCATCGGACGGCGACGGCCTGCTGGTCGCCGACCAATCCAGCTCGGTCGTGCGTCGCGTCAACTTCTAAGGCACCGCGCAGGTGCCTTCGTAGCCGTCCGGCGCGACGCCGCAGCCGGTGTGGCACGCGATGCAACGCGTCGCGTTCGGCTCGAGCACCTTGCGATCGAGATCGACCTTCTCCCACGTCCAGTCGAGCGTGTCGGGCGAGCTGCCGGTCATCAGTCGCTGCATGACCGTCCACTGCGTGATGTCGCCGGTGCAGTCGAGGTCGCCGAAGTCATACTCCTCCTTGAGCACGATCGCGCCGACGGGAAACGGCGCATTGCGATCGCGATACGGCGCCAGCGCAGCCGGGTCGGCCAGGATGCGCACGTTCTTCAGATCGTGATCGCCGCTGGTACGACAGTTGCGAACCTCGACGTAGGTCGCGTCGTAGTCGTCGGGGAAAAGGGGCGCGGGCCCGTCGTCGTCGTCGTCACCCGGACAACCGACGAGGGCCACGCACACGATGAGCAGCGCGCGTCTCAGGGCAGCAGCACCGAGCGGATCACGCTGTTGCCGGTGTCCGCGATGTTGAGCCGACCCTCGGCGTACTCGATGCCGAACGGCTTGTTGAACTTCGCGTCCTCGGGCGCACCACCGTCGCCCTCGAAGCCCTGCTCGCCGCACACACCCGCGATCGTCGAGATGTTGCCCGACGGATCGACCGCGCGGATGCAGTGGTTGAGCACGTCGCTGAAGTAGAGCGTGCCGTCTTCGCCGAGCGCGAGGTCGACCGGATAGTTGATCTTCGCCTCGATCGCGGGCCCGCCATCGCCGGAGTACCCGTTCTGCTTCATGCCCATCATCGGGGGCAGACCCGCGATGCGATGCACGTTGCCGGCGGGATCGATCATGCGGATGAGGTGATTGCCGGTGTCCGCGAAGTAGAGATTGCCGGCTTCGTCGAAGACGATGCGCCCCGCGGGCGTCGCCGATTGCCCGAACGGCTGCGACATCCGCATCGCCGTCGCCGGACCGTCGTCGCCGCCATAGCTCGGCGTGCACGGCTTGCTGCAGAACATCATCGGATCGCCGCAGGTGAACTTGCCCGAGGGCAGACCGGTGTCCATCGCGGCGGGGCACTGCGTGGGCTCGACCCCCTCGGCGCACGGACCCGGACCGGCGGGCGCCGCTGCGTCGACGATGCAGCGACCTGCGACGAGGTTGATCTCGCCCGCGGGATTGATCGAGCGCAGCACCTGATTGGCCTGATCCATCACGATCAGGTTGCCTTGCGGATCGTAGGCGAGGCTCGCCGGCAGATCGAGCGATGCCGTCATCGCCGGACCGGCATCACCGAAGTATGCACGCTTCCCGTCACCGCACGTGTCGCTGACCGCACCGCTGTCGCGCGAGATCGATCGGATCTTGCTGTTGTGCCACGCGGCCACGATGATGTTGTCTTCGGTGGGATCGAAGATGATGTTGGTGGGATGGTTGAAGTCGCCGTTGGCCGGATCGTCGAGATCGCCACCGAGCTCGCCACGCCCGGCCACCCACGACACCGTCCGTTCCTCGGGGTCGTAGCTGCGGATGCGGTGGTTGTTCCAGTCGAGCAGGTAGACCGTGCCGTCCGAGGCGGTGAGCGTGTCCTGCGGCAGCGAGAACTTGGCTTCGAGCGCGGGCAGAGCATCGCTGTCGGCCTTGCGGTCGTAGCCGTTCTCGCCGTTGCCAGCGATCGTGCAGATGATGCCGGGCTCTTCGGTGCGGCAGTGTTCTTCGCCGGACTCGGGCTTGCACCCGCCGACGAGCGCGGCCGAAGCCGCGACGGTGAGGAAAGCGATGCGGTTCACTTGGCCACCTTCACGATGCGGAAGTTGAGCGAATCCATGACGTACAAGTTGCCCTTCGCGTCGAAGGCGATGCCGAACGGGCGACGCAGCGCCGTCTCTTTCGCGGGCAGGCCCTCTTCGTCGTCGAGCCCGAGCTTGCCGGTGCCGACCACGTTGCGGATCACATTGGTCTGCAGGTTGATGGCGCGCACGAGACCGTTGTCGGTGTCGGCGACGTAGAGCTCGCCGTCGGGGCCGATCTCGAGGTCGCGCGGCGCGTTGAGCTGCGCCTGCAGTGCCGGCCCACCGTCGCCGCTGTTGCCCGGCGTGCCGGTGCCCGCGAACGCATCGATGGTGCCGCTCGCGAGGTCGAGCACGCGGATCACGTGCTGCTCGGTGTCCGAGATGTACAGCTTGCCGGCGTTGTAGACGATGCCGCCGCTGGGATTCGGATTCGAGCCACGCTGCCACGAGAACTGGGCCATCAATGCAGGACCGCCGTCGCCCAAGTAGCCCGGCATGCCGTCGCCGGCGATCGTGCTGACCATGCCGTCCGCGGCGATCATGCGCACGCGACCGTTGGCCTGATCGACGACGTAGATGTTGCCGGCCTCGTCCGACGTGATGTCGACCGGCTGTCGGAAGAGCGTGCCCGGACCCGCAGGCATGCCGTCACCCGCGAAACCGGCACCGCCACCGCAGAGCACCTTCGTGTAGCCGTCGGCGGGATCGATGGTCAGCAGCTTGTGGTTGTGCCACGCGTCGAGCACGATCGAGCCATCCGCACCGAGGATGAGATTGGTGGGATGGTTGAGCAGCCAGTCCTGGCCGTTCGCGCCCTCGGGCGTGATGCCGGTGAACGGACCGTCGCCGGGAAACGCAGGATCGGTCGCGCCCACCAACGTCTCGACGGTGTCGTCGTCGTTGATGCGACGCACCTCGTAGTTGTTGAAATCGGTGAACACCGCGGTGCCGTCCGCGGTGAAGATCAGGTCGACCGGTTGATTGACGAAGGTGCGCAGGCGATGGAGGCCGTCGCCGTTCCAGCCTTGCTCGCCCTTGATGCCGACCCACGTGCAGGTATGGCCGGACTCGAGATCGTCGCATGCGCGGCTGATCGGCTCCTCTCCATCGTCACCTTCGTCGTCGTCGCAGCCGGCCGCGATCGTTGCGAGGAGCGCCAGCATGTACAAGCGTGGTCTCATGGTCATAGTCCTTCGTCGGGCACCGCGGCGCCTCGGTGAATCATCACACCATTCGTGAGCGGCGGAGTGAGCGTGTCGCCACCGACCGCCCATAGCCCGCCCTTTTCATCGATCCAGCTACCATGCAGATTCTCGGCGATGGGGACGCCGAGATCCACGATTTCCCAGGTGTCGGCTTCGCGGGTGAGCACGGTGCCGAACGAGCCGACGGCGAGCCCGAAGCCCTCGGGGCCGAGCGTGACGCCGGCGAGGCCCATCGGTGCGGGATCGGGCGTGACGTTGGTCCACGTGTCGCCGTCGAGCTCGACGATGATGCCGCTCGCGAGCCCACCGACCGCGGTGTAGTGCCCATCGTATTCGTGCACCGTGAACAGCGACGAGCCCACGCCGGTCATGCCTTGCGTGAGCGTGTTGCCGTCCCAGTGCAGCGCGACGCCGTTGCTGCCGACGAGCCATGCGTCGTTCGTCGACGTACCGTACATCTTCCACAACGCTGCGTTCGCAGGCACGTCGGTCGGCAACGACGGCTCGTCGATCCACTCGTCGCCGACGAGTCGCCACGCGAAGCCACCGGTCGCATCCGATGCGCCGCCCACCGCCCACACATCGACGGGCGAGGCGCCCCAGATTCCGAACACCGTGTTGGTGCCGGGCGTCGTCATCGTCGTGAAAGTGCCATCTTGCAGCCGAACGATCACGCCACCGTCGCCGCCCATGTAGATCGGTCCGTCGGCGAAGCCGAACACCCACCACAGATCGCCGGACGCGAGGCCCGTCGGCAGGTGCGTCCACGCGTCGCCGTCGAAGTGCAACACCTGCGGTCCGCTGCCGTCGCCTGCGTCCGCGCCGACGGACCACACGTCCTTCGAGCTCGTGCCCCAGACCGAGAGCAGTGCCCCGGGCAAACCCTCGCGCACGACCGCCCACTCTTCGTTCGAGCCCTCGCCGGCGTCGTCGGCGGGGCAGCCTGCGACACATCCGAGCGCGAGGAAGAGCCGCCCTTTCGGCCCGACCATCGAATCCAACATTGCCAGGACGAAGGCTTAGCACCGGAACGCCGCCACCACAAGGTCGCCGCGGATATGATGAGACGGTGCGCACGCTCGCGGTGCTGACCAACGAGACCTGCGATCATCGCTGCTCGTTCTGCGACACGCGACGCGAGCACGAGCGGGCGTCGGTGGCCGGGCACGAGGCCGTGCGCGCGCGCATCGAGGCCGCGCGCGGGGCCGCGGAGATCGTGCTCACCGGCGGCGAGCCGACGCTGCGACGTGATCTGCATGTCATGGTCGCGGCCGCGAAGGCGACCGGCGCCCGCGTGATCCTCGAAACGAACGCGAGCTCGATTGCCGACGCGCGTGCGCGGCAGCTCGCGCGTGCGGGGCTCGACGTGGCGCGCGTGCACGTACCGGGTATCGCGCGGCACTCGGAGGTCACGGGTGATCCACGCGGATGGGCAGGTGTGTGCGCGTCCGTGGTCGCGTTGCACGACGCCGGTGTGCGCATCGAAGCGGTGGTGCCGATCGTGCTCGCGACGTTGGGCGAGCTCGCGACGATCGCGGTGCGTCTGCGCGAAGTGCTGCCGATGATCGCGTGCGTGCGTGCGCGCGTGCCCAGCGAAGGGCCGGCCGGGATCGCGGCGCCGAACGATGCGATCGCGGGCTTCGAGCAGCTCGCCGAAGGTGCGCGTGCGGCCGATCTGCCGCTCGCGCTCGACCCCGCGACGTTCGTACCGCCGTGTCTGCTCGCGCGGCCGGATCGTCACGCGCACGCGTTCGCGTTGGGGCCGGGCGGTGCCCAGCGCGACGAGCTGGTGCGCGTCGATTCGTGCGCCGAATGTGTGGTGCGCGATCGCTGCCCCGGTGTGCCGCGGGCGTGGCGTGGTCACGCGGCTGCGCACGCGCGTGCGCTGCACGACGACGGTTTGCGCCGACGACTGTCGATCGTGCGCTCGGTGGAATCGCAGATCGAGCGCGAGCTCGTGACCGACGAGCTCTGGCGACGGACCGACGGCGCGACGGTGCCGGCGCGGATCGTTCGCGTCGGCTTTCGCTGCAATCAAGCGTGTCGATTCTGCTTCGTGTCGACGCATCTGCCCAAGCCCGAGCGTGCGGCGGTCGAGCGTGCGATCGTCGACATCGCGCAGAAGCAGGGCGTGCTGGTGTTGTCGGGGGGCGAGCCCACGCTGGACCCCGAGCTCGAGCACTGGGTCGCGCTCGGCAAGTCTCGCGGCGCGCGGGAGATCGAGCTGCAGACCAACGCCACGCGACTCGACGACGATCGCGTCGCGGCGCTCGTGCGGGCCGGGCTCGACACCGCGTTCGTGTCGCTGCACGCCGCGACGGCCGCGACCTCGGATGCGATCACCGATGCCCCGGGGACGTTCGCGCGCACACTCGCGGGCCTCGACGCGCTCGCGAAGGCCGAGCTGCGCACGCGCATCAACTTCGTGATCAATCGCAGCAACATCGACGAGCTGGAAGCGTTCGTGGAGCTGGTGTCGTCGCGTTGGCCTCGCGCTGCGATCACGATCTCGTTCGTCGCGTCGTCGACCGATCTCGTGCCGCGCACGCCCGAGCTCGTGCCGCGCTACGCCGACGTGATGCCGATGCTGGGTCGCGCGCTCGCGCTTGCCCGCGCGCGCGGTGTGGAGATCGGCGGCTTCGACTCGATGTGCGGCATTCCGCTTTGCCTGGTGCCGGGCGAGCTGGCGCCGTTTCTCGCGCTCGCGGAGCTGCCCGCCGGTGCGGACGGCGGCGAGTTCGTCAAACCCGACGCATGCCGGCGTTGTGTGCTAGAAAGCCGCTGCTTCGGCCTGCGGCGCGGCTACGCCGAGTTGCACGGAATCACGGAGCTACGGCCGGTCCTGCCTCCAGGCGAGCTCGGCGACACAGACCGCAGCGGCGATGCTCCGCGTTGATCCGAGAAGAACTCCGATGCAGCTCCGCCGAGTCCTCATCTCCTGTGCGCTCCTCGCAGCCTGCGGTGATTCCGAAGGGCCCGCCGAGAAGGCGCCGCTGAAGTCCGCGCCGAACGAGACGAAGATCGACGTGACGCCGCCGCCGGTCGCCGAAGAAGAAGGCGGCAAGCTGCCCGAAGATCCGCTCGCCGACGACGTGTGGGAAGAGGAAGAGACGGGCGACGAAGCCGGCAAGCCCCCGGAGCCGACGCCGGCACCGGAGGAGGGCCCGTTTCCGGGTCCGTGCAAGATCACCTACAAGAACGGACCGACGCTGCGCTTCAAGTACACCGCGACCGGTGGCACGGTGAAGATCGCGAGCAACGTCGAAGGTGCGCCCGATACGTGCGGCAAGTTCGAGCGCAAGGACGGGCACACCACGAAGGTGACGATCGATCTCGGCTGCGACAAGAAGAGCGACCTGCGCATCGAGCCGCACTACGATCCGGAAGTGAACGTGGGCAGTGCGAAGATCACCGCGTCCGCCGACAACGGTGGCAACCGCGAGATCACGCTGGTGACGCTGGGCGCCTTCGTGGGGTTGGAGCCGGGCTTCCCGATCGAAGCCTCGCGCAAGGACGTGAAGCTCGACGTGAAGGACAAGCGCGTGCAGTCGGCGAGCACGACCGGCGACAACGCGACGAAGCTGTCGCTCGTCTACGACAAAGACGGCCGCATCAAGACGCTGAAAGAAGACGCGGGCGCAGACGGCACGATCGATCGCAAGTTCGACTACAAGTTCGACAAGCTCGGCAACGTGACGAAGATCGACGTCGCGACCACACCGATCGTCGACGGCAAGCCCGGCAAGGCGACGAAGATGTCCGCAAAGCTCGACTACGCCTGCTGGGCGAAGCCGACGAAGTAGCCTCGGCGCGCTACGGCAGCACTTCGGTGGTGCTCCACTGCAAGAGCGCGTCGGTCATCGATGCGTACTGCAGTGCGTGCCATGACGCGGGGTGTTCCGTCGTCTCGATGCGGAGCTCGTCGATGTTGCCTTGGAAGGTGCGGGGCTCGACGAGGCCTGCGCGGCCGCCGAGTGCGAACGAAACGCCTTCGTCGCCGAGCACCTCGCCTTCGCCGAGCGAGTTCTGCGTGAGTGATTGCGGCGCGCCGTCGACGTACATCGCGGGCGCGGTCGCGACGTCGATCGCTCGATACGACATCGACACGAACGACCACTGGTCGAGCGCGAGCAAGCCGCCGGGTGTTTCCCAGCCCGACTCGCCGGGCACGTAGCCCTGCACGAAGCGGAAGCGGCCGGCTGCTTCGACCATCACGCTGTAGCCCGCGCCGTCGGACGGCAGATCCATCTTGTCGAGGATACGCCCCCAGTTCTCGCCGACGCCCCATCCGCTCGGACGGATCCATGCGGAGATCGTCGCGCCGGTGAAGAACAGATCGCGCAGCGGTGCGAGATCGCCGAGCACGATCGGGGTGTCGTTCATCGCGAGCGCGTCGCCGAACATGCCGGGTGCGGTGCTGGTGCGCACGCCGAGCTCGAGCGCACCGCTCGCATCGGTGAGCGTCGGGCCCATGTGCAGCACCGCGACGTGCGCGTTGCCCCACACGTTCGCAGTGCTCGTGGTCTCCGCGTCGGCGTTGCCGTAGTACAGCCACACCGTGTCGCCGTTGGTGATCGTCGGCAGCGACAGCCACACGACGCGCGTGTTCGCTGCCCACGTGTCGAGCTCGTGCGACAACACCGTGCCGTCGGCGCCGACGAAGCGGACGTCACCACCGTCGGGTCGTGCGACGCTCGCATCGAAGCGCTCGTCGGTCAGCGCGATCAACACGGGCACATCGACGAGCTCGGCGGTCGCTTCGTCGTAGGCCACCGTGATGGCGATGCGATGCGACCACGCGGTGTCCCACCAGTCTGCGGGGATCGGCCCACCGTCGGAGCTCGACGACACCTCGCTCGACGAGACGTCGTTCGATCCCGTGCTGCTCGCGTTCGTCGAGCTGGTCTCGCCGCCGGTGCTGCTCGCGGTGGTCGTCGATCCGCTCGTGCCCGCGACGTCGTCGACGACACACGTGTTCGCGAGCTCGCTCGGTGCATGGCCGCCGTAGCGCCGCCCCGATGGACACGACGCGTCGGGGAAGCTGCACCAGCCGTCCGCTTCGCACGTGCCGTCGACGCCACCATCGCGACACTCACCGTCGCCCATGCACGCGAACGTCGCCTTCGCACTGCACGCGATCGAGAGCGAAGAGCACGCGATTGCGAGCAGCAGAGCGCGCATCGGCACTCCACGATACCACGGCCGCCCTCGCGATCGCCGAGCTCGTGGGGGCGCAGGGGTGACGCCCCGCCAGCGGTTGGGGCTTGCTGTCCTCGCTTCGTGCGCGCGTGCGATGCTTCTGCCGTGGCGCGCTCCTTGCCTAGCGAGCCGTGATGATCTCGTTCGTTCGCGCGCTCGCCGTCGCATCGTTGTTGCTCGCGCCTACGCTCGCGTCCGCGGATGCCGTCGACGATCTCGCGCCCGGGAGTTGGTACGAGATTCCCGACACGCCCATGCGCGCCGTGTGTCCGCCCGACACCGATCAGTTCGAGTGGAGCTTCTACTGCGCGAACGTCATCAATGCGTGGGGCGGTGGTGTGCTCGACACGTCGCGCGGACGATTGCTGCTGTGGGGCGGAGGTCACGGCGACTATTGGGGCAACGAGGTGTACGCGTTCGATCTGCAATCGCTGCAGTGGGCACGGATCTGGGGACCGAGCGCCGACGCCGACATTCCGAGTGGCGGCACGCACGAGGTCTACGACGACGGTGCGCCGGGATCGCGACACACCTACTCCGGACTGAGCTACGTACCGCCGCCGGTCGACGCGATGTTCAGCATGGGCGGCGCGCTCTGGCAGAGCGGGTCGTTCGGGTCGGCGACGTGGAAGTACGACACCGCGAGCGACAGCTGGTCGCGCGTCACCGACGGCCCGCCCGAGCAGAGCTATGGTGATGCGTCGGTGTTCGACGCGCAGACCGGCCATGTGTTCCGTCGCGCGAACAGCCGCATGCTCGAGTACGACCCCGTCGCCGATACGTTCACCGATCGCGCCGCGTCCGACGGCGGATGGTGGGCCTCCAACGTGTCGGCGACGCTCGATCCGAATCGCCGCTTGATGATCATCATCGGCGAAGGTCGACTCGACAGCTACGATCTCGCCAGCGACACGTACGTGCAAGACGTCGCGATCGCGGGCGCCGACGTGGAGAGTCTGTTCGGCGGTGGCGCACCCGGCATCGACTACGATCCGGTCACCGAACAGATCGTCGTGTGGGGCGGCGGTCGCGATGTGTACACGTATGATCCCGACGCGGCCGCGTTCTCGCAGCACGCCGGTGAAGGCGACGATCCGGGAACGATCTCGGCCTCGGGCGGTGCGTTCGGGCGCTTCAGGTATGCGCCGTCGCGCAACGTGTTCGTGTGGGTCGATCATGCCGACGCGAACGTGTTCGTGTTCCGCATGGGCGAAGGCACCGGCGACGAGTCGAGCGATGGCGGTGTCGACAGCGACAGCGGTGCCGAGGAGACGAGCACCGGCGGCGAGGGCAGTGGTAGCGGAAGCGCGAGCGGAAGCGGCAGCGGCAGCGGCAGCGGCAGCGGCAGCGCGTCGGCGACGAGCGGTGATTCGAGCGGAGGTGGCGGAGGAAGCGAGGGCAACGCGACGGACGACGACGCTGCGAGCGGCTGCGGCTGTCGATCCGCCGACGATGCGCCCGCGCTCGCGTCGATGTTCGCGCTACTCGCGTTGGGACTGCGAACGCGCTCGCGTGCTCACGATCGCGATGCGACCGCGCGATCGAGCGCCGGGCGGTAGGCCGCCTTCGCGCCGCCGAGCACGGGCTCGCCGTGCGCGGGCAGCAGGTGATCGAACTCGAGCGCGAGCACGTCGCGCAGATGCTCGGCCGGCGGCTTCGCGTTCTTCAACCACGCCGGCCCGACCGCGTGGGGCTTGATGAAGCCCATCGCGCGCATCATCAGCCCGCCGAAGAAGCTGAAGTACGGATCGGTGCGTCCCCAGTTCTGCAGCGCGTCGCCCGAGACCAACACACCGCCGTCGCGCGCGAGCAGCAACAACGCCTCGGGCGGTCGCGATCCGATGAGATGGATCTTCGCGTTCGCGAGCGGCAACGTGGTCGACGCGTCGATCTCTTCGTCGGCGGCGAAGTACGGCTCGGCCTTGCGCGGATCGAAGCCGGAGATGTAGGGCTGGCCCTTGATCGCCCACACCTTCGCGCCGTAGCGCTCCTTGTAGAACGGGTCGTCCGAGCCGTGGAAGCCGGCGAGCCGGATCACGTCCGTCACCTTGCCGAGCTTCTCGAGCTGCGCGAGCCCGGCGTCGTCGAGGCGCACCGAGTTGATCGCGATGAGCCGCTCGCCCTCGCGCACGATCGTCATGTTGCGACTGAACCGGATGCCCGGCCCCATCGCGACCGTGCCCTGCACGAAGTGCACGCCGGGGAAGACCTCGCGGAGCTCGCCGTGGGGATGCGCAGGGGGATGCGGGCGCGGCTTCATGTAGCCGCGAGAGTACGCCGCGCCGGGGGCACGGTGTTACCCTCGACACGTGGCCAACCTCGGCTACATGCAGCTCGTTCGCGGGTGCAACCAGTACTGCCGGTTCTGCTCGAATCCTTCGTCGGGGTACATGCTCGACTTCGAGACCGCGCAGAAGCAGGTCGACGACTTCGTCCTGCGCGGCTACTACGGAATCATCCTCACCGGCGGTGAGCCTTCGCTGTCACCGATCGTCGCCGAGGTCGCGGCATATGCAGTCGAACGCGGCTTGCACGTCCGCATGATCACCAACGGCTCGCAGCTCGCGAAGCCGGGGCTCGCGGAGCGCTACCGCGATGCCGGGGTCTCGACCTTCCACGTCTCGATCCACAGCGCGCGCGCCGAGCTCGAAGACTTCCTCACCGGCGTGAAGGGCAGCCACGCGCTCGCGATGGACGCGCTCGCGCATCTCGGCGCCGCCGGCGTCGTCGTCAACATCAACACCGTCATCAACAAATACAACGCCGATCATCTCGACGAGACCGTCATCGCGTTCGTCGAGCGGTTTCCGTTCATCCGCCACTTCGTGTGGAACAACCTCGATCCGTCGATGGGCCGCGCCGAGACCAACCGCGACACCGCACCGCGGCTCGGCGACTTCGAGCTGTCGCTCGCGCGTGCGATGCGATGGCTACACAAACACGGCCGCAGCTTCCGGGTCGAGCGCGTGCCGCTGTGCTACATGACCGAGTTCGCGCACTGCAGCACCGAGACGCGCAAGATCGTCAAAGGCGAGGAGCGCATCGTGCACTTTCTCGACAAAAAGGGCACGGTGCGCCAGACCGACTTCCGCCACCCGAAGGCGGAGTGCTGCCAACACTGCTCGCTCGATTCGATCTGCGGCGGGCTCTTCGAGCGCGGCGATCACTACGAGCTCGCCGAGCTGCACCCGGTGTTCGTCGACAAGGACGAGATCGTGCGGCGCGTCGAAGTCGACGCCGACCCGTGACGCTCAGTCGAGGCGGCTGGCGATCGACAGCGTCCAGCGCTCGATCGTGCCCGTGCTGCCGGCGACGTCGTCGACCACGCGCAGCGTCCAGGTGCCGTTGACCGACTCGTCGCCGCTGAAGCCGAGCACCGGGCCGTCGATCGACAGCTCGTTCGCATTCGCGGTCGCGCCGTCGAACACCACGACCTCGGTGCCCGCCGGATTCACCAGCGTCGCGGTGAGCTGGCTGGGCGCGTCGTGCGAGACCCACAGGCGCAACGACACGTCGGTGTCGACCGTGCCGAGCCCGTGCACGTCGACCGTGCGCGTCGCACCTGCGACCGCGCCGTCGGGCACCGCGACGCCCGACTCGAGCTCGCCGTAGTTGCCGAACATCCACGCCGGCTGACACAGGCCTTCGTCGCCGCGCGTGAGCCCGGCGCACGCCATGCCCTGCGCGAGATCGCAGGGCGCGCTCGCGCTGCACGGCGTGCTCTCGCCGAACCCGGTGAGATCGGTGCAGCGCCCGATGCCGGATGCATCGGAGCGACCGACGCACGAACCCACTTCGCACTCGGTGTCCTGCGTGCAGTCGTCGCCGGCGACACCCGCAGCCGCGCTGCACTCTTCGAGATCGCCATCGCCGATCACCGCGACGCGCTGCGTCGTGCCGTACACGAAGTAGGCGCCCACCGACGTGTCTCCCGCGCCGAACTCGTAGATGACGTACGCGCGGTTGCTGGTGCGATCCCACAGCTCGACCTGGTTGAACTCGCCTTCGTCGGCGGCGTCGAACGCATCCGCGATCGTCTGCACGCTGTCGCCCGCGGCCGACGCCTGGGCCGCGCCGATGATCTGCTGCTGCTCGATCGCCGTGAGCGTGGTCGAGCTGTCGATCACGCGCCGACGCGTGGTCGCGAGCGCAGGCGAGTGGAAGTGATCGCGATACGTGTCACCGAACACGCACGCCGCCGGTTCCGGCGGCAGCGGCTCGCACGCGTCGTTCTCACACGTCGTGACCAAGCGATAGTTGCCGCGACCGCGCGCGTCGTGTGTGCCGATGACCACGAGGTACTCGCCGCCCGCGAGCTCGAGCCCGCGCAGGCGCGAGTGCTTCGACCAACCCGAGTCGTCGTCGAAGGCGATCGCTTCGGTGCCGCACCGATCGCCGTCGCAGGGCCCGTACACGAACATCGTGGTGTCGAGCTTGCTGGCCGTGCCCGCGTGCGTGACCTCGAGCCGAACCTCGGCGCCGTCGCGCACCGCGAGGCGATAGCCGTCGAACTGCAGGTCTTCGCCGAACGCGCCCGTGCTCGGCGCGGCGAACGAGAGCGCACCGCGCTCCGTCACGTGGTCGGTCGCGTCGGCCTTGCCACCGCCGAGGTCCGGAGTGACTGCGTCATCCGCGTCGTCCGTGACACACGCGAACAGAGCGGTGGAGGCGAGGAGCGCGATCGCAGCGGGCTTCGTCATCGCGGCGCCGCTGTGCAAGCGCGGTGCGTGGACGCACGATCGTGATCTCGCGCGCTTGGCCGAGCGAGGTCGAGGCACACGCGCTGGCCTGGCGACGACGCTCGCCAGCTGGCCACGCAGGACGATGTCCTCGCGTGTCACGCGAGGGTGACTGCGCTGGTTGCGGCCTGCAGGGGGGCGACCGCATTGCCGCAGCCGCCGGGTCGATCACTGCACGTCGAAGACGATCGCGCCCCAGCCGAGTCCGCCGAGCCCGTCCTGCAGCAGCACGTCGAAGCGCACCTCGCCGGCTTCCTTCGCGGTCCAGTCGAGCACCGGTGCGTTGATCCACATCTCGGTGCTCGTCGGCACCGCGACGTTCGCGTACCAATCCGTGCTGAGGCCTTCCATGTTGCGCAGCACGTTGCCGTCGACGACCGACACCGCGTACTGCTGAGCATCGCGCGGATCGGGATCCACCGTGAGTCGCACGTGCTCGCCGACCTTCACGCTCACGCGATCGCCCGAGCGCGCTTCGACGGTCTCGAGCCCGCCCGCGCTGCGCTGCACGAGGATGCGATCGACCTCGGGGTTGAAGTTCGGGGCCTGCAACAACACCTCGGGTGGAATCTCCTCCGCGGGCGTGAGCCCGAGCAGCGCGGCGAGCACCCACGACGGACCGATCGGGATCGAGCGCTCGAGCAACATGCAGCCGTGCAGGTCTTCGTAGGGCGGCTCGCGCAGCGCGTCGATGCAGGAGTCGGTGTCGCGCACGTCGGGCTCGCCCGCGATCGCGACCACCGACGGGAAGAACGACGTGGTCGACAGATCGTTCGGGTCGGGCGTGGGGATCTCGTAGCGCGTATCGGCACCGCGCCCGGCGAAGCACGGCCGTTCGTCGCGGACGAACGTGCCGTCGCACGGCGTGAGCGCGTCGTCGTGATCGAGGGTGCCGAGGCAGTCGCCGCCGAACGAGCACGCGAAGTAGGCGAGGTCGAGCGCGTCCTCGGGGAGCGCACCGTCCTCGGCCAGCGCCCACGGTCGGAAGCCGATGCGATCGCCGGGCAACGACTCGACGCGCGTGCGATCGGCGGGCACCGGCGCGAGCATCTCGCTGAGCATCCCCCGGTCGGTGAGCTCGATGCGCAGCGCGAGCAGCTCGGGATCGCGCTCCAGCCACGATGGATCCACGGGTGGAAAGCACGCCAGCGATCCGCTCGCCGCGAGGGCGAAGGCGGCAAAGGCGGCGCGGCGGCTCACCACTCCAGAGTAGCCCAAAACTTTTTTTGCCGTACGCGCTTGCTCGACAAGCGCAACTCCAATGCCCAAGTCGAGCAATCGATCCCAAGTCGAGCCGATGCAGCGCGTGCCCCGATCGCGAGGCGACGCACCATCGTTTCGATCGATCGAAGTCGTGGTGCTGCGATCGCGATCGCTGGATGCAGACTGCTCGACTCGAGCATCGCGATCCCATCCGCACGTGATGCACCGCGTTGAATCGCGTCACATCGCGACGCGTTCGTTGACTCTCGTGACGGGCCTACAGCGGACACCTTCCACTCACCGTGTGATCTTCGTTTCACTCGCGATGCTCGTAGCCGTCGGCTGCTACAAGAAGGAGGCACCGGCGGGCGACGAGGCCGGCACGATCGCCGACACCTCGGCGTCGTCGGGCGCGAGCGAAGGCACCGACGCGGGCGACGGCGACGGCGACGGCAGCGAGTCGGCCGACCCCTCGCAGGACGGCAGCGCCGAAGGCAGCGACCCCGACGACACCGGCAACGACTCCGGCAACAACGACGGCAGCGCGCTCGAGCCCCTCATCGGATCGCTGTGCGACTGGGAGTTCCGCTGCTGCTCGGACGGCGAGCGCGACTATCGACTCGGGCCCTTCACGGTCGACGCAGCCGACTGCAGCGATCGCTTCGTGCAACAGCTCGCGTCGAACGACGACAAGCCCGAACTGCAGCGCGGCGACATCCTCTACACGCTGGGTTTCGGCGTGCGACTCGATCGCTCGATCCCCAACGATCAGGCCGCGGCGGACTGCAAGGACCTCGTCGACGAGTGGCAGTGCTGGCAGCCGTTCGAGCCCGGTGGCTACTGCTCGCCGGCCGGCGACCCCGCGACGAATCCCTGCGACCTGCGCAACCTCTTCACCGGCACGCAGAAGGTCGGCGATCCCTGCAGCGAAGCGCTCGCGCTCGTCGGCTACGACATCGAGTGCGAGCCGGGCTCGACCTGCGAAGAGGTCGACGGCACGTTCGTGTGCGTCGACAAGGGCCTCGTCGACGAGTACTGCGAAGCCGACGACAAGTGCGATCAAGGGCTCTTCTGCGACATCTCGGCGGGCAAGTGCGCGCTGCGAGCCGACGAGGGCGATCACTGCGAGTTCGACGATCCGCAGCAGCCCGACGTCGGCACCGAGACATTGCCGTGTCTCGAGCACCTCACCTGCGATCCCGAGTCGGAGACCTGCAAGTCGTACTGCACCACCGCGTACGACTGCGGCGACGACTCGGCGTGCGCCGAAGGCGAGAGCTGCATCCCGGTCGACTACGACGATCACACGTACACGTACTGCCTCGCGCGGCAGGAGACCAACGGCGATCGCTGCGACACGGATCGCGACTGCGCCGACGACATGCACTGCGCGGGCGACAGCTGTCGCAGCGACGCGGGCATCCACGACGATTGCACCGCCGAGAACGAGTGCGAAGGCGGGCTCTACTGCGAGCTGGGTGGCAGCGGGCAGTGCGAGATCGTCGTCAACGCGAACCAGACGTGCGCGGCAGATCGCGAGTGCAACCCGTCGACCACGATCGGCTGCATCACCAGCGACGACGGTCGCATGTGTCGCACCGCGTTGCTGGGCAACGGCGACGTGTGTGCGCCCGGTGAGCGCGCGGGTCAGAACTGGTGCGCGTCGGGTGTGTGCGAGGACGTCAGCGACGACGGCATCGCCAACCCCGAGTGCCGCATCGGCGCGTCGGAAGGCCAGGAGTGCGACGAGGACGACGGCACCGACGACGTCGGTCGCTGCGCGCGTGGGCTCTACTGCTTCGAGCAGGTCTGCAAGCTGAAGAACGACGCGGGTGGCGACTGCCACGACGATCAGGGCCTGCAGTGCTTGAACGGATCCTGCGATCAGATCTGGGAAGGCGACTACTGCACCGACGCGACGCCGCTGGGCGCCACCGACGTCGTCACCTGCGACGGAGAGGACTGAGCCATGCGATCGCTACGACGATGGTTTGCGGCCGCGGTGATCGCTGCGGCGCTCGGGCCCAGCGGCTTCGCGACCGCAGCGGCGCCCTTGCGCAGCAACCCCAGCACCTTGCCGAAGGGCGACGTGCGCAACAAGTACGAGCAGGGCGCGCGGGCCTACGAAGGCGCCGACTATGCGAAGGCGGGGAAGCAGTGGGCCGAGCTGCTCGGAAAGCTGCCGGAGACGCCGTCGAGTCGCACGATGCGAGCGTCGCTCGTGATCGACACGATGTCGGCGTACCAAGCCGCGTACGAAGCGAACGGCGACATCGCGATGTTGAAGGCCGGCATGGACGCGTACTACGGCTACTTCAAGGCGTACCGCGATGCGCACGGCTCGACGAACATCCCCGAGCCCGTGGTCGAAGCGCGCTTCGTGATGAAGGAAGCGCTCGAGCACGCGGAGGCGGGCGGCAACCAACCGAACAACGGCACCAACGGTAGCGGTGGCACGAACGGTGGGGGCAACACCAACGGCACCGGCACCGACGGCACCAGCGCCGGAGTCACGAATGGCAACGGCAGCGCGGGGAACAACAACGCTGCGAACGCAAAGCCCAAGCGCGGTCGTGGGGACCGCAGCGAGAGCGATTCGGCGACGCCACTCATCGCCTCCGGCGCGGTGCTGCTCGCACTCGGTGCGGGCGCGAGCTCGATGATCGCGGTCGGTGCCGTCGAAGGCTCGCGCGCGCGCCAGGATCAGAAGCTGCCCGGCTACAGCGAATCGCAGCGCATGAACATCGACCAGCGCGGTCGATCGATGAACTCGCTGCTCATCGCGGGCGCGGTGGTGACACCGGTGCTCGTGCTCTCCGGCATCTCGCTCATCGCCGCGGGTGCGGTCAAGCGGCACAAGGCCCAGATCGCCATCGCACCGTCGGTGTCCACGAAGTTCACCGGCATCGTCCTGCGCGGAAGATTCTAGCCACGTCGGGCTCGAGATTTATTCGTAACCCTGGTGTCCGCGAGGGCCCCCTTCGTTGAAGGTCCGCACGAAGGGGGCTCCCGCGGGCTACCGTTGCCGCGCATGGTGAACGAACGCGCCGACGCGCAGCGACTCGCGACGATCTCCGACGCGCAGGTGCACGCTCTGCGTGATGCGCTCGCGCGCCACGGGTACGACGGGCAGATGCTCGGCGAGTGCGAGAGTTGGTTGCCGGGCCAGTTCGACGCGGTGCGCATGCCGTGGGTCTGGCACGAGCTGCGTCGTCGCGAGGATCCGGCGGCTGCGCTCGCGCGACTCTTCGCGTACGACGATGCGGTCGCGCGCGCGCGCATCGAAACGTTGCTCGGTGCCGACGTGGTCGCGGCGCTGCTCGGCGTCGACGCGCTCTACGAGCGCGACGGCGGCGTGACGTCGCGGCTGCGCATCGTGCCGTTCGACACGCTGTGGATCGCATCCGACGATGCCGCGCGTGCGATCGATCCGGTGATGGGACCGGGGCCCACCACGCTCGAGCTCGCGGCCGCGTTCGACACCGACGGAGTGGCGTCGTTGCTCGACGTGGGCTGCGGCGCGGGGTCGCTCGCACTGCTCGCGGCCGCACGTGGCGTCACGTCCGTCGTGGGTGTCGACATCGACCCCCGCGCGCTCGACTACTCGCGCTT
>DASZPU010000376.1:0-2027 GCA_035550195.1 Nannocystaceae bacterium
CGGTGCAGCTCGCCGGCATGTCGAGCGCGGAGCTGCGTCGCGTCGTGCTCGCGCGCCATCATCTCTCCGGCTACGAGCTGCACTTCGATCCGCCTACGCCACGCGCATCGGAACGCCTGCGACGTCCGCTCGCGACCACGCGTGCGCGTCGCGATCCCGAGACCGCATACTTCGCGCGGCTCGCCGCGCTGACCGACGGCAACCCCCGCCAAGCGCTGTACTTCTGGCAACGCACCGCGATGCTCGATGCGGCGCGCGATCGTGTGCTCGTCGCCGCGCTTCCGGATCGACCCGCGCCGTTGTCCGCGAAGCTGCCGGTCGGCCAGCGACTCATCCTCGCATTGCTCGCGCAGCACGGCAGTCTCGCGGTCGACGAGGTCGCAGCCGCGATCGGGGTCGCGCCCGACAGCGCGCTGTCCGAGCTGCGCTTCCTCCAAGCGAGCGGATGGATCGCCCGCGGTGCCGGCGTGCGCGAGCACTGGACGCTCGCGCCCGTCGCCGCGCATCCCATCACGCTCGAGCTCCGCAGCGGAAACATGGTGTGACCCGAAGATGATCGATCCCAGCACACTCTTCGCGCTCGCCGAAGCTCCCGCGGCCGCACCGAAGCTCATCAAGGCGCTCGATCACCATGCCGTGTTCATGCTGCTCGTCCAGGTCACCGCGCTGTTGTTCACGGCGCGCTTGCTCGGCGAGATCGCGCGCAAGCTCGGGCAACCGCCCGTGGTCGGTGAGCTGACCGCCGGCGTGCTGCTCGGCCCATCCGTGCTCGGCGTGTTCGCACCCGAGCTCCAATCGGGGCTCTTCCCGAAGAGCCAACAGCTCTCCGATCTGCTGGCCGTGGTGTCGTGGCTCGGCGTGCTGTTCTTGTTGATCGTCACCGGTCTGGAGACCGATCTCGGGCTCATCAAGCGTCGCGGCAAGGCGGCGCTCGTCATCTCGGCGGGCGGCATCATCGTGCCGTTCGCCACCGGGCTCGGGCTCGGCTTCTGGATGCCGGTCGAGTACCTCGCCGATCCCAGCCATCGCCTCGTGTTCGCGCTGTTCATGGCCGTCGCGATGAGCATCTCCGCGGTGCCGGTCATCGCGAAGGTGCTGATGGACCTCAAGCTCATGCGCCGCGACATCGGGCAGATGATCATGGCGTCGGCGATGACCGACGACACGATCGGTTGGATCCTGCTGTCGGTCGTCGCCGGTCTCGCGACCGCGGGCACCGTCAACGTCATCTCGATCGCACAGTCGGTCGGCGCCGCGTTGGTGGTGATCACGATCGCGTTCACCATCGGCACCCGCATCGTCGCGCGGGTGGTGTCGGTGACCGACAAGGTGTTCGGCGGCACGAATGCACAGGTGTCGATCGTGCTCGTGCTCGGGCTCGGTGCCGCCGCGCTCACCCATCAGCTCGGCATCGAAGCCGTGCTCGGTGCGTTCATCGTCGGCATCCTCGTCGCCCAGGCGCCGCGCTTCCGTCGCGATGCCGGCCACGCGCTCGAGTCGGTGACGACCTCGTTCCTCGCACCGGTGTTCTTCGCCTCCGCCGGCGTGAAGGTCGATCTGATGCGACTCGCCGACCCCGACGTGAGCACGGTCGGCGTGCTGGTGCTCGGCATCGCGTGCTTCGGCAAGTTCGTCGGCGCCTACATCGGATCGTGGGCCACCGGGCTCTCGCACTGGGAACGGCTCGCGATGGGCTCGGGCATGAATGCCCGCGGCGCCATGGAGATCGTGGTCGCCACCGTGGGCCTCGGCCTCGGTGTGCTCACCGTCGAGATGTACTCGATCATCGTGATGGTCGCGATCGTCACGTCACTGATGGCGCCGCCGCTGTTGCGCTTCACGCTCTCGCGTGTGCGCATCGGCGCCGCGGAAGCGCGTCGGCTCGAGCGCGAAGAGATCGCGGCGCAGAGCTTCGTGCGTCAGGTGCGTCGCGTGCTGCTGGTGACGCGCAGCGCTGCGCATGCCCGCACGGCGGCGCAGATCGTCGGCTACCTCAGCCACGAGCAGCCGCTCGAGATCACCGCGAT
>DASZPU010000377.1:0-8197 GCA_035550195.1 Nannocystaceae bacterium
GCGCGCTCGCTGCTCGACGACAACGACGCGGAGACGCCGAGTAGATCCGGCGGTTGCGCGCGCAGGCTGTCGATCAGCTCCGGCATCGGCGGCATGCGCCCGACCAGATCGCCGTGCCAGCCGTACGCGCGCAAGCACAGCTCCGCGAGGGAGAGCCCGAGCGTATGGAAGTCGTCGCCCGCGGCGATCAACAGATAGCGCGGGCCGTTCGCGGCGACCGGGAACGTGTCGGCCAGCCAGCTGAGCGCACGCCCGAGCCGCTCGCTCGCGGTGTGCTCGGCCATCACGGTGATCTCGCCGTCGGACCAACGCTCGCCCAGCACGACGAGCGCGTCACCGATCGCCTGGGCCACGCGCGGCCAGGTGCCGAGCTGTGAGCGTTGGTCGTGCAACAACGCGAGCACGCGATGCACGTCGCGCGCAGCGAGCAGCGCGTTCGCGAGCTCGTCGGCGGACGCGGTGATGTCGAGCGGACGCGCGCCGGCGAACTTCTCGACGTCCGCACGACGAAATCGCCGATGCCCACCCGCGGTGCGAATGCACGCGAGCACGCCGGTGTCGGCCCAACGCTTCACGCTCGAAGGCCCCACGGAAAGCAGCCGCGCGGCTTCGGCCGTGCTGAGGGTCTCCTCGTCCACCCCTGGTCGTATCATGAACGATTTGGACGATTGTACAAGCCTGAATTGCGTGTACGATGGACATTGCGCTGCGGTTGGTCGTCCGAAACGACCGGAGTCGGTACCAGGCCCCCATGCGGATCCTTCTCGTCCAACCCGCCCCCTTCGAGCCCGGACGTCTCGGGCTCGAGAACATCATCTGGATGTCCGAACCCGTCGCGCTCGCGCAGCTCGCTGCGATGGTACCCGAGCACGAGGTTCGAATCCTCGACATGCGACTCGAGCAAGACCTCGAGCTCAATCGCGTGCTCTTGGAATTCGAGCCCGATCTCGTCGGCACCACGTCGATGACCACCGACTGCTATCAAGCGAAGGCGATCCTCGAAGCGGCCAAGGGCACGCTCGGTGATCGCTGCTTCACGATCGTCGGTGGTCATCATCCCACGCTCGCACCCGAGTCGTTCGAAGAGCCGTGCGTCGACGCGCTCTGTCTCGGCGAAGGTGAAGAGACCTTCGCCGAGCTCGTCGCGCACCTGGCCGCGAACGGCTCCGCGCGCGAGCTGCATGCGATCGCGGGGCTGCGCTTCCGCGATCACGACGAGCGCTGGGTGACCACCGCGAAGCGCAGCCAGAATCGCGACCTCGACAGCTTCCCGCCACCCGCGCGTCATCTCGTCCGCCGCCGTCCGGGCGACTACTTCTTCATGACCGCGGGGCCGATGGCCTCCATCAGCACGTCGCGCGGCTGCAGCTTCGACTGCAACTTCTGCGCGATCTGGGAGTTCTACGAGCGCAAGACCCGGTTCCTCAGCGCGCAAGCGATCTGCGATCGCCTCGAGCGCATCGAGGAGAAGGTCGTCTTCTTCCTCGACGACAACTTCCTCACCAATCGTCGGCGGCTCGAGCAGCTGTGCGACGAGATCGAGCGCCGCAAGATCAAGAAGTACATCGCGACGCAGGGCCGCACCGACTTCATCGCCGACAACCCCGATCTCATGAAGCGCCTGCGCGACGCCGGGCTCATCATGGTGCTGTCGGGCTTCGAGTCCAACGACGACGACGGCCTCGAAGCGCTGCTCAAGCGCGGCACCGTCGACAAGAACCGCCGTGCCGCCCAGATCATGCGCGACCTCGGCATCGTCTCCACCGGCATCTTCATGGTGCGGCAGGATTTCGAAGAGGCCGACTTCGATCGGCTCTACGCGCACATCAACGAGCTCGGCATCGCGATCCCGCTGGTCTCGATCCTCACGCCCTTGCCGGGCACGCAGCTCTATCGCCAGCGCCAGGCCGAGCTGCTCACCGACGACTCGCGCTTCTTCGATCTGCTGCACTCGGTGCTGCCCACCAAGCTGCCGCGGCGACGCTTCTACGAGAAGTTCGCCGCGCAGCGCGACTCGGTGTGGGCCTCGGTTCGCAAGGGCACCTTCCCGGTGATCCGCAAGCGACCGGGCTTCTTCTTCCACACCTTCTTCGGCATCTTCCGCTGGCTGCGCAAACGCGCGGCGTACTTCCGCATCGTGCGTGATCCCGAGTCGCATCTGCGCGACGAGCTCGGCATCATCGCGGCCGACGCCAAGCTGCGTGCCCTGCCCGCCCCCGAGGACTCGCGCCGCCGCTTGCCGGTGATCAGGGAGACCGCGTGATGGAAGCCGTAGCCGTACAACCCGAGGCCCATCGCCACCAGACGCCGACCGAGTTCCTCGCCGCGCTGCGTCGCGAGGTCGAGCGTCATCCTGCGGTGAACCATCCGTTGCTCGTGCGCGTGGCTCACGTGCCGTTCACGCGCGAGGACTACGGCGTGCTCGCGCGCCAGCACTACGCGCTGGTCGGCATGTTCACGCAGTATCTCGAGCGCCTGTTGCTCACCGCGCCCGACAGCCGCGCGAAGCAGTGGATCGCGAAGGTGCTGGTCGACGAGTACGGCGAGGGCTCCGACGGCAAGGATCACGCCGAGCTCTATCGCGAGTTCGTCGCGGCCGCGTGCGGCACGCTGGACACGCTCGACAACACGCCGCTGCACTGCGCGGTGACGGACTTCGTCGAAGCCCACCTGCGGATCTGCGCGACCGAGCCGTTCCTGGTCGGGCTCGGTGCGATCGGGCCCGGCCACGAGTGGAGCATCCCCAAGATGTTCGCGTACATCCTGCGGGGGCTCGGGCGCGCCGGCTTCGGCGACGACGAGATCCTCTACTTCCGGCTGCACGTGCTGCAGGATCAGGATCACGGGCGTTGGCTCGAAGAAGCGCTCGCGCTCTACGCCGACACGGCGGTCGCACGCGCGCAGATCCGTCGCGGTGCGCTCCTGTCGTTGGAAGCACGCGCGCGCTTCTGGAGCGGCGTGCAGCGCAAGATCGTGCGCTGGCGTCAGCCCGCGAACCTGCACGCACGCACGCAGTCGTCGCGCGAGGCCTACGACGAGCGCCGCGAGATCGATCTGCGCGCGTTCCGGGCGCGGCTCGCTGCGCTCACGAAGCGGTGAGGCACGCGCGCAGCGAGTGCTTCGCACGATGCAAGAGCACGTCGACGTGGTTGCGGGTCAACCCGAGCGTGCTGGCCACGTCTTCACCGTCGCGCTCCTCGAGCAACCGTAGCGTGACCACGGCACGCTGCGTGTCGCAGAGCTGCGCGACACAGGCCTGCACGCGCACGTGCTCTTCGGCGCGGGCGATGAGGGCTTCCGACGACGGCGCATCGTCGGCTTCGAGCGCATCGATCGGCAGGTGCGGCCGCGCGCGATCGTGACGACGTCGACGATTGCGTGCGAGGTTCTTCACGATGCCCGCGAGATACGGGCGCAGGCGATCGTCGGCGAGCGCGAGATCGTCGCGGCGCGTGAGCAGCGTGCACAGACCTTCTTGCACGCAGTCGATCGCGTCCTCGGGGCCGAGGCCTTCGTGGCGCGCCACCGCGGCGAGCGCAGCGCGCTCGCGCAGGATCACGGCTTGGAGTCGGTCGAGCACGTCGAACGCGGACATCGCCTCTGCCATGTGTCGACCCGGTCGGGATCTTACGCCGTAAGATTGCATGGTGCTCGACACCTCTTCGGGCGTGACCAGCCTCGCTGCTCTCGATACC
This sequence comes from Nannocystaceae bacterium, assembly GCA_035550195.1. Lineage (GTDB taxonomy): Bacteria > Myxococcota_A > Polyangia > Nannocystales > Nannocystaceae > Xiheibacterium. Next base: position 3,696 of record DASZPU010000377.1, read on the forward strand.
GCCGCCTTCGATCGCACCGTGCTCGGCGCGGAGCGCCCCGTCGCCGTGCTCTTGTCCGCGCCGTGGTGCGGTCCGTGCCGCACGTTCCAACCGCTGCTCGAGCGCGTCGCGCCCGCGCTCGGGATGGCGCTCGCGAAGGTCGACGTCGAGGCAACCCCCGAGCTCGCCGCGCGTTACGGCGTGCGCAGCGTACCGACCCTGCTGGTGATGCGCGGAGGTAACGTCGTGGCGCGCCAAGTCGGCTCGGTCGCCGAAGCTGCGCTGCGGCAGTTCCTCGGCGCCGCGACGTGATGCATGCTCTCGCTCGCACCACGTGCGGCGATCCATCCCACTCGCAGTGACGCTCGTCGCGTGCCGCCCCACCGATGGCGGCACCGCGCCGACCACTTCGGTCGACGCGCCGACGCCGCAACCCGTCGTCGCCGCGCCGGCACCGATCGCGAGCGCGCCCGTCGAGCCCGCGCCGCCGGCGAAGCCGATCGACGACACACCGAAGCTGCCCGACGGCACCGCGATCGCTCCTTGTGAAGAAGCGCCCGCGAACATGTCGTGCGTCTCCGGCGGCCCGTTCGTGCGCGGCAGCGACGACGGCCCCGAGAACGCGCGCCCCGCTGCGACGATCGCAGTGCAGACCTTCTACATGGATCAGTACGAGGTCACGATCGCCGAGTACAAGGCGTGCGTGAAGTCGGGCGAGTGCCGCAAAGGCGGGCCGTTTTATCCCGACTTCAGCCGCCCGCATCAACCGATCGTCGGGATGAACTGGTTCGGCGCGCGCGAGTTCTGCACGTCGCGGGGAAAATCGCTGCCGACCGAGGCGCAGTGGGAGAAGGCCGCGCGCGGCGAGCAAGGCACGAAGTACGCGTGGGGCGACGAGCCGGCCACGTGTCGACGCGCGGTGATCCGCGACAAGAAGGGCCGCAGCTGCGGCATTCCGATGAACCGCAGCTCCGAGCCGTACAAGGGCCGCACGTTCGTCGTCGGCTCGCGACCCGCAGGCGCCTACGGTCTGTTCGACATGACCGGCAACGCGTGGGAGTACGTCGCCGACTGGTACACCGAGAGCTGGAGCGCATGCGGTGACGCGTGCAGTGGCGTCGATCCCAAAGGGCCGTGCGGCGGCGCCGACGAGTGCCCCGGCTTCGATCACAAGCTCGTCAAAGGCGGCTCGTGGTACTGGGGCCCCGACTACGCGACCAGCTACTATCGTCGTCCGCAACCGCCGAGCAATTCGCCGTTTCACCACTTCGGCTTTCGTTGTGCCGCGAGCGTCGATCAAGCAGCGGCGTTGCGCGGCAAGCCGAGGGATCCGCTCGCGCCCGTGCCGGGCGAGCGCAACGAGGACGCACAGCGCGGGCTATGACGAGCGCGTCCGAGCAGCGCAGCGAATGTTGGCGTGATTGCCACGGCGCCCCCACGCGCGTGTTCCCTGCCGACGAAGACGGCGTCGCCGTCGAAGCGTACGAGCTCGACTTCTCGACCGATCCGAACGCCGAAGATCGCGGCTTCGTGCTCGTCACGAACGGCATGAGCGATCGTCGCATGCACCTCGACGACGACGCCGAGGAAGGCGTCGCGAGCGGCGAAGTGAAGCCGCGCGCCGAGCTCGTGTGGTACGTGCGCGAGCTCGACGAAGACTACGTCGCGCTGTTGCGTTGGCTCGCCGAGTTCCCGTTCATCGACGAGACCTGGCTCGGCTTCGGCCACACGATCCCGATGCCGGAGCCGATCCTCCCCGACACCGCGCTCACGACGTTCTTGTTCCTGACCCCGATCATCGGCCGCCACGCGGAGCTCGAGCTCGCAGTCGACGGCGAGCCCGTCGAGCTGCTGGTCGTGCACCTCTTGACCGATGCCGAGTACGCGCTCAAGCGCGAGCACGGCACCGACGCGATCCTGACGCTCTTCGACGACCACGCGTATCCGCTGGTGCTGGACCCGTCACGCGACTCGATGGTGTGATCGCTTGACCGGCGCGCGATCGTGAAGTGTGATCGCGGCTCGTCATGGATGACGCTTCGATCGCAGGGCTCGAGGCCGCGTTGGCGGCGACGCCCGACAATCATCAGCTGCGTGCGGTGTTGCTCGCTGCGCTCGCGCAGCGGCGGGACTTCGCGCGCGCAAAGCCGGTGCTCGCCGACGTGAAGGTCGGCGACCTGCCCGAGCAAGGTCGCATCGCGGCGGCCGAGCTGTGCCTCGGCAGCGGCGAGCCCGAGCGCGCGCTGCAGTTCGCCGACGGCATCGCGAGCCCGGCAGCGCAGATCGTCGTCGCGCGCGCGTGTGCGGAGCTCGGCCTCGGCGAGCGCGGCAAGTCGGCATACCTCGCCGCGGTCGCGGCCAATCCCACGCTCGAGAACCTCGAGCTGCGCGCGAAGCTGTCGGCCGAGAAGCCCACCGCCGGCGAAGGTCGCCTGCGCGTGCTGTCGAACGACGACACCGACGATCCCGAGCTCGGTCGTCTGCTCGCGCCGGCGCAGGCCAAGGTGAAGTTCGACGACGTCGGCGGGCTCGAAGACGTCAAGACGCAGATCCGTCGCAAGATCATCCTGCCCTTCCAGAAGCCCTCGGTGTTCGCACGCTTCAAGCGCAGCGTGGGCGGCGGCATCCTGCTCTACGGCCCGCCCGGCTGCGGCAAGACGATGATCGCACGCGCGACCGCGGGCGAGGTCGACGCGACGTTCATGAACGTCGCGATCTCCGACGTGCTCGACATGTACATCGGCGAGTCGGAGCGCAAGCTGCACGCGCTGTTCGAGCGCGCGCGCGAGCGCACGCCGGCGGTGTTGTTCTTCGATGAGCTCGAGGCGCTCGCGGGCAACCGCAAGTACGCGCGCGAGAGCACGGCCGCGAAGCTCATCTCGCTCTTCTTGTCGGAGATGGACGGCTTCGCGCAGGCCAACGCGGGTGTGCTCGTGCTCGGGGCCACCAACACGCCGTGGGCGATCGATCCCGCGTTCCAGCGGCCCGGTCGCTTCGATCGCACGCTGTTCGTGCCGCCGCCCGACGTACCCGCGCGCCGTGCGATCCTCGGGGCGCTTCTCGAAGGTCGACCGACGGCCGGCGATCTCGACATCGAGAAGATCGTGCAGCGCACCTCGGGGTTCTCCGGCGCCGATCTGCGCAACGTCGTCGAGACCGCGATCGACGAAGCGATCGAAGCGTCGCTCGCCGAGCAGAACGAGATCCCGATCATGAAGGAGCACCTCGCGCGCGCGCTGGCATCGCTGCGCCCCACCACCACCGAGTGGCTCACCACGGCGCGCAACTACGCGCGCTACGCCAACGAAGGTGGGCGATACGACGAAGTGCTCGCGTTCATCGAGCGCCACGGAAAATCGGGATGAACCAGCCGCGCTGGATCGTGAGCCCCACTTGGCCGCTGCTCGCGACGATGCTCGCGGGCACGTGGCTCGGCTGGACGTGGTTCCTGCTCAACGGCATCGGCTTGAACAGCGACCGCAAGCGCGCGCAATACCTGCTGCTCTTCATCGGCCTCGTCATCGCGATCCTCATGGCGGTGACGCTGCAGACGCTGCTCGACCACGCCGTCATCTCGTCGCGCGTATTCGAGTACCTGGCGATCTTGCTGGTCGGGTGGAAGCTCTACATCGGCTACCGCCTCTGCGACGAGCAGCGCCTCGACCACGAGCTGTTCGAGTACTTCGGCGGCAAGTCGTTCGGCGGCGGGTCCGTGGTGATGGCCGGCACGCTCTTGCGCGGCACGTTGTTCGCGATGCTGCCCCCCGGCTGGTGGATCCTGGTGCTGTCATGAGCGACTCCGGCGAAACCCTGCGACTGCTCGCGCGCGCGAACGACCGCGTGCACCACGGCGATCTGCTCGGTGCGATCGCGCTGTTCAAGCAGGTGCTCGCCGAAGATCCGATGCACGCGTATGCGCACTCGATGCTCGCGATCTGCTTGGTGGATGCCAAGCAGATCGGTGCTGCGCGCGTCGAGGCCGAGGCCGCGGTGCACAGCGATCCCGAGCTCGCGCTCTGCCATCGCGCGATGGGCGAGGTCGAACGCGCGGAGCGCAAGCTCGACAAGGCCGAGGCCAGCTATCGCTACGCGATCAGCCTCGAGCCCGAGGACTCGAGCCTGTACGTGCGGCTGCTCGCGCTGCTGCGTCTGCGCGAGCGTCGAGACGAGGAGCTGCTGCGCGAGGTGATGGAGCTCGCGCCCGACGATCCCGACGTGCTCGTGACGGCGGCGTACGACGCCTACGATCGCGGTGCGCTCGACGAGGCCGACCGGCACGCGACCGAAGCGTTGGAAGAGGATCCCGAGCACGTCGACGCGTTGGTGGCGATGGGCTGGATCCGGCTGCGCCAAGGCAACGTGACCGACGCCCACGAGCACGCGCGCATGGCGTTGCACGGCGAGCCGACCGACGACGGCGCGCTGAAGTTGCTCGCCTCGATCAAGGCGAGGAAGAACCCGATCATCGGCCTGTGGTGGCGCTGGTCGATGTGGATGTCGAACATGGGCGACGCCCGCTCGAC
>DASZPU010000378.1:0-5507 GCA_035550195.1 Nannocystaceae bacterium
CGCCAGCCAGCGCAGCGAGAGCTCGCGCAGCAGCGGAAGACCGCGCGCGAGCACGGCCTCCACCAGCGCCCACTCGTTCGGATCGGCCGCGAACCGGCGCTCGAGCTCGCGCTGCAAGGTCGCACGCAGCGGCTCGCGATCGCGTGCGACGAGATCGAGCAACGTGCTCGGCTCCGCCTGCTGCAACACCTCGGGATGACGCATCACGCCCGCGAGCGCGAGCGCTTCGACCTGCGGCAGCTCGGCGTGCACGAGCAACCGCAGATACGCGGCGGGGTGCTCGTCCCACAGGGCGGCGAAGGCCTCCTCGCGCACGCCCGGCTTCGGGTGCACGGCGCTCGCGGAGACGAAGCGGTGCTCGAGCGATCGCCAACCGACGCGCAACCGATCGCTCGCACCATAGAGGATGCGATTGAGCAGGAACGCCGATGCGAATGCACCGCGATCGCCCGCGATCGGGCCGGCGTCGGTGGGCTTGTAGCAGGCGAGCACGCGCGCCGCGTGCTCGACGTACTGCGCAGGTCGGTAGCGCGCGAGGTCTCGCAGGTGCCGCCAACACGCGCGCAGCACATAGGCCTGCGTCTGCTTGCCGAACACCTTCGTCGAGCGCTTCTCACCGTCGAGCCCGCTGGTGAGCACTGCGGTCGCACCGGTGTAGCCGATCGATGCGCGCTCGATGGTGTACGCGAGCGCGCCGAACGTGGCCGCATCGCCGCGCAGCATCGTACGCTTGAGGATGCTCTTCGCGTAGCGCCACTGGTGTGGCCCGCGGATGCGCTCGACGGTGAGCATGCGCCGCGCCACGCGATGCGCGAGCGGGGTGTCGCGCTCGTACAGGCCATCGGCGACGATGCCGGCCTTGCGGGGATCGATCCCGGCGATCGCCGCTTCGAGCTGTGCGACCGCGCTCGCGGTCACGCGCTGCTCGTCGAGCACTGCGAGCACCGCGGTGATCTCGTCGGGCAGGCGCGTGTCGTTGGCCGTGCGTGCGAGCGCGAGGCCGACAGCGTCGCCGAGGTTGCGCAGCGCCTCGACACCGCTGCGTCGGCGCGAGAGCTGGCTCTTCGCCGCCAGCGATCGTGCGAGCTCGATCGCCCGCGGATCACCGATGCGCCCGAGCGCGTCGACGATGGGGCAGATGTCCCCGCGCGCGCGCACGGCTGCGGCGAGCAACGGCTCGACCGCCTTCGCTTCGCGCCGCCAGCCGAGCCGCACGGCCGCACGACCGCGCACGCGCGGCGACTCGTGCGAGAGCGCCGCGAGCAGCTCCGCGGCCGCGAGCTGCACGTAGCCCTGCGCGACGTGTTGCTGCAACAGCTCGCCCACGCGATCCGCGAGCGCTTCGCCGCTGAAGGGGCCGTACGCGGTGCCCCCCGTGAGCGCATCGAAGCGCTCGCCGTGCGCGACGCGGATCATCCACGCGTCGCCGCTCGGCGCGACCGACAAGAGCACGCAGCGCGGCGAACCGGCCGCGCGCACCAGCCGGATCGGCGGGATCAGTCGAGCTCCTCTTCGTCGTCGAAGTCCTCGAGCTCGTCGTTCTTGTCGAACTCGTAGCTCTCGGGCGCCGGTGCGCCGTAGCCCTTCTTGCCCGCGACGTCGCCGGCGGCGATCTTCGCCGCACCCTTCTTCGACGCCGGTCCGAGGTCGCCGAGGATCTCCTCGAGTGCCTTGCGCATCTCGCCGAAGTCGGCGAACTGGCGGCCGCGGAACAGATCGTAGGCCGTCCACATCAGGTCGGCGCAGATCGAAACCGGCACCTTGCCGGTGTTCGCACCGAGACCCGGCAACGCCACGGAGTAGATGCTGCCGGGTTCCTTGTTGTGCTGGATGTGCACGGCTTGGAATGCGGCCGCACACGCGAGCGCGACGTTCATGCCGTCGGAGATGTCCTCGGACGACGCGACCATCGTGGGCGTGGAGATGAGGAAGTTGGGCGCGTCGCGCTGCGTGGTGACGCAGGTCGCGTACCCCACCGGCATCGCACCGTGGTGCTCCTGCGCGATCGCCTGCTTCACGCGGTGCTGGATGCCGTCGCCGAGGTAGCCGCGGATCACCGCATCGAGCCCGCCGTCCATGTTGCCCGCGGAGTTGGTGGGCGTGACCCATGCGCTCACGCGCTGCTCGAGCATCGAGCCGTGGCGGATCTCGACCTCGGGGTTGTTCTCGAAGGTCTCGCGCCAGGCCGCGATCATCTTGGGGTTGACGTCGACGAGCAGGACTTTGATGCGCATGGCGGGCTTTCGGTGGGAGAGGGACTACGCGTGGTACTCGACCAGGAACTCGAGCCGCTGTTGCTCCGAGCGATAGACGACGAGCTCGTCGTCCTCGAACTGCGACGGCGAGCCGGGCACGTTGCGCACGCCGTGACAGCTGTCGAAGCCCTTCGGCGGCCCGTCGATGCCGTAGGTGATGTTGCGGAACTCCTTGGGCTTGCCGAGCGCGACGCGAGCGATCGCCAACATGCGGGTCTTCCGACGGCCGGGCGACGTGTAGTAGAGCGACGTGCAGGCCGCGTTGCCGAAGTAGATGCCGCTGCCGAGCCAGCCCGCGTCGGTGCGGTTGACGCCCAGCGTCACCACGATCTTCGGCAAGAGGATGCCGCGCGACATGATGCCCACCCAGTTCTTCCCACGCGAGCCGTGGAAGAGCATGTGGTGATTGCCGAGCTTCTCGTCGTACACGTCGTGCTCGACCGCGCGACGTATGCGGAAGATGCGATCGACCTTGATCTTGTTGGTCTTCACCTGCGAGCGCTCGACGTACTCCTTCACCTCGCGGTACACGGTGCCGCTCTGGTCGAGCCACGCGATGTCGCAGCCGAGCGCCGCGTACTTGCTGTCGACGTCGTCGCGGAAGAGCACCTTGGCTCCCTCGGCGCCGCCGCTCACCTTCAGCATGTCGCGCATGAGCTGCAGCGTTTCGTTCTTCTGGCTGAACTCGGCGAGCGTGTCGATGATGGCTTCCTGCGCGGCGGCGCGCGAGCGGCCGATGCGGTGGGGGATGACGGTGTAGAACTCGCCGGAGAGATCGGTGAGCTGGGACATCGCCTTCGGGCCCGGCGTGGGGTTGTCCTTGAAGAGCGCGTAGGCCTCGTCGAGGATCGTCTGCCCCTTCTCGATCTGACCCAAGGTGAGCACGCCGAGCGGCGTCTCGATGCCGTTGGCGGTGATCTTCGCGGCCACGGTGGACGTGAGCGCGTCGGTGGCCTCCTCGTAGCAGAGCCGCACCAGCGCCTGCACCTCGTCGTGCAGCGTGCTCTTCACGATCACGGGTGCGGCGGCTTCGGCTTCGCCACCCATGCGCTCGAGCGTCGCGTCGTCGACGTGGCCGCTCGATTGCCCGCGCAGCTTGTGCGAGCCGATGCGCGCGGACGCGAGGCTGATCTCCTTGTAGCCCTTCGCGGCCGAGGTCTTCTGCGCGTAGATCTTCGCGTAGCACGCTTGCGCGTCGGCGAGCGTCGCGAAGAACCGCGACTCGCGAACGCCGGCGTCGGCCGACGTCTCGAGATCGTCGGTGCGCCCGTAGTGCGTGTACACGCGGAAGCGCGAGCCCGCCGAGTGCAGCTCGATCGCGTAGTACTTGTTGCGATTGGTCTTGATGTCGGTGACCTGCAAGACCGCGTTCTTCACCACTTCGAAGTCGGCCGGAAAGTCGGGCGCACCCGGCTCGCCTTCTTTCCACGATTTCACACTCGCCATGCGGGCTCCTCCGCGCGGACAGCAAGTCTCACAGTCGGTCCGCGTCGGCGTCAACGGTTTCGCCGACGATCGCTTCCGCGGGGGCGTACGATGGCCGCGCATGGGAAACGAGACCGGTGACCTCTTCGCACGGGCCCGGAGCAAGGCGGACGAGCACACCGCCCGACGCGACGAGCTCACCCAGCTCGCGCGCGAGGTCGAGTACCACGAGCGGGCGTATCGCGAGGGGGCGCCCGAGATCACCGACGCCGCGTTCGACGAGCTCTTCGAGCGCTACCAGGAGCTCGCCGATCGACTCGGTGTGCCGGCTGCAGAGCGACTCGATCACAAGCCCGGTGCCGATCACACCGAGGGCTTCGTGCAAGTCGAGCATCGCGTGCCGATGCTGTCGCTCGAGAAGCTGTCGCCCAATCGCAGGGACAGCAAGGGCGAGCCGATGCCGATCGTCGATCAGCTCGTGGGTTGGTACGAGCGCAGGCTCGCCGAGCTCGAGAAGGTCGCCGACGACGTGCCGCTGCTGGTCGAGCCGAAGATCGACGGCATCAGCGTGTCGCTGCTCTACCAAGACGGCAAGCTCGTGCGGGCCGTGACGCGCGGCGACGGCGAGCGCGGCGACGACATCACGCGCCAGGTCGAGGCCGCGAAGGCGGTGCCGACGAAGCTGGGCAAGCTGCGCGGCGCGATCGAGATCCGCGGCGAGCTCTACTGGCCCAACGCAGCGTGGGCCGCGTGGAACGAGCGCCTCGAAGCGGCCGGCGAGCGCCGCATCGCGAACCCACGCAACGGCTGTGCGGGGCTGATGAAGCGCAAGGATCCGGCCGGGCTCGAGGCCGCCGGCATCGTCTCCTTCCTTTATCAGGTGCCATGGGTCGAGGGCATCGCGGTACCGACGACGCAATCCGCGGTGCTCGCATGGCTCGCCGAGCACGGCGCGAGCGTGTACACCGACGAGATCGTCGTCACCTCCGATGCACTGGCTGCCTACGCGCACTGCGAGGCCTACGCGGCGCGACGCAGCGAGCTGCCGTACGACATCGACGGCATGGTGATCAAGATCGACACGCTCGCGTATCACGATCGTCTCGCGGGCACCGGCCACCATCCGCACTGGGCGATCGCGTACAAGTTCCCACCCGAGCGCAAGGCCACGCGCTTGCGGGGCATCACCGTGCAGGTCGGCAAGAGCGGCAAGCTCACGCCGGTCGCGGAGCTCGATCCGGTGTTCGTCGCGGGCACCACGGTGTCGCGCGCGTCGCTGCACAACTTCGTCGAGCTCGAGCGCAAGGACATCCGCATCGGCGATCGCGTGTTCGTCGAGAAGGCCGGCGAGATCATTCCGCAGGTCGTCGGCGTGCAGCTCGAAGAGCGGCCCGCGGGCACCGAGCCCTACGTGCGACCGCAGGCGTGTCCTGCGTGCGGCACCACCGTCGTCGCCGAAGAGATCTTCGTGTACTGCCCGAGCCCGGCCTGCCCGGCGCAGATCCGCGAGCGGCTGCGTCACTTCGCGAGCAGAGGCGCGATGGACATCGACGGGCTCGGCGCGTCGACGGTCGATCAAGTCGTCGAGCACCTCGGCGTGCGCTCGCCTGCGGATCTGTTCCAGCTCGATCGCGCGGCGGTGGCCGAGCTGCCGCGCATGGGTGACAAGAGCGCGGACAACTTGTTCGCGGGGCTCGAGCGCGCGAAGGGGCGTGGGCTCGCCCGCGTGCTCGTGGGGCTCGCGATCCGGCAGGTCGGCAGCACGATGGCCGAGGATCTCGCGAAGCACTTCGGCTCCGCGGATGCGTTGCTCGCGTTCGCACGCCG